>JAUYMA010000004.1 GCA_030698805.1 Nanobdellota archaeon
ACACTCATTTCCTTGGGTGTTGAAATAGTTATGATGGATCCGGTTATTTGCGGATACATCCGCATCAGAGGTAGGATTTTTCCCATCTGCCCACTGGTTGCTGGAAGTTCCTAAATAAATTGCTTCTCCATTCTTTCCACCGCCATTAAACTTGAAATCATAAACTCCAATGTTCTCGAAGATAGAATAAGCTATTTCACTATCTCTCACAAAATATCTGAACCTCACAGCTTCTCCTCCAGAATTTTTAAGTTTCATATTGAGAATCTTCAAGCCTTTTACTCCATCCTTGTCAATTCCCTGAACGTAAATTAGCTTATCAGCATAATCATCAGCAGTATCTCCCTCTTTTATAAGACCATCAACGGTGAACCCCTCAATATGGATATAATCGTGGTTAATCTCGAATATCCTATCATCGCTTCCCGAAATCTTTAGAAGGGAATTTTCCGATCCTTTGACTTTGATAGGTTTTTCGGGAAGTCCGTCTCTTATCGATCTGATATTTTCTCTATATTCACCAGACATCAGATTAACTGTATCTCCAGGCTGTGCTACATTCAAAGCTTTCTGTATAGTTCTAAATGGCAGACTCTGGCTTCCAGAATTCCAATCGCCCCCATTAGGGCCAACATAATAATCAAAAGCAGAGCTAAATCTTAATCCGAAAAACATAACCATCAAAACTATTATAGCCCCATATTTTAATTTCATTTAAAGAACCTATAGAATAATTCTTTAAGCAAGAAGAATTATATAAACATTTGGATGCAGACTTCCGATCATTTAACTAATTTTATATACCTCCATTTTATTGTTATTACGTGTTCGAAAGAAAAAAAGTAGGTTTAGCATTAAGTGGAGGAGGCATCAAAGGTCTCGCGCACATAGGCGTATTGAAAGTTCTTGAAGAATATAAAGTCCCTATAGATTATCTTGCAGGAACGAGTGTAGGCTCAATCATTGGGGCTATTTATTCAGCCGAGCCAAACGCCAAAAAACTAGAAAAAGAAATCCTTGATATGAAAATCAACAGCTTCTTTGATTATACTCTCTCCACTCAGGGCTTCATAAAAGGGGATAAAATTGAACAATACCTCAATAAAAGACTAAAAAGTATTGATTTTAAAGATCTAAAAATACCTCTCTTTCTGACAGCCTTTGATGTGAATGAAAAAAGAGAGGTGATCTTCTCACGGGGAAACGTTGCTAAAGCTGCTAGGGCAAGCATCTCCATTCCAGGAGTCTTTATTCCAGTAGTAAATAACAACAGGGTGCTAGTTGATGGCAGTATCGTTGATTCAGTGCCCACAGAAATTCTAAAGAAAGCAGGCGCGGAGATAATAATTGCAGTTAATGTAAATAATGTAAAGATACGGCCTCCAATTTTTAACGAGGAAGCTAATTTGAAAAATAATCAAAAAAAACCATTGCATGTATTAGAATGCGCCCTGAGGTCCTTGGAAGTAATGGGGGCATTGATGTCTGAAGCGGATTTGATTCACGACCGCGCAGATCTTGTGATAAATATAGATGCGGAAGGCATGATGTTATTTGAAGCAAAAAATAAAGAAGTAGCTCAGAAAATTATTAAATTAGGTGAAAAATCTGCAAGAAAAGCAATTAAAGATATTAAAAAGATAACTTCACAGCATCCCCTTAAAATATTGCTTGAGGAAATCAATAGAATACCTAATTTAAAAGTTAAAGATCTAGTAAAAGATGTGAAGAAAACACTGAACAAATCTAAGAGGTAAATACAATAATTTCTTTAAACTCTTTTCCCTTTTATCATTAATGCCCTATTGTAAAATATGCAACTCCAATAACTGTAAAATAAAAGAGCATTCTTTCATTCTAGGCAAAACCTTAAACATTAAGGAATTCTCAGGATCCACTCCCCCTGAGATATTTGTTGGGCGCTGGAACTATCCTAACGTCTATACGGGCATATTAAGCCCGAATGAGTATGGAGATACACATCTGCTCTCTTCTCCCGAAGCGTGGTATGAAAAAAGTCTTTCTATCTCAGATATACTATCCCAGCGCCAAAAGCTAATTTATGCTCGCACGTCTCAACATATAAAGAAGCAAAATTCTAAATTTCTTTCAGTATTTCATGAAGTGGCAATGACTCATAAATCTATTGCCACAGAATTCAAGTTAAAGAGGCCAATAGTAAAAAATGAAGAACAAGCCTCAAATTCCCCTCTTATATCGAAAGCAGGGGAGATAGAATCCGCAAAATTGCAAGAAAACGCCCCAGTCAAACCTAAAATAGATTACCTCGTAAATGATCATGCGTTAAAATCAAAAGATGCAATAGTAGAAATGGATAAGTCTAACATTGCCACTTCATCTATCATCAAAATTCTTTCAGCAGGACTCCTAGGTATAAAGAAAAATAGAAAATTAGTTCCGACAAAGTGGAGCATAACTGCTGTCGACGATGTTGTTTCCAAAGAAAAGTTAAAAAGAATAAAGCAATATCAAGAATTATCCGAAATCTTGGTATTTAATGCAGAATATGTTGGAAATCATTATGAATTTGTCCTTCTGCCAGGCATCTTTTCATTTGAAGTAATAGAAATATCTATGAAAAACCTTGGCGTCTGGCAGGATTATGAATCATTTTTTCCAAGAAAAACCTATGCCGATGACGTTACCGGTGCTTATTATGTTAATCGTCTAGCTCTAACTGAATACCTAGAAAAAACAAAGAGACAGTGTCAGTGTTTAGTTTTAAGAGAAGTGCGGCCGGAGTATAACGTCCCACTAGGAGTGGGTATATTAAGAGAAACCAGTAGGGCCGCCTTTTCAAAATCGCCTGAAAAGTTCAATTCCTTACAAGAAGCATTTGCAAGAGTGCAAACTCGTCTTAGACTTCCCTTAGAAAAATGGATATCTAAATCAATAATTTTAAAGAATTATGGAAAGCAGAAAAGATTAAGTCAATTTTTCTAAGATTATCCCTTAGCTTTCTTCAAAGCATCTCGGATGCTCTTATTCAATTGCACCATTGAATCCTCAAGTTGCTGTTTGTTCTTGGTTCCAGTGCATACAAGTTTTCCATTGGAAAATAATAAGAAAGTTGCAGGAGGGTCAACAAGTTTATACACTAGCCCTGGAAATTGTTCAGGCTCATATTCCGTATTTTCTAACTGTAAAGCCAGAACATTCAAATTCAAAGTCAAATCAATGCTGCCAGAAGCTACAATATTTTCAACAGTGATCTTAGGTTTATCAGTTACCTTAACCCCAATCTTAGCAATCTGCTTGATAACTGCTTCAATTACCTGCTTTACCTGCGCAATACTCTTGGTTCCAGTGCATACTAAATTGCCGGAAGAAAAGACAAGCACGGCAGATTTAGGTTTCTCAACCCTAAGGACAAGCCCTGGAAATTGTTCAGGATTGTATTCCGTATTGCTTTGAGTCCTAGCAAGTTTAGTTAAGGGCACCTCTTTCCCCAGAGAAGTCGTTGCGACAATATTTTCTACCCTTAGATTAGATTTAGCCATGTGAAGTGTACCGTACTCTATTTATAAATGAATTTTATTTATAAAGCTTTCTATATATCTCCTCGAAATCACTTCCTGGCTTCCTTCTCAATATCCTCCAAAGTCGTAATTTCTTTAACATCCCGATCAGGCCTGTATGCGCTGATTCGAGGGAATCTTAAGGCGTATCCTGATGAATAAGCAGGGCTTTTCTGGATATTCTGATACGTTACAGCCACGACAAGTCTAGGCTTGACTTTGACCTCGTTCCCGCTTTCTTCAATAATCAAAGGCTTAAGTAAATTAGTCATTTCATCATAAGTTGTGCCTTCTTCTTCCTTTTCCTTTAAACCTGATGAAACCTTGCCTACCTCCAAAAATTCACTTCCTGACCTGCAAGCTACAATATAGCTAGTTAACCATCCTCCTCTCTTTCCTGTTCCATATTCTGCTCCAACTATAACTAAATCCAAATCATTAACGACTGGCTTTAATTTTACCATATAACCTACTTTTCTGCCTTGTTTATAAGGAGAATCTATTTTCTTTACCATCAGACCCTCTTCCCCCATCTCAATCGCCTTTTCATAGAATTTCTGCGCTTCCTTTTCTTCGCCGGTTATAATCTGTATTGCAGGCCTTATTTTCCATTTCTCAATCTTGATTATTTTCTCTATAAGTTTTCTTCTTTCAACAAAATTTTTGTTAAGCCAGCTCTCTCCATTATAATACAAGACATCAAAAACATTTACCTCGACAGGGAGCTGCTTGATCAATTTATCAATATCATATTTTCTTTTTATCCTCTGGCTTATAGATTCAAAAGGTTTGTATTTCTCCGCTTTCTCATCATACCCTACAACTTCAGTGTCAAGAATAAACTCATCTCCTTTGACGTTCTTCTTAATAACCTCAACAATGTCCGGAAATTGCTTGGTTACATTCTCTAATCTCCTAGTGAACAAAAAGATTTCGCCTTCTTTTTTATGAATCATCATTCTAAATCCATCATACTTGTGTTCTAAAGCTGCAGGTTTTCCGCATATTTCAAAAGCTTCCTCTAGACTGGCGGATTTAACTGCTAGCATGGCTTTGACAGGTTTTCCAGGCACTATAGTGATGGATTCTAAACCCTTGGCTCCTTTTTTGGCGGCATCAAAAACTCTAGCAAAATCATTAGCAAGATCATAAGTTTCTTCAACTTTCAATCTCATTTCACTCTCGCCAGAAAAAAATGTTAAAGCTATTGCGTCTACTAGTAAGGCATCGGCAACCCCCACTCTCAAGTCACTTAAAAGAGTCCTTATGATATACTTTACTTCGCTTGGTGAACCTGAATTAAGAAGTTCAGAGATGAGTCCTATCTTCTTATCAATAGCTCCGCTTCCTTCTATGCTTATCACTTTTTTTAGGTTATCAAATACTTTTGATACTTGCAATTTAGAAGAAAACAAGACAGATTGTCTCTTCTTTAATGCAAAATATTCTGCTACCTTGCCCAAATCCCCTATTTCCTTAAATTTATTGATGACTTCTAGAATAGAAATCCCGAAAGAAGCGCCTACTGCTTTTAATACTAATTGAGTGGATATTCCAAACTCTCCAGCATCATAATCGGGCAATACTCTGCCTCGAAAAAGATAAATCCATTCACTTTTTCCATTTTTTTCAAGGTCTCTAAGAAAAGATGCTAAGATAGCAGTCTTATCTAACTTTTTAGTGGTCGAAGCCAAGTCATCATAAACTTTAACGAATTTAAGATATTCCATAATAATAGTGAGAGGGCATGATATTTAAAAATTCCTTATGGGCTAAAAAGAATCTTTTTGATGAGAATCATATGAAGGAAATTTCTTAGATAAATTACTTCCGTTTGTACTTCTATAAATTTCATATCCTATAAGAACTCCCACAATAATAATGGCGAGAATTATAATTATAAGTATGAAAATAGAAATGAATTCAGTGATTTGATTTTTTCTGACTATGCTATCAGAACTATTCTGGCCGCTAGTTAAATTTACGGGACTCTCTCCTCTAGCGCCCCCAACACCCGAGTCTCCCGCATAGTAAAGACTTTCTCCAGGCATCATCTGAATAGAGAAAGGTTCAGAGATAAGTTTCACATAAATTTTTATCGTGCTATCGTTTCTTAATTCGGAAAAATTTAATATGAGGTCATAAACATAATCATTATTAAGATCTATCTTCCTGCTCTCTCCGAGGCTTATTTTAATTTCGCTGCCAGGAGGGTTGGCGAAGAGAAGCGCCTGATTATTTTCCATTCCCACATAAAGAAGGTAATAATTATTATTTCCATATATCACCCTAAGCTCCTGGCCTTCCAGCAAATAGCCTGAGTAGCCTTCTGTCAGATCATCCACGGTAACATCTACCACACTAAGGGCCAAATATTCACCCTCATTCAAAGTATTTCTATAAATTCGGATGGATAAAGTGTTAAAATCTCCCAGATTATTTGCGCCTCTTTGCTCCTTATCGAAAGTATACCATGCAACTAGCCCTTGGGATATGAAGCTTGAGTTTGCAATTCTTCCGGCAGTGAAGATTTTATTAAATTCTGATGCATTCAAAGAAGAATTATAAATCCTTATTTCATCCAATAATCCTCCGAATAAGGTGTTGTTGACTGGATAAGTTCTATTTTTTGCTTCTGCTCCAATAAATAGGGAATTATCAATCTTCATAAGGCTGTAATTGGCATTTCCTGCAGAAAAGAAAAAGGTGCTGTTTAAAATGCCGTCCAAATAAGTCTGAACAGAGTGGTTAGTTTTATTATAAACAACTCCTAAATTATGCCAATTGCCATCATTAAATTGGCCTATGGGGATATGGGCAAACTCATTTGAAGTTCCATTGCTGATATTTATAAGAACAAAATAATTATTGCGGCCTTCTTGATAAATAAGAAATGATCCTCTGCCAAAAAGATTTAGAATAGCTTCTTTTCCTGTAGAAGAATGTTCCTTCCTAGTCCAGACAGAAATACTTAAGGACTCCTCAGAAACTCTGCTCAACTCAGGATTATTTCCATATTTATTTTGTCCTTGTAGGGAGAGCGAATAAAGATAGTTATTATTGAAATTGTTTCCTCCCAAGCTAACACTGCTAACATTCAAATCAAAATAATTATGAAGCGAATTGCTTTGAAAGGTATTGCCCCCACTAACCAAGTCAAGGATAAAACCTAAAGAATTATTGATAAGTTGATTGCTTGCCAACTCATTATTAAAAGAATTTCTCAAGGATAGGGCTCTTGCCTGCCCTGTAATTAAATTGGATAAAACCCTGCTCTGATTTGTATAATCTAATATAATGCCCTCAAATTCGCCATTGCAACTCGAGACCGATAAACTGTTAGAATTAATGTCTAATTGGCTTGAAGAGTAGGAGTAAATGCTTCTCCTATTACAATCAAAACTGTTATTAATTATTGTCAGTTCTCTGCTATTATTGAGAGACATTCCATACTCACTATTCTGTAAAATAAACCCATCCTTAAAGATAGCCCTCGAGCTATCAAACAGTATAACTGCCTCCCTGCTGTTTGATATATGGTTAAAAATAAAGTTGGAGTCATTTGTAGCCTTCCCATAAATGCCCACTTTAGTGTTATTGACAAAATTATTGGTTAACAAAGCTCTTTTGGCACCATCAAGATATACCCCATAACCGGTATTAGTGTTGCCTTGGATAAAACAATTCTTAATGCTTACATTTTCGCCTTTGATATAAATTCCACCGCCGGCGCTGTCTTGCCCATTGCCAGACATTATAATTTTTCTCCCCCCGCAATCAATAACCACATTCTCTCCTAAAATGTGAAAGCATCCGTCTGATCCTCCAGAGTCTACATCATTAGACAAGATGTACCCATATCCAGAATTAGAAAGTGATGCACAAGAGGTGAGGTAACCTGTGCCTTCCTCAGATATTGATTTTCCAGTAATATCCTTTAAACCAAAGTACCAAAAAGCCAAAAGAGCCATGATTAAAATGAAGAACGCAATAATATAATTGATAAGTCTTTTATCTTCACGCCTTTCTGGTCTTTTCCCCATCTTTAATGAACATAATTTAAATTTATAAACATGCCGAGGGACCATTTACTCTCACTTAAACCACCCTCTTTTTTTTATTCCAGAGTCAAATATTTGAAAGTCTAAAGACTTCTCAGGTAGACTTCTGTGCTTCCTCAGATGAGCAGTTCTCATACCCTTATTATTTTCTAATTCTATAAGGCACTTGCCCCAATAATGAAGAATATCTCCTCCAACCATCTTTTTAGAATCTTCCCAAGTATAAACTTGATTGGTAACTATAACCGGAATATTCTTTTTCCTTGAAATTTCAGCTAGGGTCTGCATCTGGCCTGCAAGTTCTCCGCTTATCTTGAACATCTCCTCTCTGCTTTTCTCCCGAGCCAAAGAAAAATCAGACCTATAAAGTATAGTTGCTCCATCTAAAATAATCAAAGAGACCTCGTCTTTCAAGTAATTATTTATTCTCTTGAATATATCCCTCTGTTCTTCAAAATTAATTGGCTTCAAAAGAAAAATGTTCTTTAGGACTTCCTGATAGTTTTCAGGGGCCAGTTGTTTGACTCTTTCCACACTAAATCCTCCTTCGCTATCAATAAAAAGAACCTTATTTCCTTTCTTAGCCTGTGATACGGCTACAATAATAGAAAAGTTGGTTTTTCCTGTCCCAGATCCGCCATAAATAACAGTAATAATATCATTTTCATAACCGCCATGTAGCCATCTATTTAAATCGTAACTTCCAGCAGATATCTTTGCCATATAAATGTAAAAAAAGAAAAAGTACTATATAAAATAATAGGAAATAAAATACAATAAATGAAGCTTTAACGCTTTCTTTTTGGAGCAGCCCTCTTCACAGTCTCAGGCTTGCACATTGCACAGTTTTTGCAAAAAGCAGCATGCAAAATCAGCAAGACCGCTGCAATGCCTACAATCCAGGCAGAATACTGCATAGGCCAAATAGCAAAAACTAGGATGATAATCCCCAAAATAATCTCTGTAGCTCTGCAATTACACATAATACACCTCCTAAATAAAATTAGCAAGAAGGCTTAATAAACATGTCGCTAAAAAAAAAGGCCAGAAAAGTTATTTCTTAACTAAAGAAGCGATTTTATCGCAGTCTTTCTTGATAGCTGCAACAGCGTCACTTATATTTTTCTTGGCATTTGAGCTTTTTATCTTGAAAATCAAAGGTTTTGAAGGATGCTCTCTCTTCCAAGCCGCAAATTCAACCCCGCTTTTGTATAAATAGACCCTTAATACTTCCGCTACTGTAAGATTATCTATCTTTAACTCTATTTCATTCTTCTCTTCATTAACTATTTCTATATTCATATAAAACTCTCATTTAGAATATTTATAAAGCTTTCGAATATCCTCCAGCATTCGAAAGCCTAGAAAATCAGGGTTTTCCAAACTTTCCTAGCTCTCCAATTCTATCTCTATGTCATTCCCTAATAGCTCCTCAACATCTTTCCCTTCAGTTGAGGTATTTTCTTCACTTTCTTTTTTCTCCAGAGGTTTCCTTTTGGTTCTTAAATTATGATTTTGCGATGGGAAAACTTTGTTTCCAAGGACATTTTCTTTTCTCAAATTAATGCCGAAAACCTGTTCAATCTTATTGATAAGAATAAAGTCATCTTTAGGTAAAAAGCCATTTTCAATCATTTTGACCTCTGCTTCTGAAGCATTTATTCTTTCTGCTAACTGCTTTCTAGACCAGCCAAACTCCCTTCTTTTTGAGGAAATATGCCAATGAAAATTATCAGATAGGCTAGCAATAACGTTATTTTTAACCCTTAAAGGCCTTCTCAATGCATCCATCCGGTCAAGTTGGCTCCTTTCTTTATTGTTAATATCTTTCATAACTGCCTGTTTTTCAGGAGTGCCTAAGAAAGACAGCTCTTTCCTCCTTAAGATAGGCAATCCTTCTCTCAAGGCATATTTCTCCGGAACCCTTACTATCCTACCGTCATCAATAGCTTCGACAATTTGGCCATTTGAATACTCATTCATGCCGAAATTAGTAATAACTGCTTTTTATTATTTATGGTTATTCAAAAAGCATATCAAGAATTATCTTGAAAAATGATTCTTTCCATTTCTTCCAAGGTTACAACCTCATCAACCACCCTTTCACTGTCGATTAATATGGCAGGTATTTGAGAGATATTGTTATTTGCATTTGCCAGTTGAATAGATGCAAGATCTAGATTTGCCGCAATAGGTATAAGAAGAATCTCATCACCTTTTCTATTCTTTATGTCCATCAATAATCGAGAAAAGAAAGCTTGTTTAGCCCTTATTTCCACATCTTGAGGATCATACTGGAAGAAGTATACAACAGTGTGAAATCCATTGCATCTTTCCTGTACTTTTTTGCCTTCAAACCACAGCATCATTCTCAGAATGTCATATCTTTGATGCAAAACATTCAAGGTCTCTCTATCAAATTTGCTGGCTGCATCATATTTCTCCAATTTTAGAGCTTCTTGATAAATCCTATCCGCAAAAGTAAATGTGCTCTTCTGGGCAATATCACAACTTAAATTGGAGCTCTCGATTATCCTTCCCCTAAGTTGTTCATCCAAAAAGTTAACTTCGGACTTTAAAAGCGCGAGTTCAGCTTTATCAGATCGAGAGCTTTCAATAAAATAGCCGAAGATCAAACCTATTGAAAATATAATAATCGTAAAAATCAAAGCCTGCCAAAAAGCGTGTTTATTATTTACCATGAATATTTTCCTCTGACATACTTGTACAGTGCAAAAACCAAGATAACTGGCTGCAATGTCAGATAGATTAAACTATAGAATAAGATATTAAAAATGTTGCCCCTGTAAGTTTTATTTATGTTCATAACGCTTAACCCAAAAAATGTGTAGAAAAGGCCTACGAAAAACAACGCGGCCCCAAAGAAGTTCAAAACTGAGGGAATAAACGTTAATTCTTGAAAATTGAAAACCGTTGTCTGAGCGTATAAAGAATACTTAGTTGAAAGATATCTTACTAGAAGGCTCCTTCCTAGTAAATATAGAAATAAGCCTAATCCAAAAAGGCCTAAGAAAAGAGAAACTGCAAAGAAAGGGATGATAAATGCGCCCAGCATCCCTTTCTTAGTAAAATGATTCTTATACTTAACTAAAGTTTGAGTCCCTCCGATAGTCCATCTCACCCTCTGCCTAAACCATGCTTTAAACTTCAGAGGAGATTCAGAATAAACTCTTGCAGAAAGGCACATTCTAGCTTTATAGTCATGTGCAAGTAGTCTCCAAACTATTTCTATATCCTGAGTCATATTTTTTGTGTCAAATAATCCAACTTCAATCAAGCTTTTCTTCCTGTATAAAGCAAATGGCCCTGGCGTGACATATACTGCGTCTATAAAATCTAAAAGCTTTCTGCTCCAAGCGATAATTGCATATTCAATGGCCTGTAATCTTTGCATGAAATTTGTCGGATTTCTCACGAGTACCGAACATGTCACAGCTGCTACTTTTTCATCTTGCTGTAAAAAGCCAATCATCTTCCTTAAAGCATCGCGATCAGGCATGGAATCAGAATCAACAACTGCAATATAATCATACTTTGCGGCCCTAATTCCTATATTAGTAGGCTCTGCAGCTCCTCCAGAATTTCTTTTGTTCACGAGAACTCGGACATTAGGATATTTCTGGGCATATTGCTTGGCAATTTTTACAGAATCATCTTTAGACAGGTCATCCACCACTATGACTTCAATCATGTCTTTTGGATAATCCAGGCTTACTAAAGAATCTATAGTTGCCCCTATCGTTTTGCCTTCGTTGTAACAAGGGACAATTATGCTTACAGGGGCAGGTTTCCCAGAAGGATAAGAAAATAAGTTATTCCTATTGGGCCAATAAATAAAGAGTAATAAACTGGACATATAAAGTCCGAGAAACATATAAAAAAGAAAGATAAAATCTATAAAGGTAATTGATAACATCTATTTCTCCTCCGTCTTAGAGTGTTCATCCGCCTCTTTCTGTTCTCCTTCAAGATTGTGAGAGATTAATTCATTGCTCTCGCTATCTTCTCCAACACTAAAATACTCATAAAAACTATCTGCCAAAGTCAATTCAGAAGTGTGCCCAATTCGTTTCTTGTTTATCAGCCCCATTTCAACGAATTTTTTTATGTGATCATAAGCTTTATTTCCTCTTATTTTTATAATGACTGACTGCTTAATCGGCTGTTTGTAGGCCAGAATAGCAAGAGTCTCTTGTTCAGCCTTTGTAAACTCCGAACTTCCTGTTGCAAGCCTGTTGACTATCCCTGAATATTCAGGAGCAACATCCATCTTCCATAAATTATTTTTATTAAGAACCTCTATTCCTGACTCCTTATATTTGTCTGTTAGGTCTCTTAAAATCTTCTTTAAGATTATGGGATTTACATCAGTCAAAGCAACTAATTCTTGCACACTTAGAAATCTTCCTGCGATAAATAAAGCCGCTTCAACTTTTCTTGCACTCTCCGCTTCCGTGGCTGTATCAACTTCTTCGATGCTCTCCTTGCCTATCTCCATGAAAATCTTCAGCTTTCTAAGTTTTAAAATCTAATGATCCCGGTAATTTAGAAGAATACAATCAAGATGCCCTCAATTATTGCTGCAATAATCAATAAAGGAGTAACATAGAATATGAATACTAACAAAGATGCTCTAATTCGCCTCTTCAATTCATAATTTCTTGCACGAGTGAAAAGAAACATGCCTAATTTCATTCCTAAGGCTAAAGAAATGAAAACTGCGGGCAATTCAAATATTCCATGAGGGAATATCCTCCAGAATTCATTCAACCTAGAAGCCTCGGCAAGCTTGCTGAAAACGTAGCCCAATACAATTCCATTTGAAACTACATTTATGAAAGAAAATATCCCCACAAAAAACCCTAAGAAAAGGCCAAAGAAAGATACTTGCAGATTATTGAAGAAGATAAAATCAATCATTTCCAATACATTTAATCCTTGTGTCTTAGTAATTATCTGCCTCAATATCTCATCTAAAAATCTTAGGTTCTCAGAAAAGAAGAATCCAATAAAAGCAAAGATGAAGAAAAGAATTACTGTTGTATAGATATAATTTAAGCTTTCTTTTAAGTAGGCAAAGCCCCTCTTATAAGGATTTTTAACAGTCAAGAATATCCCTAAATAAAATATAGAAAGACTGGAGATTACCCCTATAAAATAAAATCCACTCATCGCTGCTAATTCTCCTATTTTAAAGACCCATAAAACGAGAAAAAGAGAAATTAGCCCGACAATCCAGATAAAATCATGTCTTTCCTTAGAATTTTTCATCGTATTTCTTATTTTTACAGATTTTGCTTGATTCATCTAAAAACCCTCCCGATCATTTCTACCTTTCTAGGATAATTAAATCTTAAATATGCGCCATATATAATGCCTGCGACTAAGCCTCCAAAATGAGCTGAGTTCCCTATAGGAAGAGATACAAAGAAGCTTATCAGGACTAGCGGGACAATAGCGATAATTGGAGCGATCCAAATAGGCATCTCCAAAGGCAACGCGAATTTTCTCAGTCTATCTGAAGGATAAAATAAGGAAAAGATCATGGTAAAGAGAAGGATAGTTAATACAACATCAAGAATGGTTAAAAATGCTCCTGAAATAAATTGAGGAAGAAGAATTTGAACTATAATCAGAATAATAGGCCCGCTAATGAGATAAACTTTCTTATGAGGTATTATCACTGCTAAAATCCCCAACAGGCCAAATAGCGCCCCTGATGCCCCCACTCCTGCAAAATTTAGATCGCCAAGAACAGAAGTGAGGCCTGTTAGACTTCCTAAATAAGCAGAAGCAATAAAGAAGAGTCCTCCAAAAAAGCCTGCGACTAAATAAAACCAGAAGAATCTTTTCCTACCAATGATAGTCTCGCAAACACTCCCTATAAATAAAAGAGAAAACATATTTACAAAAAGGTGTAAAAAGTCAGCATGGAAGAAAACATGAGTAAGTAAAGTCCAGAGAGACTGCCCATTGAAGATATTTTGAGGGACTAATAAGATAGAATCTGCAAAAGAAGGCGCTAAACTAAGGAATACAAATCCTGCAATCGAAATTATAGATGTGAAAACTATTATCCATAAAAAAATAGGTAAGCTCATAAGAAAAGATTTGCTCAGTCTAAATTTTAGAGCAGAGGGCTTGCTGCGGATCATTTCTTTTTACGAGAGGAAGTATTTTTTTTAGTTTCTACTTTTTTCCCTTTTACACTAGACATCTTAAGTTTATCTCTCTCTTTTTTCTTAACTTCTCTTTCTTTCTTTTTCTTCCTCTCTTCGAAACGAAGCTTCCTTTCTTTTACCTTCTGGCCTTTTTCCATCAGTTCGGAATGCTCTTCATTGACTTCAAGTAATATTCGCTCTAATTTAGCGACTTCCTTCTCTAAAGCAACTATATCTTTTGTATTATCTTTTAGAATAAGTAAAGTTCCGCACTCAGGACAAGTGTATTCATGAGTCAGTGCATCTTCCTCGCCATATTCTGTTTCACAAGTTTCGCAAAGATAATAACGATTGTCTCTTCGAGCATGTGCAAGCTGGTTTAGATGTTCAATTTTCTTCATTAAGTTGCTTTTGAATTTAAATATACTTTTTTCCAGATTTAGGGTCCAAAAATGATCATACCATCCGCCTTTCTTTTTATTTTTTTTTCTTGTAACGCTTACTAAGCCTTCTTCCAACAATTTGTATAAAAGATTTCTCGTTTGATTAATGTTAAGACTAAGCTTCTTGGCTATTATAAACTCATTCACATTCTTATTATCGACTAGCAAATCTACGAGGCCTCTAGACTTTTCTCCAATGACTGAATGTATTATTTCCTTTAGAAGTTCGACACGCATGAATGTCTTAAAAAAAAATTCATTAAAAACCTTTCTATTTTGTGTAACCCCTTTACAATGAATATAAAGCTATATAAACAAAATTTTGGATACATCCTTATGCTGTGGAATAAAAAAGAGGAAAAATCCGCGCTTCCAGATTTGCCACCATTGGAAATGCCCTTTAAACAGGAATTAGATCAGATTCAACAAAGGGAAGAGCACCATGAAGAAGAAAGCACTGAAACTCATGCCTTGCCTTCTTTCCCAGATTCCCCAAATGCCAAAGGGTTCTCTCAGATAGCTATAAAAGATGCTGTGAGTGATGAGAGCAATGAAAAAGAAGAATCTGTAGGCAATATTCCTCAAAATTATAAGACTGTAGAGATGCAGGAAGCTCCCGAAGTGAACCATCCTTCAATAATCGCATCGAAACCAGTACCTTATCACGAACAAACAACTTATCAAGTTAATTCCAATCAAAATGAAGGGCCTATACCTCAACCACCTATCAAGAAATCTCAATTAGTACAAAATCAATCAGTTGAGGCCCCTATGCCTCGCATGCCTTCTCTTAATCAGAAACTTAAGCATGCCGATGCATTTGCCCCATTGCCTGCCCATTTCTCAAGACCTCCAACACCTGAAAAACATTCGCATGTATTCGTAAAAATAGATAAGTTCTTTTCAGCAAAAAAAGCTCTAGACGAAACTAAAGACCAATTAAATCAAATAGAAGATCTCTTAAAAAAAATAAGGGAACTTAAATTAAGAGAGGAGCAGGAACTTGCAAATTGGGAAAGCGAACTCTTGTCTGCAAAAGCTCGCATAAGGGAAGTAACTCAAAACATATTTGAAAAAGTAGAATGAGCTCTGAATATATTAGACTATCGCGACCTGAAAATATCTATGGGGAAAGAAATCTTCTCAAAGCCCAAATGGAAATTCTAAAGCTTATAAAAGCGTTTGAAGAATACAAAAGACTGCGAAAAGAAGAATTTACCCTTAAGATATTGTTAAAGACGAAAATTGAAGAAACGAAAAACAATATTAAACTATTAGAATCTCTCTTGCCTAAAGCAGATAAGAAAATGTTTATGCCTTCAGAGCAGCCAAAGGCTAATATTAGATCCATAAAGAAACGTTTGTCCTTAGAGCAAGAAATACAAGCTATTAAGAAAAAATTAGAAGCATTGCATTAATTATAGCAAATAATTTTAATTTTGTATGTCTTTATATTATTCGCCACATAGAAAATCACGCAGAAAGAATTACTATTATTAAAGTGATTTCCTATAATTTGTAAAGTTTTAAATATCTTATTTGATCCTTTTTCTTATGAAGCAGATTGAAACCCGCCAAGAGTTGATTAAAGAATATATTGAATTTTTCAAGAGCAAGCACCATAAGCATATCCCTTCTGCTTCGCTTATCCCTGAAAATGATCCTACTGTTTTATTTACAACTGCAGGTATGCATCCACTAGTCCCTTTTCTTCTTGGCCAGAAGCATCCGCTAGGGAATCGCTTAGTAGATGTGCAAAAATGTATCAGAACTCAAGACATCGATGAAGTAGGCGATCCTATTCACCACACCTTCTTTGAAATGCTAGGGAATTGGTCTTTAGGAGATTACTTTAAAGAAGATGCAATTAAATTTACTTTTGAATTTCACACAAAAATTCTAGGGATCCCCTTAGAAAAATATGCCGTATCTGTTTTTGAAGGAGATTCGGACGCCCCTCGAGATGAAGAATCAGCAAATGTTTGGAGGTCTCTCGGAATTCCAAAAGAAAGAATAGCATTTCTTCCAAAGAAAGATAATTGGTGGGGGCCTGCAGGCCTGACCGGCCCATGTGGTCCAGATACTGAAATGTTTTACTGGTCAGATTCGTCTAAAGCTCCAAAAAAATTTGATCCCTCAAACAAAGGATGGGTTGAAATAGGAAACAATGTCTTCATGCAATATATTAAAGACGAAAAAGGAGACTATAATCTTGCCAAGCAAAAAAACGTTGACTTTGGCGGAGGAGTGGACCGCACTCTTGCTATTCTAAACGGTCTTGAAGACAATTATCTATCTTCAATTTTTCAGCCCATCATAAAAGAAATTGAGGTTCTTTCAAAAAAGAAATACAAAGACAGCCCAGAAATAACAAGGACAATGCGCATAATTGCCGACCACATCCGAGCATCTGTGTTCATTCTAGGGGATGTGAGAGCAATCAAACCGAGCAATGTTGGCCAGGGATATGTCCTTCGTAGATTGATCCGAAGAGCAATAAGATACGGCCGTATTTTAGGGATATCAAATTTCACTTCTCATTTGGCTAAATCTATTCTTCCAGTTTATCCAGATTACCAAGAACTTAATATGGGCCATAGGTTCATAACAGAGCAATTAGATGAAGAAGAAAACAGATTTAATGCAACCTTAGAAAAGGGCTTAAAGAAATTTAACGAAGTAGCATCTGATCTGAAAGAAATCATTCCAGGAAAAGAAGCTTTCCTATTATTCCAAAGCTATGGTTTTCCAATTGAAATGACTCAAGAACTTGCAGAGGAAAAAGGCCTTAAAGTAGACTTAGAAGAATATAATCAAGAATTCGAAAAACATCAAGACTTAAGCAGAACTTCTTCTATAGGCATGTTTAAATCTGGGCTGGCAGACGATTCAGAAGCAACAAGAAAATTGCATACGGCAACTCACCTTCTTAACGAAGCACTAAGACAAATTTTAGATAGAGAAATAAAGCAAAAAGGCTCTAACATCACTTCAGAACGCCTAAGATTTGACTTTAACTTCTCAAGAAAACTCACAGATGAAGAGATAAAAAAAGTTGAAGATTGGGTAAATGACAAGATAAAAGCCTCTCTAAAAGTCAAGCGTGAAGAAATACCTCTGCAAGATGCTCTTTCTTCAGGTGCCCAGTCAGAATTCGGGGCAAAATACCCAGAATTAGTATCGGTTTATACAATTGAAGATAAAAGAGACAAAAGATCTTGGATTTCCAAAGAAATCTGCACTGGCCCGCACGTAAATAACACCTCTGAACTTGGCCATTTCAGAATCTTAAAAGAAGAGTCTAGCGCCGCAGGAATTAGAAGAATCAAGGCCGTTGTGGAATTAGAGCGCCTCTGAGGGGTTTTAGTCACTCTAAGGAGAATAGTAACACTCATTATTAGCAGAAAATTTTAGCGTCAGATAATATCATTTTAGAAAGTCTCTTTATAAATCTCTAAAATACTGAATTCGCCGAAAATCTTATATACTACCTAATACTACTAAGTAGTATGGAGAATATAAGCCTAAAAATAGAAGAGAACTTCCTCAAAGCAATAGAAAAAGTTATGCAAAAACATAATTACATGACTAAAACTGAATTCATTAGAGAAGCGATAAGAGACAAGATAAGAAAGCTAGAGGAAAAGGAGATTCTAGAAGACAAAGAATTAATGTCACAAGTAAAGTTAAGCGAGCAAAACATAAAGAAGGGAAAGGTCAAAGAATTCAAATACTAATCAATAAACTTTATGACTTCCCACTGCAAGGATAGTTATTCTTTTCTTTTCATCATTAATAACATAAATCAACCTTATATTTGAGCCAAGCCAGCAAGCCCACTTTCCAGCAAGCGCCCCGTGCAATGGATGAGCACCATTTGCCTTTCTAGGATCTACTTTCAATCTATCAAGCTTATCTTTAATATCTCTCCTTAGAGAAATATATTGCCTCAACTTCTTTTCAGTTTTTGTATTGGCTACAGCCAGTTTATACATCCACTTTCATATATTAAGAATTATATAAATCCTCAGAGACCCTTGCTTCTGGAATTAGAAGAATCAAAGCAATAGTTGAAAATAATTCTGGCTTGTTATAATCTATCTTGTAATCTTTGTCTGTACATTTCTTTGCCCCTAAACCGTTCTTCTCCTAGCAAGAGAGTTGCAAGAGGCAGAGCTCCCTCACTTGAAGAGTCATATGAGTCAAGGCTAGATCTCAAATGCTCATCATAATTTGGGCTTTCAGTTCTTTCATTTGTTTCCATTTTCTATTCCTCCTTACACTTTGTTATTGCCTAAAGAATTCTATTTACAAAAGCCTTACAATACATTATATAAAAATTGAGGAGCAATGTCGTAAGGCGCTATAATTAGTAAGCCTTAGACACAATAGAAAGCACAACTGCATTAATCATATTCACAATGCTGATTTGTGTGTTTTCCATAGAAAAGGAAGAATATTAAAGTATATAAGATTATCGTTAGATATGTTAAAAGAATATCAAAGATCAATAAAAGCTTTAGGTTGGACTATTGCGGGCCTTATCGTCTCCCTATCTATAATAAATGCCGGCCGTTTCTCAGTTTTTGGCTATCCCCTTCTAGTTCTCTCGATACTTATGGCATTACTAACAATAAAAATATTTTTAGAAGAAAAAAGGCAGTTGTCTAATCAAAAGAAAAAGAGATAAACAAACACTCCTGCTGCCAATAACAATGCATAGGCTCCAAACCATCTTAAATTTTTCTTAGAGTTTAAGACAAATTTGAACATCCAATGCATAACTGCCAATCCTACTAAGAAAGAAACAAGGGATGCCCAAATCAAATTAGGTGGCAATCTCTCATTCCCTATAACTAAAATATTTGCGCCAAATATAACTGGAATGGAAAGCAAGAAAGAAAATCTTGCCGCGGCCTTAGGGCTTAATCCTAATAACATCCCTGAAGCCATAGTTGTGCCGCTTCTAGATATACCTGGCAAAATAGAAAATATTTGTGCAATTCCTATAAGTAAAGAATCCTTATAACTCAGATTCTCTTTTCTTGGCTTAATATCGTGAGAGGAAATAAGTAATAAAAGTCCAGTTATCCCAAATCCAATGGCAGTAATATACAGATTATTAAACACGCCTTCGAAAAGATCCATAAAAATAAAACCAACTATTCCTGCAGGAATTGTAGCAATAAGCAGCAATAAACCAGTTCTTCCATTTTCAGTGTCAAACTCAAACCTAATAACATCTCGAATGATATCTACAATATCTTTTCCAAAATAAACAAAAACAGCCATTAGAGTTCCAAAATGCAAAGCCACTTCAAAGGTTAATCCTCCTTGGTAATCTAATAATTTTTCAAAAATAACTAAATGCCCAGAACTCGAAATTGGCAGCCATTCAGTGATACCCTGCACAATAGCCAAAATTAAGGCTGAAATAATCTCATTCATTAAAAGATTAATTATAAACAATTAATAAATATTCTTGCTCTCTAAATCCTACTTCTCGCATTATGATAAATAAAAAAAAGGAAGAAAAAAATTACTTTCCCCTAAGTCTGCATACCCAGCACAGATGGCCTTTTATTCTGGATAAAGAGGGTGTATTCCATCCCCCTTCAAGCTTCCCCTCTTTTACCCCCTCTAAGTCATAGCTTAGATCAAAAAGCTCTCCGCACATTGCACACTTAGCAGGCATTACTAAGGTTTGTAGGGCTTTCATATCAAACCTAGCAAAGCCTTATTTATATACAATTAACAAAGTTTAAAATATTTTTTTCATGACCTTTATTTTTATATAGTGAGTCACGTCAAAAAGACAAATAACAGTAATCATAAAATAAAACAAAGGCAAGCAAATTATCCGAAGAAAAAAAGCCTGTCACTTTAGAAAGGCAGGTGTAAATGTCAGAAGTAACATCATACAAGATTAAATTTATTTCAAAGTTATATAAATAAATCGAGTATAATTATTAGAATTATTCTCGATATTCCTGTCTACAATATTTAATCCATACTTATTCATTCCAAATTCACTACCGACAGCCATCACGTGCATCAACCCTTCCTGCATAATCTCCCGCATAGTTAAAGCAGTGCTGTCTACTTCAACTTTTTTAATCCTTGGAAACTCTCTCCCTAAATATTGAGAGCATTCTCTTAAAGCAGTATCTCTCGATCTAACTTCCATTATCTTTGACTTTCCTGATTGAGGGTGTATTCCCGCACAAATCTCAATCTTAAGCTCTAGAGTGTCAAGAGTAATAAAATTCCCTTCTTCTAATCCCCTTACCGTGTCTCCGTAGTCCCCAGCAAGAGTGTTATGCAAAGGCAAAACTGCCGCATCGAATCTTTTATCCTTCAAACTCTGAAAAATTTCTTTTATAGAAAGAAAAGGCGCTTTCTTGGCCTTCTCGTCTCTTACTCTGAGAAAATCGTCTACTGCTTGCTCAGTATATGTTCCCTCAGGCCCAAGATATCCAACTATCATCCTAACTTGCTTCCATTGGGGACTTTTCTCTCCGGAACAGCGAGGATAACTTCCCTTTTTTCGTTATAAAATCCAGTTGTCAAACATTCAGAGAAAAAAGGTCCAATCTGTTTCTTTGGGAAGTTAACAACTCCAATAATCTGCTTTCCGATTAGATCTTCCTTCTTGTACAAATGAACAATTTGCGCACTTGACTTCCTCATTCCTATCTCTGACCCAAAATCAATCTCAAGTTTATAAGCCGCCTTCTTCGCTTCTGGAAAGTCTTCTACTTTTACAATTGTTCCAACTCTCAATTCTACTTTTTCAAAATCATTCCAGTTTATTGTTTCCATCCTACTCAACATAAATCCCTGGCTTTCCAGGCTTTGCCTTTCCTGCCTTGCCTTCAGGATCATACTTATTCTTGTCATTTACCGCAAAGATTTTAACTTCTTTCTGAACTCTTCTACTCAACAGCTCTGCATTGTAATGCTCAAGCTCGAAAGGCATCACGTAAACATACACTTTCTCCCCTTCTTTCCTAGTCTTCTCCTTTACAATACTCAAAACATTCAATACGTCTGCAACTGTCTTATCTACCCCCTTCTCACTTTCTTCAAGCTTTGTATCTATTTTATTTTCCTCAACTTGGGGCCACTCGGCTAAAGAAATAAATTCTTTTTTGCCAATTTTATTCCAAAGTTCCTCTGCAACATGAGGGCAGAATGGAGCAATTATTTTAATCTGTATCTCTATAAAATCATTCAATACTCCTTGATTTGATCCTCCTCGGTTTATGTATTCCTTCAAAACTCTCTGCATCTGGAAGAACAGTTTGTCAAAAGCTGTCCTAAACATCATGTTTTCCATTGCTTCACTTCCTTCTTTCAAGTATCTATTAATAGAAGAAACAAATAATCTATCACTCCTGCTCAACTCAGCCTTCTTAGCTTTCTTATAATTTAATCTAGCAAACTCAAAAAATCCGTGAATCTTCTGAGTAACAATCTCTACGTTTGCAAAACCAAAATTAGGATCATCCAATCCTTCTCCCCCCATCATCAATCCTGCTCTTACCGAGTCGGCACTATGTTTCTCAAGCACTTGCCTTATAGTAAAGAAATTCCCCTTGCTCTTGCTCATCTTGTCTCCTTCTACCAAAAGCCATCCATTTACACTAAAAGACTTAGGCCAATGTTTCTCAGGAAATATTGCTGCGTGATTAAACATGCAGAAAGAAAGATGGTTCTGGACTAAGTCTTTTCCGGAACTTCTTACATCAAATGGGTACCAGTATTCAAATTCTTTTCTCATTTTGTCCATCTCCTTGCTTCCCTTGCCTTCTCCCAATAAGACATAGTCAAAAAACGAGTCATCTATTTTATCTAAAGGATATTCCTTGATTAAATGAGCTATTGTATAATATGCCATGTATATGGTCGAGTCCGAAAGGGATTCAATAACCCAATGCTCATCCCAAGGGAGCTTTGTCCCGGCCCCATGATGGTGTGTGCATGCCCAATCATTAAGCCATCCAATCACGTAATTAAACTGCTGCCTAACTAAATCTGGATACAATTTCATTCCTTCCAATTCTTTTCTTACTTTTTCTTTCCATTCTTTGTCCCCATACTTCAAGAACCATTGATCTGAAACAATTTTCACCACGCTAGGGGTTAGGCATCTGCATACTACTTTGCCGCTTAATTCATAGAAAATCTCTAGTAGCCCTTTCTTAATCATATCTTCTTTCATCTTCTCCTTTGCCTCCTTTACTTTCATTCCTGAATATTCTCCACAGTTATTAAGCAAAATCCCATTATGGTAGCCTTCCTTGTAAACTTCCTGCGTAAGAGAATCAAGCTTAGGGTCTTCCTGGTTTACAACACCTGATTCCTCAACTACTTTTACAGCTGCCTTGTCCCCATACTTCTCTGTTTTGATAATGGGTATTATCTCTATGTCTTCAATCTCCTCAATTTGTTCTATGCTAAAGCCCAACTTGTTCTTCTCAGTTTCCTTCATCTCCTGCATATTCCTTAAAGCGATATAATCATAAGGTGCATCACTTGGCACAGAGGTAACTAGTCCTGTTCCCATTGTTGGGTCAACAAATCTTGCAGGTAATATCATGATTTTTCTACCTATCAATGGAGCTTCACAATGCTTCCCAATAAGATCTTTTCCTGAGATATATTCCATCATCTTTGTATCTTTCTCCTGCAGTTCTAATTTGTCCAGACATTCTTTGCTTACAATCCAAGTCTCGTTGCCAATTCTTGCTTTTACATAATTGGCATCAGGGTTTACCCAAAAATTAGTCTGTCCAAACACAGTTTCAGGCCTCAATGTGGCTGCAATTAAATAAGAATCTCCAAACTTAAACTTTAATAGATAATACTCTTGCGGTGTCTCTCCTTCACCTTCTGCCCTATCGTGATCTCCTACAACCATCTTATCTTTAACACACCACACAACAGGCCTCTTTCCCTTCACAACTAACCCTTTTTCTCTTAGTTTGTTAAATTGCCATCTAATAAATTTATCATAATATGGATTCAAATCAGTAGTTACAAAACTTCTCCTCCAATCTACGCTCGCGCCAATTCTTGATAAATCCTCTTGAGCAGCAGGAACAAATGTGTCCATCCAATGCTTAACTTCTCCAAACTTCAAGATTTCTTTTTCGGAGAAGCCCATAGTCTTCATAATTTGAATTTGCTTCTCTTCTTTTTCCCTTATTCTTTGCGCAGCAGCCCATACGGGGGTCCCAGTGCAATGCCATCCCTGAGGAAACAATACATTAAACCCATTCATTCTCTTATACCTTGCAGCTACATCAACTCGAGTAACAGAAAACGCATGTCCTAAATGTAAGTGCCCATTGATATAAGGATAAGGAAAATTAATGAAAAACTTATTTCTTTTGTCAGGTACTGCCTCAAAAACCTTTGCTTCTTCCCATCTCCTCTGCCATTTTTTCTCGATCTCATTAAAACTAAAAATATTAGGTTCAGAATCAGAGAATGTAGATTTTTTAGGCATATTGTCTTTGAGAAAAGCAGAAATTTAAAGGTTTCTAAAAGTCTAAACTTATATTCAGCAGGCCTTTTTTCTTCAATTGAATAATGGATGAAGAGTTATACTGAAAAATAATATCTGCTTTATTGTTATCATCTGCCCACGGTTTAACTAAAACCACATCTTTTGGCCTCAGCCACATGCTTCTCTTGAATCGGCCTGGGACTCTGCAATTTCTAGACTTATTGTCACTACATTTCACTTCCATTCTATTCCCTCCAAGTCTCTGAACAACTATCCCTATTAATTCGCCTTGTCGTGGTAATTTAACTCTTGCAGGCCCTGCTTGCTGCTCGGCCGGTTGTTCAGAATTCCCAACCGACGTTTCTACTTCTTCAAACTCTCCGTAATCTCCCATGAATATTGTTATAGACCTAGTTTTTTAAACCTGTTTATTTGTTCTTTTTGCCTTTATTCTTATGTAACAAACTTAAATAATAGTTTTTAAAGAAAATAAGGAAGAATGGAACAATGAAAAGAGAGGCTATAAAATCAGTTAACCAATTCATTAAGCTAGAAAGGATGAAAAGAGATTTGCTCATGTAGCCATTAGTAGTAGCATATAAAATATTCATAATAGAGAATGGTAATTCCAAAAGAGAGACTACTATTGACACTCCTGCCCCCACTAACATCACTAGGATGAAATATCCAAAGGTCTTCCACCATCGGCCTTTAACCATATGGAAACTTATCTTCAAAGAACCTATAATACCTTTATTTTGGCTGACAAATATAAAAGCTCCAAATATCCAAAATATAGCAAAGATTATGCCTGGAATAATGAATAATATTAATAAAAGAATAACAAAAATAAGGCTCACTATTTCAAATCCTAGAAAAGCCCAGAAATTATTTTTTGCAGCATGAGTAAGTTCCGATGAAGTATATTTGTCTTTCTTCAAACTAACCGTAATAATTCCTTTCAGAATATAAATCGTTAGAAGAATAGAAACTAATGTAAAAATTGAACTCAATATGAAATAACCTGATAAGGTATTAAATAAATCAAAAGAAGATAACTGGGCCGCAATTTGGGGGTTGCCCAATATAGCCCATACCTCAGGATTAGAAGTAATATAGACAATACTTATAATGGCTAAGATGAGAGTCGGCAATGCCAAGAAAATAAGCATAAATTTAAAGAAAGATCCAAAATTTTCCCAATACTCTTTCCAGCTCTTGCCAAAAATTTCCCCAAAGTTCATATTGAGATTAGCAAAATAACATATTTAAATGTATCTTAGATTTACTAGATTCTAGTAAGAAAACCTAAAACTTAAATACATGCCATCATTGATTTAACTATGATAACGGCTTATTTTTCAGGAGATAAAATATTTTCTAATTCAGAAGAAGCATTTTCCCTCTATGAAAAGTCTTGTTTTGGAGAAAAGAAAGAAAGCAGGATAGAATATGCTTTATTTGAAGCGCTCTTTTTAGTGCGGGAAAGAAAAATGCAGGTGCTATCTGGAAAGAAGATTATACATTTAGACAGTCTGATAAAGAAACTTAGAAAAATAGACAAAAAATTAGAAACGAAATTTACAGTATATTGCGATCTAAGAAAAGCAGGGTATATAGTTAAAACTGCCCTGAAATTTGGGGCTGAATTCAGGGTTTATGAGAAAGGAATTCACCCAGGGGAAGATCACGCCCGTTGGATTTTATATACCTCAAAAGAGCATGATCAGTTATCCTGGCATGATTTTGCTGCAAAGAATAGAATCGCCCACTCTACAAAGAAAAATCTTTTGATAGCAGTTGTAGATGAAGAAGGAGATGTTTCCTATTATGAAGTTTCTTGGATTAAGCCTTAATCTTCCGTCTTTAAAGAAACTACTTTGCCCACTATCTGTTCCGCAAGTACTAGACCATAATTAGTGCTGTCATAACTAATTTCTCGATTGTCGCCAAAAACAAGATAATAGCCCTTGGGCAATGTATTGTTAAAATACTCTAATTGCTTGAGCAAAAGGTAAAGATCTTCTTTCCTAAAAGATTCGCCTTTGATATAATCCTCTTCTAAAATTTTATCATTCAAATATATCCTACTATTATTGCCAAAAACAATTTTATCCCCTGGAATAGCTATAACCCTTTTTACATCTTCAAAGTCGCGGGTTTTGAATTTCATTACTATAATATCTCCCCTGTTTACCTGATGGTCTTTATAATATCCATATTCTACCAATACCCTCTGACCTTCTTTTAACGTTGGAATCATAGAATCTCCATTTATTTCCCTTTCCACTTTCTGTCCTGATTGTTTAGAAATTACTAGGAACATAACAGTTAATACAACAAGGAATCCTAATAAAAATAAAATAATCTTACCCTTACTTAATTTATTAGAGAAATATGAAGACATAAATAATAAATTAATTTGCTGCACCGCCAGAGTTGGCAGGATCATAAGCTGGAAGATCTGCGGCGCCACCTGAACTGACAGGATCTGGAGAAGTCTCTGTCAGCGTATCTGCTGAAGCCTGTTGATCAAAGTTTGTTTGTGATTCAGTTGCTGCTCCATTATCCTCGTTCGGGTCAGGTGATGAAGATTGAGGGCTAGCAGCGCCGCCAGAAGTTTCATCTGGATTCGAGGCCTCCAAGGATGCTGCTCCGCCATCATCATTGACTGTGGAAGGCAAAGTGACTACTTGTTCTGCAGCGACTTGATTTTCTTGAGTAAGATTGTCAGAATTATTAGAGGCAGGTAATTGAGAGAAGTCTCTAGTTGCAGGCGGTCCTGCGGGAGAAAAACTCTCTTTATCTCCACCTTTTGCCTTAAAATAAACAAAGATTGTACCTACGAGAATAATAACTAACAAAGCAATAATTCCAATAATTAAAAATATTTCGGATTTAGATCTAGAATTATTTTCTATTGGACTAATTAAATCTTCTTCTCCCATATTATTATAAAAATAAAATAATTTTAACTGATATTGTCAACTTTCCAGCAAGTTTTCCCTACGTGAGTATTATGATACTGTTGAATAGTTATTGTATCAGTACCATAAGAAAACCAGTTCCAATAATCTAGTTGGCCAATCATTAATCCGTAAGGTGCTTGCGCGACATAGGTCCAGCCATTACCTGAGCCACCGGTGATATCAAAGACATTATAACCGGTACAATCTGCGCCCTCATCCATTGCTAAAACAGTTGATCTTGGAGGCCTCACTTCAGAAGCATCATAAGTTTTCCAACAGATATATCCGCCCCAAGATTCAGGGACTCTCCCTCTTATAGCGCTACCTACGCTAGATGCCCAATTCCAATCCTGCAAACCTCCTAGAAAAAGATTATCTTCGGCAATTTGAACATAAGCATAACCATTCCATCCAGCCATTTCACCTAAAGTTTTTTTATCAAATCCTACAGGGCAAACATTATTTTCCTCTAAAATAACGACAGTATAAGTTCTTCCGGAGCTTCCTCCGCCACTTCCTCCAGAAGCTTGAAGCTCGGATGCACTCAATCCGCCAACCTTATCAGCATTATCCACAGCGCCATTATCATTAGAGTCAACACTTACTCCGGATCCAGCCGTAGTAGAAATTTGTTGTAATGGGTGCCAAGACCTTGTAGAATCAAAAGCTGCTGAAGCAAAAAATATTCCAGCAAGTAATACAAAAATAGATGCAAAGAGGAGTAATCTCAAACCACCTTTTTTTGAAACGACCATAAGTATTAATTAAACTTAGAGTATTTAAACTTTTCTCAAAAAGCAGGATAGAAGTAAAAATCCGCTGTTAAATAATCAAATATTTATTAGCCTCGATAAAGTATATAATAAAAATAAAATTTTATTTTTGTAAGTAAACCATAAATATTTATAACACTTACTTACTTTCTACAAATATGCCTGCAGATATAGCAAAACTAATAAGAGATAAAGAGATCATCATGGCCCATATCAACAAGAATGGTCCCAGCCTCCCAGTGCACCTAGCGCGAGCCGCCAATTTAAGCATTCTCTTTGCTTCAGCCTTCTTGTCTGAATTGTATTCAGAGGGAAAGATAAAAATGAGCAATATGAAAGTAGGAAGCTCTTCGTTATATTATATTCAGGGTCAAGAACAGCAACTGGAAAATTTTATCGATTACTTAAATCAAAAGGAAAAAGAAGCCTTCCATCTATTAAAATCCAAAAGAATACTTGTAGATTCAGAACAAACTCCTCCTATTCGAGTAGCGTTGCGGGCAATAAAGGATTTTGCTATCCCCTTGAGAGTTAAAGTCAATGAAGAAGAAAAATTAATGTGGAAATATTTCGCGCTGGAAGAAAGCGAATTTAATTCACTGCTCCAGGGGTTCTCGCCTCAAAAAGAGGAAAAAGTGGAAAAAGAAGGAGATGCCTCTGAAGAAAAGCAGAAAACAATTGCTCCAAATAAAGAAGAAAGCAAAGAAGTTACTAGCCCTCAAAAAAAAGAGATCAAAAAGGAAAAAGAAACCGATTTCATAAAAAAAACCAAATATTACTTGGAGAAAAAAGATTTAGAGATTATTTCTATCTTTCTGGAGAAGAAAAAAGAGCTTCTAGGTATAATAAGGGCCAATTCTCTATTTGGTAAACAGGAATATTATCTGATTGCCAAAGACAAGAAAAAAATAACTGAAGTGGAATTAGATTTGGCCTTAGAAAAATCTCAGGCAGAGAAGATGCCTGTCCTAATCATGGCTCCGGGCGAATTGGACAAAAAAGCGTCTATGCGAATTTTAGGCCTTAGAAATCTTATTAAGTTCATCAATCCCGAGATTTAAGATCGCACGAAAAGCTTTAAATAACCTCTTTTTCTGCTTTCTTTATGGGAAGAATCAAATCACTAATGGTTAAAAGGGCTGCAAAACAGCTTATTGGAAATCCAGAACTGGTTCAAGCTTTTAACGAAGACTTCACAGTTAATAAGAAAGCTTTAGGTAGTCTGATGCCGAGTAAGCCAATCCGGAATAAGATAGCCGGCTATATCGCGCGATTGAAAAAAGCAGAAAAAATTCAAAAGCTGGCAGCTGAAAAACCTGCTGTTAAACCTATTTCCGCTTAGAAAGTAAGATTCGATCTATCTTAGCCTCTATTCTCTTCATATCTTTCTTTATGTTATATACTTCCCGCATTCTCTTTCGATTCATTAAGTAAGAAACTACCTGCATGACAATCCAAATTATGATTACCAATCCTATTGCTTGCAGCCATAATCCTATCTGTCCGAGTTGAGTTATAACATCTCCAGAAGGCCCTAAAATGCCAAGTCCCTTTTCATAAACCATTTTATTGTAAATATCTTAAAGATTATTAACCTTTCCAACACGCTTAAAAACCCTATAGCTTTCAAATTTTTAAGGCTCTGTAACTCAGTGGTAGAGTGCGGCTCTCATGAGGCCGAAGCCGGGAGTTCAATTCTCCCCAGAGCCATTACTTCTCTTTTACTCTAATAAATAATAAAAATGAAGCTACAAAAAAGAACAGCAAAGAAAACATTGCAAGTCTCTGATTTCCCATAAATGAAGAAATGGCTCCAAATAAAAGGGGACCTATAACTGCAGATACCTTGCTTGCGAAACTATTGAACCCGAATAAACTAAACCTTTCTTTCTCCGGAATAATATTGCTATACCACGATCTTGCTACCGACTGGCTCCCTCCTATTGTCAAGCCTGTAAGGAAAGCGATTATGTAAGCAAATAAAGTATTTTTGGGAGGCGCTATAACCAGGAGAATCACAACCATAATCCAAACAACGATTGAAAAAAGCAATATTCTTTTCTGTCCCTTTTTATCTGCAAGAGCTCCAAATAAAAGGGAGGCCGGAATTGCTACAACTTGAACAATAAGAGCGATTATGACTATTTCTGAGATAGACAATAAAAGAGTTTGTTTTGCGTAAAGGGAAGTAAAAGCAAATATGGTCACTAGTGCGTCATTCATTAAATAAAATGCAATTAAAAATAAAGAGATATTTTTCCGTCTCTTAAAGCCTTTCAGAGTATCGAGCACTTTTCTGAAACTGATTTTTACCAAATTATAAAGGCTTTCTTTTCCTCTTTTGTGATTATCCTTGAGAGAAATAAATAAGGGGATAGAAAATATAATGAAAAATAATGCAGTAAGTGGAAAAGTTAATTTATATAATATAGGAGATTCATATCCTCGAGAATAGAAAGGGTGCAATAATAACATCACGATAATCCCTCCCAAATAACCCAGGCTATATCCCAATCCTGATATTTTTCCAGTAGATTTCTTAGAGGCAAAATGTGCAAGAAAAGAGTCGTAAATGGACTGGGCCAATAAGAAGAAAAAATAGGATATAATAAATATAATTGAAGCAAAAATTAAGCTATTAGAATTAGTAAAGAAAAGTAGAGAGGCTGTAAAAGCCGCAAGGAGTGTCACGGCTATAAATTTTCTTTTCTTCTTAGACTCATAATCCATAACTGCCCCTACCAGTGGAGAGAGCAATCCTGCTAAAACCACTGCGATACCTCCGATCAGCCCCCAATAAAAATCTCCTAAAGCAGGCCCTGCTATGACTTCCTTGTAATATAGGGGGAAAACTAGGCTTAATATTAGAACAGAATAAGCTGAGTTGCCAAAGTCAAAAAAAGCCCATGATAGGGCTTTCTTCTTATCAGTTTTTCCAAAAAACCTTTCAAGGACTCTCATAAAAAATCCAGCACAAATAAGTTTTTAACTCTTAGCCCAAACTTTTCTCTTTCCGGTTCTTAAGTAAATGTCTAACATCTCCAACTCTTCATAAATGCCGGCTATAAGGTCATAATTTTTAGCCTCTTCCAGATTTACCCATGCTAGTTCTGTCAGAGCTTTGGCCAGCTTAACTTCCCCTTCTTTTGCCTCCGCATATAAACTGATGATCAAGCAGGGAATGCCATCCGAGCGCGTATAAACCATACTTGTGATATACCCTATATTTTGAATGTCTAAATCTGTTTCTTCTTTTATTTCCCTAGCTAGAACCTCCTCAACAACATTGTACCAATGCTCTTCAGTATCTTTCTTCCTTAAGGCATAATCTAAAACCTTGAGCTTCCCTCCTGGGACAGTCCATTTCCCAGGAAAAGCAGGCTCCCATTCTGCCCTTTTTGCAATAAGATATTTGCCGTCTTTTACCACTATTCCCGTTACAACAATGTAATGAGCTTGATTCTTATCGTACTTTATTTCATCCATTTCAAATTACCATAATTTTTATATATAAATTCTAGCTCAAAAAATTTGACTATGGAAAAGAAAATACTTTCTTTATTCCTTTTTAATAAAGAATTAAAGTTTAGCGAAATAGAAAAGCAGCTCTCAATTAGATCGAACAAATTAGCTTATCATCTGCATAACCTTATAAAAAAAGAGATATTAATCAAAACCGGAGAGGCCTATAAATTGAGTGATGCATCGGAAAATATTATTCCTTACTTATCAGAAAATCAATCCCCTCTTCCAGTCTTGCTCATTCATCTAGGGAACAAAAATAAGGCTTTCTTGTATAAAAGAGAAAAAAGGCCATATAAAGATTACCTCTCTCTTCCAGGCGGGAGACTCCTTAATGGAGAGTCAATTATTGAGGCGGCAAAGAGAATAATGCTAAAAAAATTCAATATAAGAATTTTGTCCCCTAAAATAAAATTAGTTTCGCTGGAGCATGTAAAAACTAGGGGAAGAACCGTTTATTCCTTCCTGCTTATTTTGATTAAAGCCGAAACAAAAGAGAAAATTTCATTCTTTAATATAGATAAAAATAAGAAAAAGATAATTCAAAGCGATTACTTTCTAATAAAATCGCAGGGCCAAAATAACTTGAATGTCAAAGTGTTAGTATCACGAAATTATTAAGAAAACATTTTATAGGCAATAATTATGCCTTTTCACCATGCAAGGCTTTTCGCAATAATTGACGGTTTACTTCTTCTCTTCGCAGATCAGAAGGGAACAAAACATCCCAAACCGACTTTCTTTCTTTTTTATCGCTTAAAACCGAGCTTAACTTCCTTATCTCTTTAGCGAATCTAGACCTCTTATTATAAACTGAAATAGGCTTTCTATGAAAGAGGGCTTTTAATCCAGTAGAATCTTCTGGAATCCTAGCCACTACTGGCAAATCCATCACTACTTCGATATCCTGCAAATTTATCTCGTATCTTGGATTTTTTATTTTATTCAAGATGATGCCATAAACTTTCTTTCCCCTTTGCTTGGCAATCTTAGCAGCTCTTAAAGAACAACTTAAAGTAGGATAATCAGGAGTAGAAACAATAAACAATCCATCTGAAGCAAGTACTGTAGAAAGAATTTCATCATTTACATTAGGAGAGGAATCAATAATTATAAAATCGTAATCTCTTTTTACTGTTTTGAGCCGGTCTTTAAGCTTTAGCATATTAAATTTCCCATTATAAAAATAACTTCCAGGCACCACATCAACGCCGAATCTACTGTGGATGGTATCACTTAATCTCACCCTCCCAGCCAAAACATCATGGATAGTCGATTCTGGTTCCACAATATCCATGTGTAATCCTAAATTTGGGGCAGAATAATTTGCATCGACAAGGAGAACTTTCTTATCGTGTATGATGGACAAGGCAGAAGCCAATGAAGCAGAAATGGTTGTTTTACCAACTCCTCCTTTTATAGAAATCATCCCTATCACCTTACTCATAATATTATTATTGAAAATCTATTTAAAAGTGTTTCTACTCCCCTATTGATGAAAAAACCGCTTATAAAGGATCCAGATTTAAGAACTGCGATAAATGAAGCTGACATAAACTTCAAAGGCCCCTCATTACGGGGGATAAGGGAAAAGCAACAAGCGTTAGATAAAGCTAGAGAATGGTACTGGGAACAGGCAAGGAGATTAGAAAGATATCATGAAAAAGCTTCTGATGAGACTCTTGGGCCTAAAATAGGCCATTTACTAGAAAATCAATATAGTAATATAAAATCAGTTATAAATGATCAATTCCGCGATTCTGTAAAAGAAAGAAGGCATTATTGAGTGGACCCGCCGAGAATCGAACTCGAGTCTATCCCATGCCATGGGATCATCTTACCACTGGACCACGGGCCCTTCAAAATCTATGAAAAAGGCCCATTATAAATTTAATGCTAATAAGAACTGAACTTTATTTCGGCATCTGCCATTTTCTTGTAGAAATCCAAATCGGTTTTATGTTCATAAGCGGTATAAAATAGTTGATCCATTCCTGTCCAAGCCGTAAACCATCCGGCAGGTTCTAAAAGAGTCTCAAAAAAATGTATTGCAAAGTTTTTCATGTTCAAAGAGGATAAATAAGAAGCTACAAAAATGAAAAGTACTCCTAATAAAGCCATAACCAAGCCTTTTCTTTTAATAGCATTCACTTCCCCCTCAAGAACATGGTGATGTCTCCGGAAATGTTCTCTCAGCCTTTTCTTTATTATTGTTTCGTGTTCAAAGCTGCGATGATGTTTAGAGATTAAAAACCTCAATTCGTAAATTCCCTTCTTATCTCTTGCAGCTCTCTTCGCTTCTAATAAGAAGTCATCTGACAGAGATCTTTCACCATAATGTCTTGGATCAAAATTTGAGAAAATACTGTTATAATCTCTGATAAGCAAACTAACTTCACTTTTAGAAAGCAGCGATTCTGTTAAAGCCTTTTCACCATCTAAATCTCTATTCTCTTCCATCCTCTTTTATTTCCTTAAGAGCCTTGACAAATTAACTTTTCTCGGCAGCAGCAACCTTTGCTCTTAATTTGTCTTCTAATTTAAGCTTCTCGATTAGTTCCTTATATCTATTCCTGATAGTTACTTCTGTAATGCCTGCAACATCTGCAACTTCTCTCTGAGTTTTCTTCTCGTCATTCATCAATGCAGCTACGTATAATGCCGCGGCTGCAACTCCTGCCGGGCCTCTCCCGGAAGTAAGCTCTGATATGTCTGCTTTTTTCAGTATTCTAAGCGCTTCATTTTGAGCCTTTGGAGATAAGTGTAAAATTGAGGAAAATCTTGAAACATAATCTTTGGGAGAGCTGGGAGTAACTTTGATCCTCAGTTTTCTCACTATAAATCGATATGTTCTGCCAATTTCTTTTCTCTCAACATCAGATGCAGCTGCTATTTCATCTAAAGTTCTGGGAATATTATAGCTTCTGCAAGCGGCATAAATGCATGCGGCAATTACCGATTCCATACTTCTACCTCTGACAAGTCCTCTTTGCAATACGAAATTGTAAACTCTTGAAGACTCATCTCTTACTACTGAAGGCAAACTTAAGAAACTAGCGACTCTCCTCAATTCAGCCATTGCAAGCCTAAGGTTTCTTTCGATAGATGTAGAAACTCTTTCCTGCCATTTTTTTAATCTTAAGAATTTTCTAGTCTGCCCTGCTTCTAATTTGTAGATATCAGATATCTCGCCTACATTGGTAGTAAGCCCTTTATCAAACTTTTGTAGAGAAATAGGCGCGCCCCCTCTTCCTTTTTTATCGCTTTTATCAAACTGCCCCCCTGCATCCTGGCCAGTATCCACCATCTTTTCTTCGACGATAAGGCCGCAATCATTGCAAATGATCTCGCCTTTTTGATCATCATATGTGAGGCTGACACTTCCACATTCCGGGCATCTTCTTACGTAAGTCATAGAAATTCACCAAAAGGTTTAAAAATCTATGCTTTGAACATTATTTAAAGCTTTCGGTTACTTTTTTTCTTCTAAAAGAACTGCATTGACACAGCCTTCTTGGCTTGGTCTATTGGTTATTCTGGCCTTTCCTAAAGAAGTTGCAATAATCGCACCTTTCATTAATCTATTTTGACGTGCAAAAAACCTATTCTGAGGCGTTTCCTCGACGTTAATAATCTCTGCCCTTTGAGACTTTCCCTTATTAACAATATTAGCATAATCCTCTCTTAGAAGAATAGTTTTAATATTTCCACCTGTAACTCTCAAAGCTTTTCTTTTAGTATCTCCCAATACTGCTTCTCTCACTTGTCCAGATCTTTCAAATAATTTTGTCTTTCTAAATGAGTGGTATTTCCCGCCTGATATCTTTCTGCCTTTATTCATAAAAATACTGTTAAAAGTTAGTTTAAATATCTTTTTATTTTATCGGCCTTGCATATAATTCAAGAGAAGGAGGATGCAGGTACTTAGACGCCCCTATCCCTTCTAACTCGCCCGCAATTATCTCAGCCATTTCTCTTTCGGCAGTAGAAAGATCTGAATTGATAAGGTGATATTGACTATGTTCTCTGCCCGTTACTATTTCACTATAAGCTTCTCTCATCCTAATAGGAATTGCTTCCATTTTTTCTCCTCTCTGAAGCAATCTCTCTTCCAATATTGCAATATTTGGAGGATAAATAAATATAGTCGCGCAAGAGTCAAGATTTCTCTTTAAGGCAATCAGACCTTGAATATCTACAATGAATAAAGCGCTTTTATTAATTCCTCGAATACGCCTTATCTCGCTTACATGATTGCCATACATATTTCCATAAATCTCTGCCCATTCAAGAAATCTCCCTGCCCCAACATCTTGAACAAATTGTGCCCTATCAAAGAAATGATAATCTATTCCATTTCTTTCCATCTCCCCATTATCTCTCAATCTCGGATCTCTAGTGGTGGTAGTAATGACTCTCTCTAATTCTGGAAATTTACTAATCATCCTATCAACAAGAGTAGTTTTACCAGCTCCTGAAGCGCCAGATATTACGAATGGTTTGAATTTTTCCATATTGAAAGGCTGCGTTTAAAGGCTTTAAAAAAATTGTGGGAATAAGAAAAGTTAGAAAGATTATTTTCTAATAAACTTCGATAGGAAGTATAATTCTCTGATCATTTCCATCATTTACTTCTATAGAAATATATATTATCGACCCAGGTTGAGGTTTTGCAAAATTCTTATTAAAAAACTCATTAAGACTGCTCCTAGCTTCTCGATTAATTTGGATCTGACTCTCAATAGATAATTGAATTGTATTTTCTTCAATAACCGGGTCTGTCTCAGGCACTTCAATAACCGGGTCTGTCTCAACCACTTCAATAACTTCCTCAGATTCTTCAAAGGGAGGAATAGAGCCATACCCTGATCCGTATCCTGAACCGTAACCAGATCCATAACCTGAGCCATACCCTGAGCCATAATCTTCCCCATAACCGCTTATAACAAAAGAAGTAAGATTGGAATCAAAAAAAGAGAATAGGAAAAATAGGAAAAATAAAAAACTAGCTATAAATGTAAAAAAGTAGTCAAACTTATTCCTCTTATTTGCTTTATTTTTCTTCATTATATTAACCCCCATTTCTGAGCTTTATCTAACAAGCAGGAATTCTTCGAGTCTCCGCTCTTGAATAAACAGGATAATTTAACCATTCCTCTCTCTAAAAAAGAAACGCCTGATAGTATTTCTCTGCTATTCTTGCATTGATCATCTGTACAGATATTGCTTGCACATTCATAATTATTTTTACATTCTAGGCCATTTTGTTTTTGCAAACTAATTATTTTATTTATGCCACAATATTTTTTCTCTTTTCCAGAATCCAAAGCAAATCTCTGGCCTTCTCCAAAACATTTATCATTAGTAAAACACCCCTCACACTGATTTCCAGTACTCTGTTGCATGCTGTCTGTCAAATCCTGCTCAGCAAAAATTGCACCTGTCTCGTTCGAATCTTGAGATCCTTCCATGTTGATCCCAGAATCGCACCTTCCTTGATTGCATGCAAGCTCACACTGATGATACTCGGCGGCACTTCTCCCATCATTACAAGTGAACTCAACCAAATAATTGCTATTTGGGCTATCTAAGCAAAAGTCCTGTAAAATGACGCCGTTACTCAAAGAAACTATTCCTACAGAAGAATAAGAAAGTCCGTCAGAATCACTTATGCAAGTAGGGGAATTTTCACCTGAAACATTTGTAAGGAAGGTAAATATAAAAGTGAGAGCAAACAACCCTAAATAAATATTCCACCTCATCATAAGGAGATGTTTGGCCCTCTTATATATTTTTCGCTCGTATTTGAATAATATAATCTAAAATATAAAAAACAACTAGCGATAAGTTTAAATACGTAGTAATTTCTCTGCAAATATGGTAAACGGAATAGAAAGACCTCTTGATTTACTAAATGCTTCGAAGGGAAAAGAAGTATTAGTGCAGTTGAAAGGTGAAAAACAGTTTGTTGGAACTCTTTTAGCATTTGATATCCACATAAATATTGTATTAGATAATGCCAAGGAAATGGATAACGGTCAAGCAAAGAAAAACATTGGTTTAACCTTCTTACGTGGAGATACAATAATCTATATCTCCCCTGCTTCAACTTCTTTAAAATAATTAAAGATGCTTTCTTAAAAGATGTTGCTCCGATAACTAGGTATTTCTTCGGATCAATTAGAAACGAAAGATTTCTATAAATTTCTCAATAAATTTTCTAGTTGAGGAATTAAGATTTAAAGTGAAAGATTTCCGAGGATTAATCCAAACATATTCCTGGAGTTCCTCGTTTAATTTTACTTCATTGCTTTTGGCTTTAGCGGAGTAGTTAAGAAAGATCATATGTTTCTTCGAATTATAGTCTTCAGGAAATATGCTTTCATCTACGCTGATCAATTGAATATTCTCAATGTCTAAATGGGTTTCTTCCTTAACCTCTCTTTTCACACCTTCCTCCAAGCTTTCTCCCAAATCAAGCTTTCCTCCTGGAACTACCCACTGATCTTTCCATTTATGCGACCTAGCAAGGAAGATATTGTTTTCATGATTATAAATGATAACTCCCATAATCACTCTAGGAACCTCTGAATTTTGCTTGCGAGAATTTTCAGTCATATGATAATTGAGTCCAAGTCTTTAACTAAGATTGAATTCTTGAAGAAATTTTTAGCCTCATTAAGAATTATTTTAGGATTATGTTCGTACCGCTGCGATAGATGGGTCAAGACCAACTTCTTTGCGCTTGCTTTCTTGGCAATTTGCGCGGCTTCTTGAGCAGTCAAATGCTTATATTCTTTAGCTTGCCCGATTTCTGTAGAAGAAAAACTAGCTTCGCTCACCAATAAATCTGCTCCTTTGGCAATAGAAAAGGCTTTATCATTTAAAGCGCTATCCAAGATGAAAACTACCTTCTTGCCTTTATCTGTATAAGAAACGTCCTTAACTTTAATCTTCTTTCCATTAAAGACAATATCTTTGCCCTGTTGAAGGTCCTTCAATAAAGGAGAATTAGGTAATTTTAGCTTCTTTAATTTACTTTTATCAAGTCTCCTTTTATCTTTGAGAATAAAGCTATATGCATTGCAAGGTATTCCATGTTCCATATTTTGGGCCTCTAATAAGAACTCATTGCGGTCAATAAAAACGCCTGGACCAATTTCATTTACTTCCACTCTTATCTTTAATCCAAATATCATAGATTCAACTAAAGAAAACATTTTTTTAGTGCCTTTGGGCCCATATATCTTGAGAACTCCTTTATATTCAGACATGGCGAGGGTCTGCAACAGACCTGGCAAGCCTAAAACGTGATCTCCATGCCAATGCGTTATTAAAATTCTTGTAAGTTTGCAAGGACTTATGCCTGCATAGCGAAATTGCCTTTGTGTGCCTTCTCCGCAATCTATTAGAATATTCTCGTCTCTAAAACTTAACAAAATAGAAGTATGATTCCTCATCTTAGTAGGAATTGCATTACCTGTTCCTAAAAATGTAAGCTTAATGTTTTCCATATGCCAGAAAACATATTTTAATTTATATATGTTGCTAAACCTGCTAACTTTCTCAAGAAGCAAGGTTTAAAAGAAATAAAGTCCTTAAGTTATAATGGTAAAAAAAAGAGTAATAAAATTTTTCACATTCCTTTTTCTATTTGCTATTTGCCTAGTTTTAATCCAAACAATGTTATTTGGGAAAATCTACATCTTGAAGGGATCTCCGCTGGAGTCAGAGAATTTTAAAGAGCCAGAATTGCCCACGGCCAAAACTTCTATAATGACTTCTTTTGCGATTGCAGAAGAAGGAGGGGCCGATTTCTCCATGTTCACAATTATTATTTTGTCAGGTATTTTATTTATTATAGTTATAAAGTTTATTTATAGCCATGACAAGAGAATAAAAAATGAATTTATTTCTAGCAGAACTGATAGAGGCTTAATAAAGTTAGATCTCCCATAATTTTCTAATCTGCAAAGCATTCTTTAGGCAACCTATATAAAATTTCATTTTCTAATTTCATATGTTCTCTTAAATTTTTGATCATTTTCAGGCCTGAACTCGTTAATGCTTCTTTCATTTTAATTTCGCTCCCAGAACCTAAAGCCTCAAGTAAGTCTTTTTTGTACCTTTTCAGCTTTCCGCATGAAAATAGTATTGGATGGTAAGGAATACCATACCCTTTTTCCTTTAATTTTTTAAATAAGAATTTTTCCTCTCCCTCATGCCAGTCCCACAATTCATTGACTTTTTTAAAAGTATGGGTAAAATTGGGGTAATTTATATCTTCTTCAGAAATAATAACTTCTAATTCCAGAAGATCCTGTTCTATCTGATCATGAATTTTCTTTAATTCATTTATGTTCAGCATATAGATAACAAGAAAAGAAGTATAAAAACTCTCGCCCTTCAATAAATCACAGGATAACAACGTTTAAATAATATTTTTTGAGTATATTTTCATGCTCCCATAGCTCAGCCTGGATAGAGCACCGGACTTCTAATCCGGGGGTCGCAGGTTCAAATCCTGTTGGGAGCGCTTTCTTTTTATTAAAAAGGATTTGAATATTGAATAGGAGTTATTGAACCTCGGTTCAATCTGTCGGGAGTGTTTATTCACATTAAAATTCTAAAAGTTTAAAAGCTCTAGAAAGTATTCTGCCCCGTGCGCACGTGGCACAATGGTTACTGCGGTCGGTTGCAGCCCGACTTCTTCCAGGTTCGATTCCTGGCGTGCGCTTCTGCCCCTATCCATAAATTTATAAGGCTAAAAGGCAAGTGTATGAATACAAGGAGGAAACATGGCAACACAAGGATATTGCGTAAAGTGCAAGATGAAGGTTGATATAAAGGACCCTGTAGAGTCCACAACTTCTAAAGGCACCAAAATTGCAAAAGGAAAGTGTCCAAACTGCGGTACAACTGTATGCAGGATGGGCGGATTAAAGTAAAGTTATTTTTTAATTTATTTTATTTTTAGAATAGTTTAAATAGAAGTTTTTTGAGTTATGAATATGACAGATAGGGCGTCAAAGGAATCTAATGATGAAAATAAAGCTGCAAAGGAGCAGGCTACAAAGGAATTTACTAGTTTTGTTCAAGATAAAGGATTAATCTGGGGTCCAGAGCCAGAAATATATGGGGGCTTGGCAGGATTTTATACTTATGGCCCTATGGGGAAACTACTAAAGAACAAAGTTGAGAATTCTGTAAGAAGAATATTCCAAAGTAATGAGCTATGGGAATTAGAGGGCCCTACAATAATGCCAGACATAGTCTGGAAAGCTTCAGGCCATTTAGATACTTTTAATGATCCTATAATTTACACTAAAGATAAGAAAGAATCTTATCGTGCAGACAAACTTCTAGAAGAAAAGGGTATAAAAATTGATAAATTTGATGATACCTTCTTGCTTGAATTGATTAAGAAACATAAAATAAAATCTCCAAATGGAAAAGAATTGGAGCTGAATATTGAAAGACAAAGTCTCATGTTAAAAACTAAAGTGGCTGGCACAGAAGCTTCGATGAGGCCTGAAACTGCAACTGTAACCTATCTACCTTTTCCAAGATTCTTTAATTTCTTCAGAAGGCAGCTTCCTATAGGAGTTTTCCAGATTGGAAAAGCTTACAGAAATGAAATTTCTCCAAGGCAAAGCGTGATTAGGGGAAGAGAATTTACACAAGCAGAAGGGCAACTATTCTTAGATCCTTTGAAAAAAAATAATTGGGAAAAATACAATTCTATCAAGGAGTTAAAATTGCCCTTTTGGACAAAAGAACAACAGAAAGAAGGCAAGGACCCTATAGATATAACAATTAAACAAGCTATAGACAAAAACCACGTTAAAAGTCAGGCTTATGTCTGGTGTCTCTGGCTTGCTTACAACCAATTTGTTTCGATGGGTATTCCTGCTGAGAGAATTAGATTAAGACAGCATCTAGATGACGAAAAAGCATTCTATGCAGATGATGCTTGGGACATTGAAATAAAACTCAACTCTTTGGGATGGACTGAATGTTGTGGAGTTCATGATCGAACCGATTACGACTTAAAACAACACTCAAAGTTTTCAGGTCAAAAGTTAGAGGCAATTAGAGAAAATGGGGAGAGATTTGTACCCCATGTATTAGAGATCGCTTTTGGTACTGACCGGCCCACATATGCCTTAATAGACTTATTTTATGAAAAAAAGAGCGAAGAAGAAGGAAAAACAGTATTTAAAATTCCATATCACATGGCCCCTGTAGACGTCTCAATTTTTCCTTTAATGAAAAAAACTGAACTTATAGAGGTAGCAGAACAAGTAAAGAAAGAAATAGAAAAGTTTTATGTCGTAGATTATGATTTAACAGGTAGTATTGGTAGGAGATATCTAAGAAGCGCCACAGTGGGGACACCTTTTGCAATAACTATTGATTATGATAGCCTAGAAAAGAAAGATGTAACTTTAAGGGACAGAGATAGTGAAAAACAAATAAGAGTCAAAATCTCGGAACTGTTGGATACTTTAAGAAAACTGATTAACTCTCAAATATCTTTCGAAAAAGCAGGTTCTTCTGTCAAATAATCCCTTGAGTTAAATTTAAAACCATTATATTGATAGGTTCTTTATGCGGGGATGCCAGAGTGGTCTAATGGGACGGATTTAGGCTCCGTTGGCTCAGTGCCTTCCTAGGTTCAAATCCTAGTCCCCGCATTTACATTTCTGGCATTTTCATGTGATGTGAAACCAGATGAATCTTTAAATCTTAGTTTTCTCTTAAATTGAATATAAATAATACCATGAAAAAAATAATATTCTTTGATGCAGATGGAACTCTTTGGTATCCAAGAGAAACTAAGTATGAACAACACCCAGTTTGGATTTATAGAACGTACATCAATGAACATGAGGCGAGAAAAAGATTCGTTATCGTACCTACCGTTCTTAAAACTTTAAAGAAGCTAAAGGGGCTGAAAATTAAGCTGATTCTATTGTCCACACATCCAAAATCTCCAAAAGAAGCGAACCCTATGCTAAAAAGGTCTCTGGAATATCACAAGCTAACTAATCTATTTGATGAAGTCCATGCTACAAAAGACCATTATGAATCCAAAGGAGAATTTATTCTGAGTATATTAAAAAAATACAAATTAAAAAAGAAAGAGGCTTTGATGGTTGGAGATAGTTATGAATGGGACTATAAACCCGCTAGAGATGTTGGCGTAGAAGCACTATTAATTAAAACTAATTATAAAAAGAATCATCCAAGTACCAAAAAAGTTAGAAGAACAATTCGTAGGCTAAAAGATATATTTGAATTTCTAAAGTAATATACTGCAAGGAGAATATTCTTAATCTCATCAGGATGCCAAAAACTTGGAGTCTTTAGTCCCCGCATTTCATCTAAAAATATATCAAAACACGATGCGCCACCACCTCCTTTAGGATGTAGTTTGAAGAAGCGCTCGTGCCATCAAAAACTGAAAGTTTTTGAGGCCGTCTCAAGAATAAAATATTCTTGAGGTTTGGATGCTCAAGGAGTCACCACGTCTTTTAAGACGTGGTTTTCTAAGACTCCTTAACATAATAATATTTAATAACTATTAATTTAGTTCAGAACCATGAGAAAAAAGATTTTATTTCTTTATAATGGGGGAACTATTGGCCAAGTTCCGGAAAAAAAAGAAGATGGCTCTTCCGTACTCGTGCCTCCAAAAAACTCTGAAGTGTTCAGAATAGCCTGCGAACCAATAATCAACGAACTAAACCAGGATTCTGAAATAATCTTTGAACACGTCACCTCCAAAGACAGTACAAATATGACTCCAAATGACTGGGAAAAATTGATATTTCGAATTAAAAAGGCTCAAGAGGAAGAGAAGTATGATGGAGTAGCCATTGCCCATGGTACCGATACTTTAGCATATACTTCAACCGCATTATCTCTTGCCTTGCATGGAAAATATCCTACAAAAACAGGGCTAAAAATACCTATATGTATAACCGGCGCGCAAAATCCAATTTATCAGCCTGGAGGAGATGGAAGATTCAACCTAGAAAATCTATTTAGAACATTGAATAAGGCGATAGACACGGGCATTGCTGATGTGATGGTTAATTTTTGGGATAAAGTCTTTTTAGGAAGTAGAATATTGAAAGTGAGTGAAAAAGACTTTGATGCTTTTAATTCTCCAAGTTTTCCTCCCGTAGGGACCATTGATGCTAAAGGAGTTACCTTGGACACTAGATTACTCAAGAAAAAATCTAATGCAGAAGATAAGATTATGCTAGCGCCAAAATTTGGCAGAGGCGTTATAAGTTTTGAATTAACTCCTGGAACTGATCCAAATGTCGTCCTTGGTTTTATAACAAATGGCGGAATTTCCGCTCTAATCTTAAAATCTTTAGGAGAAGGTAATGTTTGTAATGAAGGTCAGTATAATCTTATACCTGTAATAAAACAAGCTTCTGAAGAATATTTGACCCCTATATTTATTACAACGAAATTTGTATCGGGGGGAGCGGGCGCAGCACATTACTCAACAGGATATGAACCAATTAAAGCAGGAGGCATTCCTTGTTATGATCATACCGATATCGCGGTAGATGTCAAAGTTAGATGGTTAATAGGTAACTCTATGTGTTCTTCAATTGAAGATTACAAAAAAGCTATGAAAACTAGTTATGCTGGAGAAGTTACAGCTCAACTCTGATATTCAATTCTGGATAATTCTATCACTTGTATGACTTTCTTTCAGAATTCTCTATAACAAAGAATTTTAAACAAACTTTCCTTCTATTAAGTATGGTTAAATTTACAGTTTTTTCACAGCCCAAAAAGATCTATTCCAAAATGCTCCAAGATATCAAGGAAGCGAGAAAATACATATATCTTGAGACTTACATTTATAATCAAGATGCAATAGGGGCCGCTTTCAGGGACGCTTTGATAAAAAAAGCAAGGCAAGGTGTGCAAGTCAGGCTATTATTAGATTCTTGGGGGTCGACTGCTAAAAAGAAATATTTTAGATCCCTTATAGAAGCAGGCGGAGAAGTCAAATATTTTCGAGAGCTACGATACGTTCTAAGGGCATTTAACAAGAATCATGAAAGAAATCATCGTAAACTTTTGGTCATCGATAATCGAATATCTTATGTGGGTTCGGCCAATATAACCTCTTCTTGTTTAAAATGGAGGGAGTTAGTGATAAGAATCAGGGGTTCGCTTTCGCCTACTCTAGCAAAATCATTTAAGCATAATTGGAGAAGCTCAGATCACTTCGCAGAAGAAAAAGTGCAGGAATTACTCCATCATAGCTTCGAGATTCTTCAAGACCTCCCTTCCCCATTAAGGCGCAAAACTGAAAGAAGATACACTAGTTTGATAAAACAAGCAAAAAAAAGCATTTTTATCATCACTCCCTATTTTATTCCGTCTGTAGGCATCAGAAGAGCCTTCGCAGAAGCTGCAAAAAACGGAGTGAAGATAAAGATTGTCATCCCCCATATATCAGATGTCCGTATAGTCGATATTGTAAGGAACAGATACATTGGAAGTTTGCACAAAAAAGGCCTGGAATTTTATTATTATAAGCCTGAGACTCTGCATTCTAAGCTCTTAATTGTTGACGAGGAATTCTTCCTTCTAGGCTCATCAAATCTAGACTACCGAAGTTTCCTTCACCAATATGAATTAAACATCCTAGGCAAAGATAAAAAAATAATAATTGCATTGGTAGACTATTTTGAGAAAACCTTAAAGAACACTATTCCTTTCAGCTATCTGGAATGGAAAAATCGATCATCCTTTATAAGAACCATAGAAAGACTTATTGCACGAATTGCAAAATACCTATAATTCTATTCAATAAAAACTTAAATACTGGATTGATTAATGATAAAAATGAAAAGTCTTCAGTATCTTGCATCAAGTAATCATGTTAAGGTAAATCATGTATTAGAAGCTATTGAGGAATTCGCCACGAAAGGTGTTTCTTTTGATGTTAATCTGACAAAAAGAGTAATTGACAAGGCCCCATTGGAGTGGCGGCATTTAACCACTCTAAGAGGTTATTTTACTCAAGGATTAAATAAAAGAATGGATTCTCCTCTTGAGTGTCAGCCGGAAACTCAGGATTATCATCTCCTTTTAAACTACATTCGCCAGAAAATAGATGAAAGATTCATAGGATGATCCTTTCTTATTTAACTATCTTTAATTCTCGTCCAGCTGTATTTTCAGTAGAGGTTTCTATAAAGGCAAGGTTTAATTCATTATAATTAAACTCGGAAATTTGATCTTTCTTATCTGGAAGAATTGATAACCTATATCTCCCATCAGCTAAAAGCCGAACTATTCCGATTAAATCATCAGTCGAGTTATAAATTTTATTAGCTGTAATGTAAATTCCAGTAAGCTTGCTATCATACTTTATATTCATTTTAATTCCTTCATCAATCTTATATCCTTCTTCAGTACCCTCTATAGTAAATACTGGAATTGTGCTTATAGGTTCAGCATTTTCATTTATAGGAGGCGTGACCACATTATTTTTAGGGGCAACATCTGAAGGAGGGACACCCCCTTGGATATTTGCCTTCTCACTCTTCAATTTTCCTCTTGCAAAAACATCTAAAACTCTGGCCTTGATAAGCAAAAGTTCGGCTTTCTGCTTATTTAGATATGTCTTGATAATGATATCCTCTATATTGCCAAGCAAAGTCCTAACTTCTCCCTCTGTAGGAGCATTATCCTTAGATTCGAACCTCTTGCTGACGCTCTTCAGTTCTTCACTAAATTCAAATATCTTAGCATTTATTTGATCTTCAGACAATACTTCTCCCTTGCCTTGAAGGATAGAGATCTGTCTCTCCTCTAACTCGCTTAAAGTTTCATTTCTTACTAGTTCATTCCCGGCAGTAATTGCTTTATCAACACTCTTTTTATCGAGCCAACATCTTATTTGAGGGTCATCACAATACCCCACATCTTGGAACCTTGTAGGATCAGTCGATATTCCAGGATTATTAGTTGCGCAAATTCTCACAATTCCTCGCTTGTAATCTTCAGGCAATATGCTTTCTTCCAAAGCAAATTGAGGATTAGTGTTGGCCAAGATAGCCGCTGGATTAACTCCTCCGCTCACGCATTCTCTTTCAGACCCAATGTCTGTCCTTTCAATCTCACCTTGCACATATTTGTCTCTTACATAATTAACAGCAAAACTACTTGATACTTGTTTGAATCCGCAATTTTCTTCTCCATTTATAGAAACACATAATTCCTTATAGCCTGAAGGGGCTGCAAGATCAAGTGTCTGAGTATTATAATCTCCCTTGGAGATGAATCCCTGGGCGACTGTATATTCTACCGGAACAGAGATGTAAGAGCCTTGAGGGGGATCCTTCAAATAAACTCTATAACTTACTCCTGCATCTCTTCCGGCAAAGATGTGATAAAATATTTTATATTGATCGAAAGGATGCAATGCGGCGTCATTTAATTTTATAGAACTAAACCATGCGTGGAATTGAGGAGGGCTATCAGGTTCTATTAAATTATCAAATTTAGTTGGGGCTTTAGCCGAGATAAATGCCTTGCAGAATGGAGTGCCAACTTCCTCCACAGATCTTATCTGGAATGCCTTCAATGAATTTACCGCATAAGTATTTTTGAAATAGTTTACAGAGTTTTGCATGTTATTCCATGCTCCTTGCACTGTCAGATATTCTCCTCCTCCTCTCGCACTCTTTCCCCTATAAATGGAATCAACAAGTTTAGGCAGTATAACATTTGCAGCAGGAGCAGCTTGTCTCCAAAAGAACTCGCATAAGTAAATTGATGTTATCTGATCACAAATCCCTACAACTCTGCCACTATCTACACTTTCTTGTAGGCAACTCCTGTAGCTCTTCAGGATGGAAACATATGAATCAATACCTGCGTGTATGCCAGAAAGACAAACAGGAATAGCAATTTTTTCTTTTATATTAGGTAAGCAAAGTAGAGTGCTCCCAACTATCCCGCTTTGTATAACATCTGCAACCTGATAGTTTCCTCCAAGATTGCATCTGCTTGCCGGGCAAATAACTGGATCACAAACATTAAACAACGCATAACAGTCTTTAGGATCCATAAAGTCCTGACACTGCACGGTGGGAATATTTGCAGCCGCAGTAACATCATTTATCTTAAATCCGTTTACAACAATTTGTTTGTTCCCATACTGATTTGCAGCTTCTTCTAGGGCGCGTTTAGCTCGGTCTATTAAAGCTCTTACTTCTCTCGAGTCAGTAATTCCTGGAAAAGAATAAGACTGGCCACTATAAGTATTAAATTGTTCACATATATCGTCTCCTAACCCCTCATTAAACTGCTCCTTGCCATTTCTGCCTACATTGCACAACCAGAAATTAGCAACTCTCCCATTGGACTCAAATGCTCCAACCGAAGCTCCTCCAAAGGCAGGTAAAGTTTGCCTTGTAGCTACATACCATCCTCTATTCACATCGAAAGGAACTAATGCAGGCATTCCCTTGTAAGGTTCATTATCATAATACCGAGCTTTAGGATTCAAATATTTGTTATTGTAAGTTGTAGAAGACTTCGAAATAATCTTTCCAACATGAAAGACACTTACAAAATTATTAATTTCATTTTGGCTCAAAGCGGCCCCCTGAGGATCCTCACTTTCATTGACTTTCACCATACTTTTGATACCGTAATTTCCCTGAGAATCTATCTCTACTCCAGCTGCATAATAACCTGGATCAATAGGTTTGGCCCCCCGAATTCCTTCTGTATTCAAAGAAGAAGTGTGGAAAAACATTGCGTCCTTTACATTTTGATTGCCTGGGCCTTCAGTCAAAGATTTAGCCAATCGATCATTAATTCTATTTATTGAAATAACGTTCCCATCAATGTTTTGCTGTTTATCGCTCTTTAGTTCAACAGGAGCTCTTGCATTAATCCCAGAACTTTGCTTCAATTTTTCATTTAATATTTGATTATCTTGGACTCTCTCAAAAATACTTTGTAATTCCTGTTGAGAATCATTTGAAACCCCATCCAGACCTTTCTTCCTCAAAATTAAATTCAATTCCATCTCTCTAAGTTGTTCATAGCTGTATTCTGCATCTTCATATCCCTTTTCATTCTTAAGAATCTCGCTAACACTTACATCTTTGCCATTTACCCTTACTTTCTCAGACCCATATTTTTCTAAAAGGTGTCCCCTATAATTGTTTACTGAAGTATCCCTATTAACTGTCTTATCTCCTAAAAATCCCTCTTCCTGATAAACTTCTTCATTTGTTTTTATGTTATTATTAACTTCATTTATAGCGTCCTTATAAGCAGCTACATCCTTGTTGATATTTGTAGATTCTCCTAAATAGCAATCATTCAAATTAGAATAGCTTCCTCTATCAACCATCTGCTGGCATTTAGTAGTCCATCCATTGTCTCCCCTCATTACTTTCTGCCTTGCCAATCCCTCTCCGCTTAATCCTGTGACAAAATTCTTTATTGTTAATACTCCTGCTGTGGCAAAGCATGCTCCTTTCAATCCTTTTACAACTTTACCAAGGTTATCTGCGATATTCTCCCATTTTGCAATAGTCTTATTTAGTCTCTCTATTTTCTCCAAGGATTTTTCAGGATTTAATTTTATCAATCTTTTCTCAATTCCTATATTAACGCTAAGATTAGCCACACTCTCTGGCCCATAGGTAATTGGATTAAGCCTTATCATAGCTACTTTCTCTATATTTGTCTTGTCTAGTTTAATTTGTGTGCCACATACGCTAATAACTCTTTCGTCATTTAAGCTCAAGCTTATTCTTCCCTGTTCTTTAAAGATAAAACCTCCTTGGTTGTCAGAACCCACTTTACAAATAGGAGTCACAAGAGCACTATTGGTCTCTACTCTCTCAACTCTAAACTTTCCAACTTGATTGCCATTTAAGGTTAAGTTCCCAATGGTGCCTTCTTCAATTACTTCAATATTATTGCCAATTGCAAAAGTAGCTGTAGATATTTTTTCAGGTTTAGACAAACTCCTAACTCTTAATGTTCGATATTTTCCTTCCAAATAAATAACATCACTTGCATTTTCAGTATTTACCAAAGCAATCTTATCGAGTTCGTTCTGATATTTCTGCCTGCTCTTGGAATCCGGATAATTATTAAGGAGCTTGCTAATTAGGCGCGCCGCTTCATCGCTTCTAGATGAGTCTAGAGCCAAGTTAATTGCATATTCCAAAGCTTGTTCGCCATAGAATCCAGTAGAATTTGCTATTCTAGTATCGGGATATTCTTCAGCAATACGTTCATATTCTTCTATAGCCTCGTCTATCGCTCCAACACTTTCACCGATTTCATAATCGGGCTTCTGAATTTTATTAGGAGAGTTAAAGAGAGTATTATGATAAGCAATTAATCCGCTTCGAATCATATCCAGATTCCTTACCTTTTCATCAAATTTGTCTTCTCCCACAACATAACCTGGAATTTCTTCCCAGTCAAGTTCTTCCCAATTATATTTAAGCAATTTACCCTCAAAATTCACGCCATAAATAAAATTATTATCTAAAGCGATAGAGGTTATATTAGTCTCGTTGTTAAATCTTGGTATTTTTCCCTCAAATTGCGGAAAATTCAATCCTAATCTTAAAACTACTCTTTTTGAACCACAATCTACTGTAACACTTCCTGTATTAAGGGTATCATTTACTTCTATATCCCTGACTACACACCTTCCATTTAGGAAATCACTGCCCTCATACACTTCAAACACATCACTGCTCCCTCCAGGATCTCCAAGTTCAAGCCTCGCTTTGTTCTCGGATTTTATAAATCCAGCATAGTCTGCTCTCAATCCCGCTCGGCAATAACTACCTGGTAAGAATATATCATTAGAAGGCCTTCCTTGAATGATTCTAGTTTGAGTAACTAATCTATCCCCTTGATAAATTCCAATATCTGCATAATCGGACTCTGCTTCTAGTAACCTCAAATAATAACGCCCATTCCAAAAACTCTGTTTGTTTTTTTCTTCCCTTTCCCATTCTTCATCACTCACGGGACTTAAAACAAACTCTGCCCTTCCAACTCCTAAAGTATTCTCCGTATCATAGAATATCCTGGCAGTGAGATTGACATTTACAAATTCAGGTAACTTTTCCTCAATTTCATTTCTCTTTAATACAACCACGACATATCCAATATTTCTATCAATCGGACTGCCCAATAATTTTTCTCTGGAATTCAAGGCCACCCTAGATGGATGGAATCCCACATCCAAAACCTCTTGAGGTTTCTTAGAATCAAAAGTTATCCTCCTTATTTTAGTTATGTCTACAAGAGGATTAATTTTAATGGCTTCTATTTGACAAAATACAGGAACATTCTGTTCGGCCAATAAATCGCTTCTTACTACCGCCGGTTGGCATCCCCCAGTAGGAATTCTTAACAGGATATCTTGCCTCCCTACGCAAATATCCTGGCCCTCTATTTTAGGATAAAAAGTATCGAACCCTAAAAAGCCTCCTCCTGAAGAAGAATAATAATTTTCAAAGCTGGGTCTTGAAATCCCTGGATTAGAAGATATAGTAGATGCATAACTACTGCCGCTGAATTGCGCAGCACCTGCCAGATGCAAGGCTAAAAAGAATAAAGCCATGCAAATAACAATTTTCAATTCTCGATTATTCATTTAAAATAAATACTCTCCCGCCTTCAAAGGCCTCATAATTATATTGTAATCCTTCTAAAGAATTTGGAACCGGCATAGATGGAACACTCAACACTAATAACCCTTTTTCAAGAGAGTCTGCAAACAAATAGACTTCTGCCTGGCCTCCCCCTATAAGCGCCTTCTCAATTTTGGATTCTGGAATATTTATATCGAAACACTGTTCCTTTGTAGATCCGAAGAATCCCAATATTCCAGAGCTTGTTATCTCCGTACATTCCCTCTTACTGCTTGCTGGAATAGTTATGCTTGAATTGCCGTACACATATACGCTCACATTATAATATCCCTCTGCTAATTCTGTTTTATTATTGTCCGGTAAAGCAGCAGCTGCTCTCCTCTCTCCTTCAAAATAAACAATTGCTTCTCCTCCTAAATCAGCTCCTCCAGATCTAACTTTAATTTCCACATCATATAGCTTATCCAATATTAAATCTACACCTCCTGCAGAATTGCTTGAAAAGTATTTCTGGCTATCTTTATATCCTTCAGCCTTCGCTTTTATTAATCCTGAAAGACAAGCTGGAGCCTTTCCTTCAAATACTCCATTGACACTCTCACCTAATTCACACTCTTGTTCAAAACAAGTATAGCTTATATTGGCATTCACCTTGTTTAATTCTACATCGTAAATTTCAACCTTAACATCTTGAGTCTTATATTGACATACATCAAATTCTTCATCAGTCTGCTCTAAGCCGTCTAACTGAGAGTAAGGAGTTTGTCTAGGGACATTTTTATCGATTACTACTGCTACGGGAAACTGAAAGATCTCATTATTACTATAGACTTGAATCATAACCGGAAAATTAATATCATAGACGAAATGATATGGTGCGTAACAGAAACCCATTATTCCTAATCCAGCCTCATTGCCGATAGGTTTGGCAACCATTAACTCGCCTTCACCACCATGAATCTCTATTTTAGTAGGCCACTCTTGAGAATATAAGAAGTTGACTGCCCCATCAGACTTCTCATTTATTATAAAATATTTATTCTCTTTCTTCTGAAGATTGTAATTTCCGCTTTTCAGTTTTAAGTGAGCTACATTAGCTTCTAATCCGTCCTTAATTTCTTGCATTACTTCTCTTGATTTCCAAATTGTGGGAGAACAATCAAGCTCTACTCCGTCAACTGGAGCATAAAGTCTTAAGACGTCCTCCGCATATTGCTCTAAAAACGACTCGTTTTTTTCTTTTTGATAAATCCTCAGAGCATCATTATAAAATTTTCCAAATTCGCTGGCCATTTCAGCCCTGTGCTCTCTCTTTTGGGCAGAACTACCATTCTTAGAAACGCTCATATCAGCTAGTATATTTATAAGGACTTTCTCATCCCCGATATCCACCTTGACTTCGGGAGTTCCAATATCAATTGAGTACCCTCGAGCATACAAATTATCAAAATTGCAATCAACGTTCTGCTCAATAAAATTCTCTAATTCTTTTTCTATCTCTGATTTCTTGGGAACTTGTTCTTTGATAATTCCATTAGCAGTGATGTAATACCAATAAGGAACCTCAAAACCTAAGAAATCCAAGTGAGAAGAAGATGGTGCATACTCGCTGCCTGGAGAAAACTCTCCAATATCTATCCTGCCTCCTTGGCTTCCCGCCAAATCCAGACCTTGTCTAGCGGTCTCTTCAATGCAAGATCTATATTGGTTGAAAACTGCATCGAATTCGGATGCTTGGTTCTTTATAGAATCTTGAGGCTTTAAGATTAAAAATAGGGCAAGACCGATAATTATAACTCCTAATATAACGAATAATGCCAGTTGCCCTCTTTTATTAAATTTAATCATTCTTTTCCCTCTTATTGTTTCGAGTTTTCTCAACTTTGTCTTTAATAAGCCTTAAAATTTCGCTATTTATATCCTGGTTAATACTTCCTTTAAACCTTTCCCACAGGGATTCATCCTCTATAAGCAGAAGATACTTTTTCATTTGAGCCTCTTTTTAATACTTCTAGCTAATTGCCAGTTATATAAAAACCTTTCTTATTAACTAACTTACTTAATAACTTACTTAGTAAGCGATAATCTATCCATGAAAAGTGTTATCACGATCAAAATCGCTAAAAAAATAATCTCAACCAGCCCCAAAACATAAAAGAAATATAGATTCTCCTTGTTTTCTTCTCCCTGTGAAGGAAGATTTACATCTAGTTTAATCCATATTCCCAATCCCGCGTCTGCATTTTCAGCTTCCAGAAAAAGCACACCATGAAAATATCCTGATTGATTAGCTTTTAAGCATACAAGAAGATCATCCTCTAAAAAAATAGTAATATCACGAGCATATTTGCTTTCTATGCCTAAATCTTCTGCGTTTTTATCATATAATGAAATATCTCTCATTGGATTAGTGCTCCATTTATCATAAATTTTCAATAAGTTGGGTAGGCCATCTCCTTTCAATTTTAAATTTTGGCATATAAATTCTCCAGGCTTTGTTTTGAAATGCATCTCTGGAGGGGAAGCGCTCAATCTAAAAGCCAGAGTTGTATTGGTCAAGAAAATGGCTAGAAAAATTAATAGTAAACAACAAATTTTTAGTTTACTGGGAGACTGCAAAAAATTTAACATTGGTTGTGTGCCCATTTAAATCTCTAAGAATTGTAGAGGGATAATTCCGGAGGTCCATTTTTGCATAAATATAATCACTTTTATTCTCTCCTAATTTTGCAGGGGCAGATATATTAAAATTGAATATTCCTATTTTAGAATAAGGTTCGGTGGTTCTTCTTTGAAAATAAGTATAATTGAATATATCTTCAGAAGAATCAGTCAATTTCGGAGTCACAATTATTCCCACATTGCCCGTATTGGTAACATTAATTCTTACATTAGAAGTTTGCCTTCCGTTTTCTACCTCTCCAAAATCTACTCTATCTTGAACCTCTAAGCTAATTACTGGATCGTCTACTTGATCCCCTAGAACATCTACTTCAAAGATAGAAACATCCGCTGCATTAGAAGGCATGATAATAAATAAGAAGATTATAAAGGAAAATGTTCCTTTTGCTAAAAGTTTAACCCTATTGTCAATTATATACTGGCTCATATATAATAAAAAATATATATCCCATTTCTATTTAAAGATATGCGATCATTATAGAGTAAGAATAAGTGGCCCCACCAAGGATCGAACTTGGGCATGGTCCACGTCAAAGACCCGGTCTACCATTAGCCTATGGGGCCCAATTCTGTCAATTTACTTCCCTATATAAGCTTTTTTAACGGCTGTAAATCAATAAGCTTTTAATATATGATAAAATAGTAGTAAAGATGGAGAAAATAGCTAAAGTTTGGGTCTCAGTTTTTAGCTTTCTATCATTAATAACAATAATTGAAAATTTCTTGCATTACAAAGATCTGAATAATGTATTATTCATTCTTTTAGCATTGGCTTCTAATTTTGCCTTGGCAATCTTAATCATCTCCCTTAACAATTTAATCTTCAAAAAGACAAGAAACAAGTACTATACTATAGCTTTAAACACAATATTTTTTATAATGATCTCCTGGTATGTGGCAAGTACATTTATAAGATTTTTCTTTGGCAACTTTGCCTCCTTCTCAGGACTGGGATTTTATTGGATGTCTACCAGTTTGTGGTCCCTATCTCTAATATTTTTCATTGTTCTATTAATCTCTGCTACGCTTTCGACATTCATGTCTAGAAAGATAGAACCTCGCAAAGAAAGATCGTTAGATAAATTAGCAGTAACAGTCCTATTTTACGTTTTTATCATGCTGATAATACCAAATTTTTATCTCCAACATGCTACCCCTTTCACTAACATTTTAGGGAGCAATCCTTTAAAAATAGACGTTGTACCGGTATATCAAACCAATAGTTCTACCGAGGCTCTTTTGAAAGAAATAACTTATTCTGGAAAAAATCCCAATATAGTCATTGTTATGCTTGAATCTCTTTCCCCTGATCACATTCATTACTATGGTTATGAAAAAAACATTACTCCCAACTTAGATTGGTTTTTTGACAATGGAATAGCTTTTGAAAATGCTTATTCCAGCGCCACCCATACTGAGTATTCTCAAACTTCTTTTTTATCATCAAGATATCCCCTTAAAAGTAGAATAAGAGATACTTTCAATGAAGATTACCCTCGAGATTTTATATGGGATATTCTTAAAAATAATAACTACACCACGGGCTATATTACCTCTCAAGATGATCGATGGTTAAATTTAGAAAGTTATTGGAAAAAAGAGAATCTTGACTTTTATTGGAGCGGATTCATGGATAAGAAAGCCTCTGAAGTCAAAGGAGTATTTGGCCTAAGAAACGATGATAGCAGAACCTTAGAAATAGCTGAATCTTTTATCAATTCAAGCGAAAAGCCATTTTTCTTATATATGAATCTCCAATCTACACATTATCCTTATGTTTACCCAGAAGAATATGCTATTTTCCAGCCGGATGAATTATCTCCTCTGACATTTTATACCTATGTACCTAAAAAAGATAATCAGGTAATTCTTAATAGATATGACAATTCCATATACTATATGGATGCGCAAATCGGAAAGTTAAAGAAAGGCCTTGAAGATAAAGGTATTCTAAATAACACTATCGTAGTTATAATTGCGGACCATGGAGAAATGATAGAAGAACAGCATGGAGATAGGTTCCATGGTTTAAACATTTATGAGGGCAATATAAAAGTGCCTTTAGTTATATTTGTGCCCGGGGAAAAGCCATCATTAATAAAGAATAGGGTAAAAAGCATAGATGTAGTGCCTACAATTTTAGAGATTATTAAATTTCAATCCTCAGAGATCTTTCAAGGTGAAACAATGAAAAAAGACTCTGAGATATTCATTATGGCTCAGAGTCAAAATTTTATTATGGGGATTATTAAAGATGATATTAAATATATTATAAATGTCAATAATGATAAGCCTGATGAAGCTTATAATCTCACAGCAGATCCTGAAGAACTAAATAATATTCTAGAGAATGGAAATTATTCGCAATTTTTCCCTTATAGGCAAAGAATTCTATCCTGGTATGCTTGCCAAATCAATTACTATCAAAACGAAGGCTATAAATCAAATTCCTCCATTAAGTGCTAAATGAAAGAAAAAAACAATATTTCCTGCATAATCCCTGCGTATAACGAAGGCAAAAGAATAGAGAGAGTATTGAAAGTTATTCAAAACCATCCCTCAATAAAGGAAATTATTGCAATTAATGATGGTTCAACAGACAATACTGCCCAAATAATTAAAAAATTTAGGGGGATCAAGCTCATAAACCTGAAACAAAATAGAGGAAAAGCTTCAGCTCTAGCAGCAGGGATAAAAATGGCTAAGTATTCCCACCTCCTCTTTATTGATGCAGACCTGTTGAATCTCAGAAAAAAGGATATAAGCAACTTAATTGCACCTATTAAAAAAAACGAGGCAGATGTATCTTTAAGCCTAAGAAAAAATGCTCCTTTACATTTTAAGCTCATAGGCCTAGACTTTCTTTCTGGAGAAAGGACAATTCCAAAATGTCTATTCAGGGATCTTGAAGAATTAGAGAGGATACCTGGATGGGGGATAGAAGTTTATATGAATAAACAGATAGTTGAAAAAAAACTAAGGATCAAAGTGGTGAATTGGAATAGAGTTATAAGTCCATATCCCTCCGTTAAATTTGGTTTTGTCAAGGGAAATATAAGGCTCTTATCTATGATCTTGCAAATAATGCGCACAATAGGAGTATGGGGGATGCCATTACAGATCATGAAAATGCTAAGATTGAAAGTTAAATAAATTTAACTACCTGATTATATATTTTTTTGAATATAAAATAAAATACAACGAGGAAAACTGCTAAGAAAATTATTAGATATTGGCCCAAATTAAAGAATTCTAAAATTCTTTCCGCTGCAAATCCAAAGTAATATCCCAAGGCTGTAAAAAAGATAGTTCTTGGCAGAGTAATGATTAGGGAATAAAAAATAAATTTCCTCAACGGGACCCTTAAAGCGCCAGAAAAGAGTAGACCTATGGTTGTTAAAGGCGGTGTAAATTTAACTAAAAAAAGAGTTTTTCCCAGATGATTCTTCAAATGCTTTTCCATCTTATTTATCCTGGATTTTCTTAAACCCAAATAATGGCCATATCTCTCAATTAAAGTTAATCTTGTGGCAAAACCAATAGTATAATGTAAGAAATCTGCGACTAAATCTCCTGCTAAAGAAAGAAAGAAAATAATCCATATATTAAGAAATCCCAATGATGCTGCGAAAGCGGCCGCAGTTGTGATAATGGGCCCTTCCACAACCATTATTAAGAAAATTATAAAATAACTATGTTGCTGAACATAGCCTGACAGCTCGGGCAGAGTACTTGTCGACATCTTATCTCAAAATTCTAGAATTATTTAAAACTAATGGAAAAGATAAATAAGCCCATATTAACCTTACGTCTTTAATGAAGGGGATACTTATTTGAAGTCAAGCTGTCTTTCACTTTCGCAGATAACTTTCATCGCATTCTTTATAGATTTTTCAGTCTTCCAAGGGCATTTTAGGCCTTTAAAATTTAAGGCGGCACGAATATCTTTTTGTAGATTTAGATCATTCTGAGAAGTATGATGAAAATACTTTCTATTTTCATAATAATCTCCTAGATACTCCTGTTCGGTCTGGCCAGGGGTAGGAATAAACAAAACATTTTTATTGCCTATTTCTGCAACTTCCATAACTGTAGTATATCCTGACCTTGTGATAATAAATTTAGCACGATTCATCATCTCAGCTTGTTTCTCTCTTTTAAGAAAACTATAAAAAGTAACATTTTTTGTCTTCTCAAGTTTATTCTGTTCAGGTTTAGCTAAAGCAACGACGATTTTACCCTTGAGAGATAAAACCTGTTCGCGTATTTTCTTTTCCAATTCCCCTCTCCATGGCTCTGGACCTGAAAGAGTAACAAAAAAATCTATATCCTTAGGCATTTTCTTCTTTTTAACATGGGAAAGAATTCCGATGTAATGTACCTCTCCCTCATAAAAACGATTATAGCTTAAGTCTCCGCTGAGCTCCCTTCCAGGAAAATCAGGCACTATTACTTTTCCATATTTGCCCATTAATTTACCTAGGATTAACTCTACTATAACTTCTAAGAAAGGAACTCTGAACCTTAGTTGATGATTTATCAAAATAGAATTGTCGGGGCGATCATAAACATCTGCTCTGCAATCGCTTACCACAAGATCATACTTTTCCTTTTTAATAATGGTTTTAATTCTATTTCTAAAAAAAGTTAGATTCTTCAGAACTGAGAAGAAAGAAAGCGCCGAATTAAGGATAAAAGAGGAAATATTTTTTCTGGGGATGGCTCCTTCAAGGACAATATCAAAGTAGATACATTTCTTCCTGAAGTAGTTTTTTAGCAACTTCATTGCTCTCCCGGCAGAAACAATATGTACTTCATCTCCTTTTTTTAACAAAGCAGATATTAATGGAATGGACCTAGTAGCATGGCCCAATCCCCAGTCAGAAACTCCAAATAAGACTTTCATATGGACAACAAGGCTAGGACACTTTTATACTTTTCGAAAAAGATATAAACTTGTGAAATAAATCAAATAAATGCAAATAGTCAATAATAGATATCTAGAAACGTTGTTTAGACTGATGTTATTATCCGCCATTGTCCATGTTACTCTCCTTATAATCTACTCAATGAAAATCAAAGATTTATCTCCTTTGAATTACATCAGCATATTAGAGATCGACCTCTTCTTCCCATCAATCGTACAGAATGCTTCTGGTGCCTGGGCAGGATGGATTTTGCTCATAGTGCTCTACGTAGCGATATTCCACCTTATCCCTCCTGCCAAAACGCCAAAGTCTCGGAAGAATCTAAAAATTGCAAGAAAATAATTTTATAAAGGCCCTTTACCCCCTAAAAGGATGGATTATAATAAGAGGTTATTAATCATATTTATTATCTTGCTATTGCCAATCGGACTTGGGGCACTTTACACAGGTAGCCAATTTATAATTGATTTTTTATTAGCAGTAGTCCTGCTTCTCTTACTTTATACATTGAGGGATAAAATAAAACTACATCCTTTCCATTATAGCTTAGTGGGGCTTACTCTTTTAGCCCACAATTCAGGATGGTGGGGCACCTATACAAAATACCCTTTTGGACTAGAATTTGATTTTTACTTGCACTTTCTTTCCGGGCTCACAATAGGCTTGATAAGCTATAGATTCACTTCATCAAAAATGCACTATTCTAAAAAAGAGCGTTATATATCTTGCATAATCATTTTATTAGTGCTAATCTTCGCCCATGAGGGAGTTGAATATGCAGGGGGAGAGATTCTAGGAGATGGAGATGGAGTCCTATTTAGAGGTTCAGGAGACTTGGATGATCATGATACTCTTAAAGATTTAATTAATGGTTTTGTAGGTGGCATAATTGCATTGGGCGGATACTATCTTTATACTCGAGATAAATCCTTTTCTAAAAAAAGGATTAAACCTTTGAGGGCAAAAAGATAGTTCTTTTGAAACAACAAATTTATTAATCTCTTATTGGTTTTAGCGATAATGAAAATAGTATATGGCATAGCTGGAGAAGGCCAGGGCCATCTCTCGCGTTCTAAAGAGATAGTAGATTACCTGAAGAAGAAAGGACATGAAATATTAGTTATTACTTATGGGCAAGCTTATTCCCCAATATCTAAAGACTACCCCGTCATAAAAATAAATGGAATCCACCCGATATTCAAAAAAAATAAGATGAGATTAATGAATTCTCTTAGGCATAATTCCTTAAGGGTACTCAAAGACCTTAAAAGATGGAAAGAGATAAACAAGCAAATAAAAAAGTTTTGCCCTGATCTTTTCATAACTGATTTTGAACCTTTTACGGCGAGATTAGCCTATTACAATAAAAAGCCTCTGATAAGCATAGATAATCAGCATTTACTCCTGCAAGAGATTCCTAAAGATATTAAGAGCAATAACTATCGAGATTTTCTAGTGTCGAAATATGCCTCTAAATTTTGCGTACCTAAAGCAAAATTGTTTATTTTGCTTTCTTTATATAAGATAAAAATAAAGACTAAAAGGACAATTATAATGGACCCTATAATAAGAAGTGAAATAAAAAAGCATAAACCTAGAAAAGGAAGTCACGTCTTAGTATATCTGAGTAAGGCTGATGATGGCCTCATAAAGATTTTAAGAAATATCCCTGGGAGATTTATCATCTATGGATGTGATAGGAATGCAACTAATTCTAATTTAATATTCAAAAAAAACAATGAGGGATTTGTTAAAAACCTCTTATCCTGTAAGGCAGTAATTGCCACTGCTGGTTTCTCCCTGATCTCAGAATCAATTTTCCTAAAAAAGCCTTATTTCGCCCTTCCATATTATCACTTTGAACAACTCCTAAATGCTCATTTTATTAAGAACAAAGGTTTTGGGGAATTCTCAAAAGTCCCTTCAGCAACTCAAATAATAACCTTTCTCAGCAATTTGCCCACTTATGAAAAGAACCTTGGAAAGAAAGATTTAAGCAAAAGCAACTCCTTAGAATTGATAAACAAAGCCATAAATGACTGTGCCTCAAATAGGGGCTGAAAAAACCTTTAAAAACCTCATCCAATAGAGATTTATATGCCTCCATAGCTCAGTCGGTTAGAGCGGCAGTTTTGTAAACTGTAGGTCGGGGGTTCAATTCCCCCTGGAGGCTTATCATTATGAAAGCAATTATTGATGTAAAAGTTAAAGACTTGGAGAGGGCTATTGAATTTTATACTGAAAAACTGGGATTGTCTTGCCGCCATAAAGACAAGGAATGGGCAGCAATTAAAGTAGGAGATGCTGAAATTCACCTTTACCTTCATGCAGGAATTACCTCTGGGCTTGAATTTTATGTTGATGATCTAGATAATGAAGTTAAAAAATTAAAAAAGAAAGGAGTTGATTTTTTCTCAAATAAAAAGATGGTTAATTTTATAAGTGTGGACAAAAATCAGATAACTACCTTTCCTTGGGGGAGAAATGCCTTTTTCAAAGATTCTGAAGGCAATCAACTAGCCTTAGTTAAAGATTTTGAATAAGAACTAAACTTTCTTCCACTCTAAAATATCTCTAAATGCGTACTCTCTATAATCTCTCTTATCTAAATCCCATACCTTCAATAACCATTGATCTCCTGTGTGATATTCATTGTGGCCGTAATATATCTTTAAGGGGATGATTTTCCTATCCTTAACTTCCCCCTTATAATTTCTATAAACCACTTCCATTGCCATATCCTCGGCTTTCTTGCTTCCTAAGATCTGAACAATCTCATCAGGCATTTCATCCATACAAAATTGAAATCAGTTAACTATTAAAATTCTATTGTTGTGTACAATAAGAGGTAGAATATGGAGTCCATTGATGCAACGCAGTCATTAAAACAACTCGAAGAAGAGTGCAAAAAAGCAGACCTGCCCCTAAAGCAAAGCGCAACTAACCTAGTTTTTGGCAAAGGCAACCCTAACGCCGACATAATGTTTGTCGGAGAAAGCCCTGGAAATAATGAAGACTTGCAAGGAATGCCGTTTGTAGGGGCTGCAGGAAAGAACCTAGACAAATTATTGAATACAGTTGGATTATCTATGCAGGATGTGTACATAGCAAATATTCTGAAATATCGCCCGCCTCAAAACAGGCCCCCGCAAGAAGAAGAAATAAGGGCGCACACACCCTGGCTCATAAAGCAGATAAAGGAAATAAAGCCAAAAGTTGTTTGTTCCCTTGGAAACTATGCAACTAAATTTTTCCTGTCAGGTCTTAATCCAGAAAAGATGAAAAATCAACCAGGCATAACGCAAATACATGGAAAAGTTCAAGATATTGAATTTGAAGGTATGAAGTTCAAGCTAATTCCACTATTCCATCCGGCGGCAATCATTTACAACAGGGCTTTGATTACATTATGGGAAAAAGACATGGAAATCGTTAAAGAGATTACTAATAAGAAACAATAAAACTCTCCCCTACAGGTTTATACTTCAGATAAATCTATCTTGTCTTTCACATTTCCCAGCCGAAGAAACTTATAATGGGCGCTTTTTGTAGGTTTCCCACACTTAGGGCATCGTTGTTTAAAAGTGTAAACTGCTTCCTCATGTCCTGCACATTTTAGAATCTTCATTTTAGTCTTCCTTTATTTCAAAAAAAGCTTTCTTCTCTTTGGCCTTTTTCCCCATATTATTTAGAACTTCATCTATTTTAGTATTGACCTCTTTAAACTCCTTCCCCTTAGAGGTTATAGAGAACTGGGAAGATCCTAAATAATGGATTTCCATCTCTCCTGGAACATTTAAAATTTCTTTTAAGTCTTCCAAACCTTGATCTGAAAAAGACTTTAATGTGAATATTTTTTTAGATTCCTTTTCCTTTTCTTTCTTTTCCAAAAGTAAACCTGCTACTTTCTTAGCCTCTTCTTTGCTAAGATATTTTTCCAGTATATTAGGGTCTTCTCTTGATTCATCATAAAGTCTCCACAATTCCTCTCGGGATTTTATCTTAGCCAGGATTTCTTCATAATTCGGAAAGACTGCTTTTAATAAAGAAACCATGGTTCTTTCTTTAGTATATCTCTCCTTAATTTCCTCTTTCTCCTTTGTAGTTACTCTCCTAAGGCTTAGTTGAATATGGCCATTCATTATCTTTAATACCTTGCAGACAACCTTTTTATTGGGGGCAACATATTCTCTTAAGTTCCTTATCCTTCCCGCCGCAACTTCTGATAAAACCATGCTTCCTTCACCGTTCCCTTCAACATCCAGAAATATAGTTGTTCCCTCAACTCTTTTCACCGTGCACATTACTAAATCGTCTTCTTTTATCTCCATAAAATCGCCTCGATCATTGCTCGAATTTTAGTCTTGCCGCCTGCAGGTTTGGTAAGTAAGTAATTGCACTTCCTGCATTTGATGCTTAAAGAAGATTTCCCAAATACAATATGCCTCTGCCTACATCGGGGGCATACTATTTTTAAGAATTTACTCTTAGACTCCATGAATATTAGACAAAATGACTTTTTTTAAACCTTTAGATGCTTAATTCCTATTGTACTTTCATCAACCCTACATCTAAAACTTTCTTTAATTCTTCTATAAATACGGTCTCATGCTCTTTGGAAATAAGGCATCCTGCCGCATTTGGGTGCCCCCCCACTTCGCCACCTAGTTGGATTACTACCTTATTTAAGACCTCTCTGACATTTCGGCCCTCTCTTCCAGAAATCCTAGCCGATACTTTTATCTTATCCTCATTATACGCTAAGGCAATGATAATAGTGCCCTCTGAATAAACTGGGGAATGGGATATTATAGACGCGACTGTGCCGATAATAGTATCCTTAATATTGTTTCTCGCATTGATTATGAGATAATTGTTACCTAAAATTTTCTCTGATTCTTCTACATATTTCAAAGCGTACATCAAATGCTGTTTATATTCTATATAGATTCTCTCCGCTTCTTCCTTAGACTTCTTATTCCCCAAACAAAATCCCAAGGCAATATCTGAATAACCCATCCTGCTACAGGCGTTAATCAAGGCAGATATCTCCCTAGCATCTTCCAATTTATTAAAAAGTTTGACCAAATAAAGATTCCCAATGAATCCTCGAGTTTTATCTTCTCCCGCAAATTTGAGCATAATCGCGGTTATCAGCGCCCTCATTTCTTCTTCGGTTAACTCGTAAAGGGCCTTGAATTTTCCATCTTTTCTTTCAATATTGGCATCTTTTAAAAGTTCCATAACTCCCTTATGACTGCCAGTGACTCCAGGGATATAAGGATTAGAAGAATATTCTAATGCCCTGTCTAAAGGCCTTGTTGAAGGGTAAAGGAGTAAGCCTTTTTTTACCACGCACTCTGCATCTTTAAGTATTTCATCATAAGTTTTGCTTAATTCTTTCTCTAATAAATCACCAACCATCCCTATAATTGCAAGACCTGCAAGATCTCTGTTTGCTACAGAAAGAGTTTTAGCAAAAAGATAACTTACTCCCGCTCCTGAAACCATGTCTCCTTTCTGTAATAAAGGATTCACCATAAAGACATTTTCTGGAATTTCTTGGATAATTTCATGATGGTCGAATATGAATACTTCGGTATTTTTTTTCTTCAAATGATCTAAACTTCCAGAAGCCAAATCTAGGAAAATAAGCACTTCTTTCTCGGAGAGATTGGCAATATAATTTTCATCCAGGCCCTTAACGACTTCCAATGAGAATTTCTTCCCCCACCTATGTAAGGCTCGGGAAAAAATAGCTGCTGAAGTAATCCCATCAGTATCAAAATGACTGATTACTCTTAAAGACTTAACCTTGCTTAATTGGTCGATTCTCTCGATTGCGGATTTAATTTTCTCTAACATCTTTTTTATAAAAAATTTTAGTCTTGCAGCTTTTTAAGCTTAATTATAGATTATACTTTCAGTATTAGTATCCGGTAAGTTCATATTTTCAATTAAAATTAATCCTTAACAAGCCAGAGCTTCTTAGTAAGTGATCTCTTAGCGCTATAATCATGATTATTATGAATAATATGTTTCTCAAGCTTGGCAATCTTCTCTTTTACCATATCTTTCTTAGTTCTTGTAGAGACGCCTGCGTCTTTTAGTATTTGAGTGATCTTCTTTCCCACTAGACGGTCTTTAGGAACTCCATGTTTGTCCCTTAAAATTAACCCTATCTTTGCAGGTTGCTCCCCTTGCTTGCCTAAATCTACAATAATTTTTTCTATTTCTGCAGGCTTCAAGCTGGCCCATTGCTGTTTGTTTTCTTCAACATTCTCTTCTTTCTTTTCAACCATGAATTTTCCTGGAAATCTAGTATTAAAAAGCTTGTGGTTGTGATTTTTTCTGGCAAAATTTAAAATCAAAAGCATGAACGTCTTTTCTGAACAGAAAATACGGCGGATTTTCTAAGACTCTTTGAAATAAGATAGATTCCTAAGAAAATAGCAAGTTTTAAAAAGCGTCTATTTCTGCTATCTTAACAGCGTATCCTTGTGCGAACTGGTAGGTCAAGGCTAGCTTATTTCCAGATTATAATGAAATTACCTAAAGAAGTAAAAAGATATTGCCCGTACTGCAAGCAGCACACAGCTCAAGCTCTTTCAACACAAAAGCAGAGATCAAGATCATCCACTCATCCGCTTTCTAGAGGGGGAAAATCGAGAGTAGAAGCCAGGGGATTTAGAGTGGGATATGGAAATCAAGGTAGATATTCTAAGAAAGGAGTCAAAGATTATAAAATGAAGACCAAAATCACCAAGAGGATCCCTATTTTATATAAATGTAAAATTTGTAATAAAACCAAAGGGATTAAAAAAGCAATTAGGTCTTCAAGAATAGAAATAGGAGAAAAAATATCCAGATAAAATGGCAAAGTCAAAAAAAATAGCTAAGAAAACCTTCTTTGATGTGAAAGCTCCAATAACTTCCGCGAAAATATCCTTATACGCTTCCTCGCTAGAGGAGCTAGATGGTAAGATAATAACCCTAGATTTGACAAGAAGCCTGAGGGGAAAGAGCTTTGAATTAAAATTAAAAGTGAAAAAAGACCAAGATTCCTTGACTTCAGAACCAATAGGTCTAGAATTAATGGGATCATATATCAGAAAGATGATCCGTGGAGGCACAGATTATGTAGAAGATTCTTTCAAGGTCGAATCAAAGGATGGATTAGTGATAGTTAAACCATTTATGATAACTAGAAAAAAGGTTTCTAGAGGAGTTAGAAATAAAATAAGAGAAGCAACGAAAAAGCACTTGGAATCTCACATTAAAACTCGCACAACAAAAGAACTATTCAACGAAGTCATAACGAATAAAATACAAAAAGACCTATCCCTAAAGATTAAAAAAATTTATCCTCTAGCTTTGTGTGAATTAAGAACATTGAAGATAGTTGAAGAAAAAAAGTAATTCCACTGTAATTTTATATATTCTGGATTGTCAAAGATTTTAAAAGCTCCTTATTCTTAATGAAAGAATGGAAGAGATAAAATCCTGCCAAAAATGCCAGGGTAAAAAGAGAATTATAGGAAAAGACGGAACAATTAGGCCCTGTTGGGATTGCCTAAATTCTGGAGAAATGGACCAGCATTCCAAAAACCCTAAAGATTCCGGAATTCAAATATAATTTATTGAAAAAGGAGGAATTTCTATCCTCGTTATGAGAGTCATTATAACTAATATATTTATAAAGATCTTCAAATTAAAAAATGAATGTGGGAAAAGAGGATTGTAATGTATTTTTTGTTCGCGATCTTTTTCATCAGCGGAGCCATGGCGCAGTCTCCAGACATAAACTTAAGCGAACTAAACGAGTTTATCCCCTATAGTTATATAATAGAATTCAAAGAACCCTCTATTCTAGAAAAAGAAGTTCTATTAGATGAACAGGTGGAAAGGATAAAAAAACAGAGCCAAATACTTACAGAGCAAGGGAGAGAAAGCCCGGCTAAGTTATTGAGTAATCAGGCAAGTCAAATCGAAGAGAAAAAGGAATCCATTATTGGGAAGCATCAGGAAGTATTGGAAGAAGAACACGAAAAAGCGCTAAGAGATATCCGAATAAAATTGGACAATAAAAATCCAACTATAAGTGGAAAAGTGGTTTATTCTTCTAAATTGTGGCTGGGAAATGTAATAAGAAGATTCACCGGATACAATATTTATGATTATCCTACTGAGAAAATTTCTGAGAAAGAATATTACAGAGTCTTCAATGGAATAGTTCTAAATAATGTGTCTATAAATGAGCTAGAAAAGATTAACAAATCAACCTATGTTTCTAGAATATATCCTAATATGAGGGTAAAATCTTTGATGGTCGATTCCATACATTTAGTAAATGCAAGTGTTTTATGGGAAAGAGACTCTCAAGGAGAGAGATGCGAAGATAGTGGAAAAGAATGTTTGACTGGAAAAGGAATAAAAATCGCTGTAATTGACACAGGTATAGATTATAGGCATCCGGATCTGGGAGGGTGTTTCGGAGAAGGATGCAAAGTTGAAGGAGGATATGATTTTGTCAATAGAGATTCTGACCCTCTTGATGACCAAGGGCATGGAACGCATGTTGCAGGAACAATTTCGGCTAATAGAAAAGTCATAAAAGAAGGGGCAATATATATTACTCCTACATTGCATTGGGAATTCAACAATTCTTTCGTCGATAACATTCAAGACATTGAAGGCAAGAATCAAGGAAATGTAACTTTTATCAATGAGGGATTTGGACTTAAGGGAATTGAATTTAATAATGGATCGATCAGGATTAATTCAGATAGCCTCAATAAAAATTCTTTTACGATATCTGCGTGGGTTAAGCCTATGGACTCTAAACAGGGAGGCATATTTGAAAAAACGATTGGAGAGAGAGTAAATAGTCAGTACCTTTTATTCATAGAAAATGGAAGATATTATTTTAGAATTGCGACCCCACAGGGGATAAGAAGTATTAGTTATCCGCTTTCTTCTCATAAATGGGAACATCTTGCAGGAGTCTATAATGGGTCCGCAATAAAGCTTTATCAAAATGGGATATTGGTCAATTCTACAAAGGCAGGAAACATATTGACTGGATTAGGCCCTGCTTATATTGGAAAACTAGGAGGGGGAATATATCCTCTAAGAGGAAAAATAGATGAAGTTATTTTTCATGATAGGGCTCTCTCTCAAAAGGAAATAATACTTTTGTCTGACTTGCAGGCAGAGAAATCTATAAATTCTGAATTAAAAATAGGAATTAAAGGAGTAGCTCCAGATTCAATTCTATATGCATATAAAGTTTTGGGAGCAGATGGAGGTGGAAATTTTGAAGATGTAATTTCTGGCATAGAAAGAGCAGTAGACCCGAACAATGACTTTAATTTTAACGATTCTGTAGATATTATTAGCATGAGTCTGGGAGGCCCGGGCACTCCAGACGATCCGGTGAGTAAAGCTGCAGATAATGCTGTTTCAAAGGGAGTTATTGTTGTTGTCGCGGCTGGAAATTCAGGCCCTTCTAAAGAGACAATTGGCTCTCCAGGAATGGCTAGAAAAGTTATAACTGTGGGGGCGATAAATAAAAGTTATAGCTTGGCTTATTTCAGTTCACGTGGCCCAGTTTTATGGGGAGGGCAAGGATTAATAAAACCCGATATTTTAGCCCCGGGCGTTGCAATATACTCTACAACTCCAGAAGGGAAATATGAGGCTTTTAGTGGAACTTCCATGGCTACCCCTCATGTTGCAGGCATAGCTGCATTAATGAAGCAAGCCCATAAGGATTGGGCTCCTGAAGAGATAAAGATGGCCTTAAAAGGGAATGCTATTAATGTAGAGAGTCTGAGCCCAAACGAACAAGGTAACGGCATTATGAATGGATGGGCTAGCGTATATTCGCAAAAGCCAAGTAAAGTTTTCCTTTCAATTTCTAAAAAGAAAGGGGATTTAGAAATTAGCGCTGAATTGCCAAAGGAGTTTACTGCTGAAAATATTGCCCTCTATTATTCTGAAGGTTATGGGGAAAAGGAATGGGCTGAAATGATATTAGAAGAAAAGGACTTAAAGAAAGGCAAATTATCAAAGAGTATTGATGCTTTCAAACTTAAAGACGGCCCTTATGCATTTAGAATAAAAACAAGGGAAGGTTCTTCTTTCGGCCAGGATGATGCTATTATTTTCATTGATAATCTTAATATCTCTGGAATTGGCAATTATGAAATTTACAGGCCAGGGGAGATTAATAAAATTTACTTGAATATCGAAGCTTTAGAGCATACTTATAAAGATTTTAAGAATTATATTATAGAATATAGTCTTAACAATAGCAACCTTGAATGGAAAACCCAAGGGCTAATGTTATGTGAGCCTGGAGGAGAAGGAATCAGTTATGAAATGGTTGGCAATGACTTGTGTGAAAGAAGAAGAGGTTATGAAAGATTTTTCATATGGAACACTTCTGAAATTGCTTCAGGAATTTATAATCTAAGGCTAAGAGTAAACTATACTCACTCACAAGTTGAAGAGCAGATTTCTTATATTTATTTTGATAAAGATTTGAAGGAAGGATGGCCTCAAAGGATATATGCTGGAAATTATAGCACTCATGCCGGAGATATAGTCCCAATTGTTTTTGATTTAGATAAGGATGGAGATCAGGAGATTATAATAAATAAAGGGAGAAATGGATATGACCCTTACATGACTTTAGTTGTTTATCATGGAAACGGCTCAATATATTGGGAAAGAACCTTAGGAGAAGAATTTCTGAATGGAAGTTTTGGCACCTCTTTAAATGTTCTGCCCACGATAGGGGATTTGGATGGAGATAAAAGTCCAGATATTGTAGTGATGCTAGCAGACTACACCAAAGCTTCGGCTGAAGGGGGAAGAGTTTATGCAGTCAATGCCACAGGTAGCATAAAACCAGGATACCCTATAACTGTAGCAAATGATAGGTTGCCCCAGATAGTAGTAGCTGATTTGGATGGAGATAAAAGTGATGAGATTATAATCCAGACTAACTTCCTCTCAAATTCTGCATATCCTGAAGAAATAATTATTATTAGTAATAAGTCCATAAAGAATAGATGGAATCTGCCTTACGGAAATTTAGGCAATGATGAAATGGTCCCTACCATTGGTAATTTTGATAGTGATGATGATTTAGAAATTGTTTCTCTAAGAACTATCGGGTGGCCACCCACTACTGATTATTGGCAAGGGTATACAAATCTGCTTTTTGGTAGGACTACCACTAAAGGCGCGATCTACGTCTACAACCTAGATGGAAGCATAGTAGAAGGTTGGCCACTAGCAATGGGGGGCCCTACTGGCTTTTTCGCAACCCCCTCCATAGGAGATTTGGATGGAGACGGCACTTCAGAAATTATAGCAAGTTACATTAATTATTCTACAGGCACCTATGTAACTGCATATAAAAGAAATGGAGAGATAGTAGAGGGATTTCCATTCCTTATTGAATTAATTGACTTGCCACCTTACACCGTAAAAGTAATAAGAAGTCCTGAAAAATCATTTACATTGAATGATCTAGATGGAGATAGAAAATTAGAGATTATATTTACTACAAGTGGGAGTTATGAAATAGGGTACCCTGTTTATGTCTTATATTCTAATGGGACGCTTATGAGCGGATGGCCAAATGCTGCGGAAGGCGGAGCATATAAAAATTATGCGCCCACTATAGCTGATGTTGATGGAGATGGAAATCTAGATATATTGGCTACTGCAGGAAGTGTATTTCCGATAGCTAGATATGATCCTTACAGAGATAAACTCAACCTTTCACTTGAAGGAGGAATATGGGCCTGGCATTTAAACGGGACAAGAATAATGGGATATCCTAAGGGGTTGCATTACAATTCCTTTGCCCCCCCTACTATAGCTGATGTTGATGGAGATGGGCTAATGGACCTAATCGGCTCTTCCGCTTACGATTATGACCTTATAAGGATGGAACCTAAAGGATATGGAAGTCTACATGTTTGGGAAACAAATGTAACTTATCCTCTATCACACGAACAATGGGGAATGTTCAGAAAAGATGCGGGAAGAACTGCTTGTTATGAATGCGAAAATAAAGATTTTGAGGGAACGACTCAATTAAGAGAATCTCAAGATGTGGAAGAAGAGTTTACAATTAAGAAAGGAGAAAGAGTTAAGCTTATTTTTAAAGAAACTGTGAATTTAACTAGGATAAAGAAAAATCCTGCTCTAATGAATAATATTATTTTATCCCAGAATAAAGTTAGTATTAATACTGAAAGAGTTCCTGAATTAAATAAATCTGCAGAATTAACATTTAAGGATGTAAGGGTGAATGAACCTTATATATTGTATAACAACCAATCTTGTCCTGCTGAGATTTGCACTTCCCAGTACAATTCTTCTAGTCGAATTCTGATTTTAAATGTGAATCATTTCTCAACTTTTGAAGTGATAGAGTCCCCAATATGTGGAGATGGAATTTGTCAGGCCGCAATAGAAGAGTCTTGTTCGAGTTGCTCTTTAGATTGTGGAGAATGCCTCTCTATAGGGGACAGCCCTCCTTCTTCAGGGAGAGGTAGTAGATCAAGTAGCAGAAGTGGAGAATTATGTATCCCAAATGAAAAATGCACCTTAGGGGCCTGTATTGATGAAATACAAGTAAAAGAGTGTAGGGACCTCAATAATTGCGAGGGATCTTTAGTTACTCAAGAAAACTTAGGCTGTAACATTTTCTTCGAGCCTCTGAGCGAAGAAATAGAAGGGGATAGCAAGCAAGAGGATACAACAGTTCTAGAAGGATGGGGAGAGATAGAAGAGAAGCCAAATATGTTAAATTATATAAAAATAGGAATTGCTGTAGGCATTGTGATGCTAATCGCAATTATTTTAATAATATATATAAAGAGAAAACAATCTCCTTCTATTTATCAAAACGATGCTGAAGAATAAGAGTAAAATAGCCCCACCCGGATTCGAACCGGGGTCCCAGGCGCCAAAGGCCTGTATCCTTGACCACTAGACTATGGGGCTGTATCTTTCTAATAATTAGGCCATTTATAAGAGTTTTGCTAATATTTATTAACAATTTAATGCACAAGACATCATGAAAATAGTCCTTTATATGGCAATGACTGTAAATGGCTACATTGCGGGAAAAGAAAATGAAACGCCTTGGTCCCAAGAAGAGTGGAGCTCCTATGCTGAAGCAGTAAAAAGGAGCAAAGCGATTATCATTGGCAGAAACACTTATGAGCTAATGCGAAGAGAAAAAGAATTTGAAAAAATAGGCAACCCTAGAACAATTGTAGTATCTAAAAAGATAAAATCCTCGGAAAAAAGCAATTTCGCTTTTGTTAATAATCCAAAAGAGGCAATCTCATTATTAGAAAAAGAGGATTATGAAGAAGTCCTAGTTGCTGGAGGAAGCAAATTGAATAGCTCCTTTATAAAAGAGAATCTTATAGACGAAATATATCTAGATATTGAACCCCATCTTTTTGGAAATGGCATAAAACTTTTTACAGAAGATGATTTCTCCGCAGGGTTAGAATTAATAAGCACAAAGCTAATCTCGAAAAACGAAATTCAGCTCCACTATAAGATAATTAAGTAATTAATAAGCCTGCTTATACCTTCCTCTTTTCTCAACTTTCTCAAATCTTTTCATTACTTCATTCCAACCTTTAGAAACTTTATATCCCTGTAAAACTGCATCAAAATATCTATCAAAATACTTAAAATGTTTAGCTTCCAAAGCCTGTTTAATTAAATGCAAATCAACAGCTTTGTCTTCGGCATTGTGAGATTCAAAGCCTAATCCAAAATCAATAAAGTAAACGCTCTCTTCTTTCAGGATCATATTAGAAGTAGTGAGATCTCCATGAATAATTCCAGAATCATGTAGTTTAGCGATATTTTCCCCAATTTTTCTGCATATTTCTACTGCGTTTCTCAAACCATCTAGAGATTCTGACAATTTCTTTCCTTTAATGAACTCCATCTGAATAATCTTCTCCTTTTCATTTAGTTTAATCAACTGAGGAGAATTTATTATTTTTCCAGCTTTTTCTAATAGCTTTGCTTCTTTTCTTGTCCTTTGTTTCCTCAATTTCTCATCTAGTTCTAGCAACCGGTAACCTTTCATTATCCTATCTTTAGTAAGAGTTTTACCTTTTTTATACAATATAGCTTCCGCGCCTTGCGCTATTATTTTTTGTTTCATTAGTTTAACTTATATCTTGTTCGAAAAACATCCTCTGGAATCCCGAAGGGCCTTAAGACATAACCTGTTCTAGCTGAAGCATAAGCATCTACTTTGGCTTCATCATCGGGGCTATCAAAATGCCTGCTTATGATATGGTGGCCGTACTCATGCCTGTCAACAAAGGCAGTTTTAGAAGATGACAAACCTTCTACAATTCTTCTTCTTTGTGTTACAAGATTATAATCTCCCAGAACTCCTTCAGGCATTTGAGAGGCGGACACATGTTCGACTGGAGAATCAACCTCTTCTCCCTCTCTATCTACCCCCCTAACTTCATATTTCCATCTGGAAGAATAATCAAAATAAAGAGGATTTTTCTTATTATCTGCTTTATCAGGTAAAATATTATAAAACATGTCAGTTACATCCTCATCCTTCTTCCAAATTTCTTAGCAAGCTTCATCATTGTCTTTTGATCCAGTTCTCCCCCTTCAACAATCTTTGCCTGCGAGCTCATCATTTCTTTTAGCATTTTATATTGTTTTATTAACATTCTGATATCTGAAGTTGAAGTCCCCGATCCTTTCGCCACTCTTTGAATCCTAGAGGTTTCTTTTTCTAATATCTCTGGATTTTCAATCTCAACTTGAGTCATACTATTTATAGCATGTTTCCATCGCTTAACTTTTTCTTGCTGTACCTGCATAGCTTCATTAGGAATCTTAGCTTTTCCTAATCCTGGAATCATGCCAACAAGTTTATCAAGCGAACCTATATTTTCCATAGAGTCTAGTTGAGTTTGTAAGTCTCGTAAGGTAAATTTTCCTTCTTGTAACTTTTTTTGAGTCTCTTCAATTTTGTCCTTATCAACGACTGATTGAATTTTCTCCATTAAAGCCTTCAAATCTCCCATACCTAACAACCTTGATAAAAAGGCTTCAGGATCAAATGTCTCCAAATCTGACGCTTTTTCTCCTGTGCCTATAAAAACCACCGGGGCCTTGACTTCAGCACAGGCGGTTAGCGCTCCCCCTGCCTTTGCAGTAGAATCCATCTTAGTAATTATTACCCCTGTGATATTTACAGAATCTTTAAAAGTCTGAGCTTGTTTTTTAGCAGTTTGTCCTACATCCGCGCTCATGACTAAAAAAGTCTCAGTAGGTTTAGCCAATTTAGAGATTTCTTTTATTTCCTCAATCAAATCTTCAGATAAAGCATCTCTGCCTGCGCTGTCAATAATCACTAACCCATAATCTTCGATTTCATCTTTATATTTTTTCCAGATTTTCTTGGGATCTTTCTCACCAGGAAGGATGAATGATTTAATGTTAAGTTTATCACACAATTGCTTAAGTTGCTCTGCTGCAGCAGGTCTATGCACATCCAGCCCAACAGCACAAACCCTGCTTCCTCGCTTAGAGTAATAAGAAGCTAGTTTAGAGATCGTAGTCGTCTTTCCTTGCCCGTATAAACCAAGCATAAGCCATACATTTTTTTTCTGAATTTGAATCTCTCTCTTCTCGCCTAAAAGATTCAATAACTCATCGTGCAATAATTTTATTACATGCTCTTTCTTTTCAATACCTTTAATCCTCTCTTCTAAAGCGGCTTGTTTTATCTTCTTACTTATCTCTAATACTAAAGAGACGTTCACATCTGCTTCGATAAGTGCCCTTTGCAAATCCTTTACAATTTGGTCAACTAAATTCTTGTCAAGAAAGATGGCATTGGCTATCTTATCTGTTGTTTTTTTCAAGGCATTAGACAGCTTATCTAACATAAAAAATCAAGCCCAAGAGGGGTTAATAAATTTGTGGTTTGTAGTTTTAAGCTTGATAATCAAATAAAGAAAATGAACAATGCAATATAAATAAGAGGTATGGCAATAAACATAGTATATTCTGTCCGACTATGGACTCTCTTAACCAATGCCTCATTCTTGCGTTCAATTAACTCCAGCATCATTACATTTAAAGCAAAACTCACTAAAATAACAAAATAAGTCAGTATCATGAACCTATCTGCGAAAGTAAGATAACCTACTGGAGGAATTTGATTACTTAAAGAAACATGGAACATCACTGAAGCGATTAATGCTGATCCAACCATGCTCAACCTAGTGGTAATCTTATCAGGATCTAAAATAAAGCTCGAAAGCATAACTACTATGATAAACATTACGGGAAGAAAGGTTTTAAGAAAAGAGTTAAAAGCGATCCTATTAATGGGAATAGTCAAAATATATTGGGAGTAAGTTTCATTATAAACTGAATAATAATGTTCTTTAATTTCCACCGTCACGTTTTGAATGTGCCAGCCTGTAAAACTAATAGACGGATCAATACCAGTTTCCTCATAAAGTGGAAAATAGTTCAAAATATCGATTGTGTTTCTCTTATCCTCTAATATAATTTGCATTTTCTGTTCGTCAAATGAAAATTTCTTTAGGTTAATAGGACTCGATAGCTGGGCTTGGATCCTATAAAACTTTTCATTAGGGGAATCCAATGATTTTCTCAAAGCTGCTTGCCCGCCCGTTAATAAACTCGAATTCCTGCGAACTACAATTCACTTGACATTTAAGAGAGAGGTAGAAATCAACCGTGAAAGACCCTGTAGAAATATCAAACTTTCCAAGGTTTAAAATATAAACTCCTACAAAAACTGAGGCATTAGAGGTTCTCTCAATCCCTGATTCTGAATCATTTGAATTAGAAAGATCATAGCTAAGCAGACTTGTTGAAATCTGTGAAGTAGCTAATTTTGGCACAACTAATAAGATTAACAAAGCACATAAAATAAAACATAACTACTTTTTTCATTAAAATTCTAGAAAATCAGATCCTTTTAAATTTTCTGATATTTGAAAGATTTTAATAGTATCGCCCCATAGAGTGTTATGCCAAAAGTCAGCTCAGGATTACTGATGTATAAATTTCACCAAGGATTTTTAAAAGTCTTTTTGGTGCATCCTGGGGGTCCATTCTTTAAAGACAAAGATCTAGGATGGTGGAGTATCCCTAAAGGCGAGGTTGAAGAGGGGGAAAATTTACTTCAGACTGCTATTAGAGAGATAGAAGAAGAAACAGGTATAATTCCAAAAGGTCCATACATAGAACTGGGGCAAATAAAGCAAAAGGCAGGTAAAATAGTAAATTGCTGGGCATTTGAAGGGGATTGGTCAGGCTTGTTGATATGCAAAAGCTGGGTAAGTCTGCCTGCAAGAAACGGGGCCTATATAAAATTCCCCGAAGTAGATAAGGCAGGATTTTTTCTAGTTGAAGAAGCAAAGAAGAAAATAAACCAGGCGCAAAAAGAATTAATAGAAAGATTAGAATCTAAGTTGCAAATTCCCTCTGCTCTGTAAGCCATCGTAATGCCTCTTCTCTGCCGCGTTTAAGAATAGTAAATTTCCAGAAATCATAATGTTTAAATCCTGTAGGGAAGAGGATTGAATCTTTTGTATAGGGTCTCCCCACCTCCAAGAAATGAGCGACATCAGGCTTCTGGTAAGGGGCGACCACTGCATGTCCTGTCTGAAAAAAAGGAGCGATGAGGGTATATTTAGAGATTAAATCTGCCATATTAGTCCCTGCTACAGGAGGTCTATTCCTTTCAGTCTGCCAGCCCTTATGAAATGCAGAATTTCCTGCAAATAATTCATGGAGAGATTCGCATAAGGCGCTATATTTATCAAGGTAACTTAATAGCTGTGATTCCACAGTTTGTTTATTCTTCGCTTCATGTAATAATCCTACATAATCGAAGCCTGCCACCTTAGAGGGCCATTTTTTTCCTAATGTTCCAATAGCCTTCTCTTCTTCAGCTTCGAGGATTCTTTTCTCATCATCGCTCATATTAAGTTTAACACTGAAAACAACATCCCCCCTCTCACTTTCAGTCTCAGGATCATCATGAACTAAAGCAAGAACTCTCGCTCTCTCCAAATCAAACGAAGGCAGGGCAGAAAGAATAACAGGGGTAAGTTCCTCAATTAAATATAATAATTCAGTGCCATGCATCTCCAAGTCATGACTATAATAGGGAGGGCCAACAACAGGAGTATTCCATCTCTTTATTCTCCTTAATGCCTCTTTCCTTCCAATAAAGCCCTGTGATTCAATAAATTCATGATCGATGCCATCAAGAACGTTTAACATAAAAACATATTGGCTTTACCTTTTTTAATGATTATTGCACGATGGAATACTATTCTAATCCCAAATTTTTTAATACTATTTTCTTGCTAAAAATTTCCATATCCCCATAGTCCTGGCCCGTCCCTAGGAAATAAATAGGTTTGCCAGTTACATGACTTACAGATAAAACTGCCCCTGCTTTTTCATCAATGTCTGCTTTGCTCAGGATTATGCCGTCTATGCCTGCACTTTCATTGAAGCTCCTTGCTTGCTCAACAGCGTCATTTCCTGTGATGCTTTCTCCAACAAAAATCTTCAGATCAGGCTTACTTACTCTCACAATTTTTTCCATCTCCTTAAGCAAGTTCTCTTTTGTGTACATCCTGCCTGCAGTATCTATTAAAACAACTTTTATTTTGTGAGCTTCTGCATATTTTCGGGCTTCAAATGCGACAGACGCAGGGTCAGAACCATAAGAGCTAGCTATGACTGGAACACCTATTCTTTCGCCGTGTGTTTTTAACTGTTCAATGGATGCGGCTCTAAATGTATCGCCAGCAGCAAGGACGCATTGGATTCCCTTTTCCTTCAACATGTAAGCTATTTTAGCAATACTAGTTGTCTTCCCGGTACCATTTATTCCAAAAAAGAGAATAGTAAAGATCCCCTCCTTATTTTTTATATCTTCAAACAGATTTGGAGGCTCTATTAACAGATCTAAAATAGATTCTTTCAAAGCCTCTAAAACCTTTTTTTCTGCTTCCGCCTTTTTGATTTGCTGCCCCACTAATTTTTTAGCTAAATTTTCCTTAATTTTGTCTACCGCTTCCAGAGCCACATTACTTTCGAGTAAAGTTATTTCTAAATCAGTAAATATCTTATCAAATTGCTCCTGATCAAGTTCAGACGCAGATATTTTACTAACAAGCTTTTTAAAGAAACCCTCTTCTTTAGGAACCTCTTCAATTTCCTTTTCCTCTTCAGCTTCTTCAACAGATTCTGGCTGCGCCTCTTCTTCTTCTTTCTCTTTTTTCTTAAATAACTTGGAAAAAAATCCTGCTTTCTCTTCTTCCTGAACTTCCTCAGCCTTTCCAACTTCTTCTTTATCTTCGGCCCTCGTCTCTCCTATTTCTTTCTTTTCAACACTCTGCTCTACAACTTTCTCAATCTCTTCAGCTTCTTTCTTCTGAATCTCCTCAGTTTTAGCGGCCTTAACCGCTTTCTTCGTTACCTCTTTCTTCTTATCTTTGGCGGTCCTCTTACTCTCTTTTTTAGGAGCTTCTTTCTTCTTTTCCTTATCTTTCTTCCCAACCTTGCTTTTTTCCTTTTCAACATCCTCTTTTCCAATCCATCCTGTAAGCTTCTTCTTTAAAAAATCGAACATATCCCTTAAAACCTTTAGGCATTTATTAAATTAACTCTTAAGAAAAAGATTAAACTCTTACCCTATAGGACAGTGCCCTATCAAAAGGCTGCTCTATTTGCATCATTTCCGCGATAGATAACTGTTCAAAATAACGGCGCAGTGGTCTGATAGAATTGCCATGGGCAGAAATTGCAATATTCACTGGTTGCTTTCTCAATATCTTAAAGAGATCTTTAAGAAAGGAATTGACGCGTTTTTCTACATCTTGAACAGACTCTCCCCTTGGGGGCCTTACATGGTAGCTTCGGCGTACAACCTTTAGTTCTGCCTCTCCGACTCTTCTGATAAAATCTCCTCTTTCTTTTCCGTTTAGATGATCAATTTTATGCCAATGTAGCAAGGTCTTATAATCCTCCTTACCTTCCCGTTTAATAAAGGCTTGATGACTTCTTCCTTGCAAGGATCCATAAGAACGTTCTCTCAATCTCTTATCTACTAGTATCTTGGTAAAACGATGATATTTCAAAACCTCTCTTAAAGTCTGTTGAGCCCTAATAAGGTCTGAAGTGAATGCTAAATCAATTTTCTTGCTTTTTAATTGCGAGGCAATAGCCTTGGCATCCTTAAATCCGGCAGGGCTTAATCTAGAGTTCTTCCAACCCGTAAAACGATGCTGTTGGTTGAAGAAAGTTCGGCCATGCCTAAAAAGATAAATATTCACTTCTTTTTTCATATATCTATCTAGGGTCTTCCTATTAAAAGTTTTACTCTTAGCCACTTAAGGATAAATTCAGACTACAATCATTTTTATAAACCACTAATTAATTCTTATATTATGTTAAGTTACAATGATCTATATGAGTTATTAAGAAAAGAAAAATATGCTGAACTATTGCAACCTCTGCCTAAAAATTTTATCCAAGAAGTATCTGAATATCTAAACGATAAAAAATTCCAGTCTTCCAAGGAGGAAGACCTGTTTGCAGACTCTGTCGCAAGATCGAAAAAACAGCTGGAAAATTCAATCTCTATATTCAAAGAGTTAATGAGATTAAGAAAGAAAAAGATTCTTAATTTAGTATTCGTAGCTACGGAAACCGGCATGATGAAAAGAGATTATGAAAATATGCTCGCTTTCGAGAAAGATACTTTCGATAAATTAGTTAGGGCTTTGGAAGAAGGCGACAAAGAACTCGCGAGAAATATGAATTCAAAAAAAGAAAGTGAAAAGCATACAAATAAACTGATACTTTTCAATCAAAATGTAGACCTGTTTATGGATTTAAATGGAAATTCTATTGGCCCTTTCACGGCAGGCCAGATCGCCAATTTAGATCTAGAAGTATCCACTATTCTAGTTTCGAGTGGCAAGGCCCGATTTGTAGACGAAGATTAGTTTCATGCCTTACCAAAAGCTAAAGCTGAACTAGCAATCTTCTCATAAAATAGATCGTCAATACATTCAATTTCTTCGGATAGACTTACCTTACTCGAAGCGGAACTCTCTTCAAATTCTACATCGAGTAACTCATCTATACCTTCAATTTGTATTGTCTGCTGGGTTTTAGTCATTTAAATACCTCCTATCTAATTTAATTATAGAGAATTTTCATTCTCCAAACGAAGAATTTTAATTAAAATTCTTTGTCATACCCTGATTAAACTCTCGCTCTGTGCTCATCCCTCTTGCAGGTTCCACTAAAAGCAAATAAGCTCCAAAGTAATAATTGCGCCAAACCTTTGCTTCTCGAGCTCTTCTTATCTCAACCGTTCTGTTTTTATTTCTCATTTGCACCTCCGCCTCTAATAAATAGGTTATTTATTACTACGTTGCTAAACAAAAATCCCTAAGTGAGATAAAGAAGGGCAGTTCACAAATTTTAAAAACCGAATTTTAAGTCACCTTGAAAGTGGTACAGTAATGTTTAAAACCCTTCATTCCGAGACTTTGGAATGATTATAGAACATACTTTAGTATTGCTTAAACCTGATACTATCCAAAGGAGTATAATTGGAAAGATCGTGACTAAATTTGAAGATGCAGGTCTCAAAATTGTAGCAATGAAAATGCTATGGGCCTCTGAAGATCAAGTAGAAAGGCATTATCCCTTTGATGAATTATGGGCTAAGCAGGTATATGAGAAAACAAAAAAAGTATATGAAGAAAGTGGGAAAAAATTCGAATATAAAGATCATGTAGAGCATGGACAAACCATAAGAAAATGGTTAATGGATTTCTTAAGAGAAGGGCCCATCTTAGCTATCGTTTTAGAAGGTCCGCATTCTGTAGAGATAGTTCGAAAGATGGTTGGATCGACAGAACCTAGACAAGCTGCCCCGGGTACCTTGAGAGGAGATTTTGCGGTAGTAGAGTCCTATGCCCTTGCCGATGCCAAAAAGCGCCCTCTGAGAAATCTTATTCATGCGTCAGATACCGTAGAGAATGCAAAGAGAGAAATTGCAGTATGGTTTGATAACAAAGAGATACAGAAGTATACGAAAGAACTTGATACGCATTTTTAATAAGAAATATTTATTAACTTTCCTTATGAAATAGCGACATGTATGAATATCTAATCGGGGCGATTATAGTTTTTCTTGTTTGGACAATATTCTTCTTCGTAAGAAAAGATCTACGAAAGCCCATAGTCTGGACGGGTACATTTTATTTGACATTTAATCTTATTCTTGCCATAATGTGGCATGTTGTGGATAGATTTGTAGATATTGGCCAGCCCATTGTGCCTTCCTATTGGAACCCTCCTACATTGTTCAGCCTCACTCGCATAACTGGATTTATGGGAATAGAAGATGTTCTTTTCATCTTTTTCATGGGGGGAATAGGGGCCGCAACATATGAGATATTTCTCCATAAAAAAATCAATTTAAAAAGAACGTATCGGCCTCATTTCATCGCGCTTACAATGACTTTTATATTATTTTTTGTTTTTGCATATGCTCTTCCTATAAACATTATTTATCCTTATAGTTTCGCAACAATTTGCGGAGCAGTAATAGTTCTATTTGAACGTAGAGATCTTATTAAGCATTCGTTATTGGGGGGAATAGTCTTTGTGGTAATGTATTTAATTGCCTATTTTTTATATAATCTGGCTTTTCCGGACTTTATTACGAGCTTTTACAGTCAAGAAGTTCTAGAAGGCATATCTCTCTTAGGCATCCCTTTTGAAGAATTGCTATATGCTTTTAGTTTTGGACTTTTGTGGGCTCCATTATATGAATATGCTCATGGCGAAAAGTGTGTAGATGAAAAGTAAAAATTGCTTCAACCATTAAGCCTAAAAACTCCCTAATCTCCTTTATCTTATGCCCCTATAGTTCAGCCTGGATAGAACACGGCCTTGCGGAGGCTGTAACCTCGGTTCAAATCCGAGTAGGGGCGCTTATCTTCCTCGCTTTTTAGTCTCGCCTTTCATTCTTCTTGTCTTATTTGTCGTGGCGGCCGCTATTCTTTCAGCAGTTTTGGTTGATCTGCCTCTCCTTAAAACAGACTTCTTTATTTTTTCATATTGTCTTTTTCTCTTTGGACTTTTAACTCCTCTTGGTGGCATGTTCCCTCATTACACTCTCCTTAGAAAATGTGCGATAATCGATATTACAAACAGGATTATAAATATGAAAAACAGCCACTTCGCGATAACTATGGACGTGCCTGCAATGGCTCCAAAACCAAATAGGGCAGCTATTAGAGCTACAACCAAAAATACAATTCCCCATGATAATAGTCCAGAAAACATAACCCTTAAAAGAAGATTTATTATTTAAAACTTCGGAAAGTCTGATCATTTTGTCACTTTCCAAATATCAAGTAACCTTACCCTTCGTCTTTAACACCTTTTTCGGTGACAAAAAATTGAGCCTCATTATCTGGTAAATTAGGGGAGTCTATTAATTTTGCAACTCTGCTACCCTGCTTTCCCCTTCTTAAATACATTCTGTAAGTAGATGCATGAGCCACTATATTTCCACCAACTGCAGTAGTCGGATCCCCAAACATCATCGCTGGATTGGCCATTACCTGATTTGTCACATATATTGCCAGATTATGCATCTCAGCCATTCTCATTAAGCTATGTAGATATTTATTCAGCTTGTGTTGTCGGTCAGCTAATTCCCCTCGGCCTGTAAACTCTGCTCTAAAGTGAGCGGTTAAAGAATCAATGATAACTACTTTGATAGGTTCACCCTCTTTTACCATTTCATTTATCTTATCCACTAGCAACATCTGATGATCCGAATTAAATGCCCTTGCAACTAAAATATTCTTTAATACTTTCTCAGGGTTTGCGCCCATACCCTCTGCAATTTGTCTTATTCTTTCCGGCCTAAAAGTTCCTTCTGTATCAATAAAGACTGCTTTGCCATTAGCCCCTCCTTTTTCTACAGGCAACTGGACATTCACCGCAAGCGTAAGCCCCAACTGCGTTTTCCCGCTACCAAAAGCCCCATATGCTTCAGTTAATGATTTAGTTTCTATCCCTCTTCCACCCAGGAGATTATTCATATTAGATGAACCTGTAGTGATATACATGATATTTTCTCTTTTTTTAGCAAACTCCATTCCATCTACAAAACCCAATTTAAGAAGCCCTCTTGCAGCCTGAATGGCTTTTCTAGCAACGGCTTCTCCAACCCCTGCCATTTCAGAAAGCGTGGCTGGACTCATGACTGCTAGCCCCATTAAATCATAAACTCCAGCAGCCTCCAATTTTGCAGCAATGCCTGGTCCAATACCTGGAACATCAGTTAGTTTAGTCTCAGCTTCTTTTTCTTCTTTAATCTCTTTTGCCTCAGATTTAGCCATGTCGAGAGAAAACAGGCTCAGTTTATAAACTTTATAGATATGAAAGATACATTTAATAAAAATAATTTTATTTCTTAGCGATATTCCATAAAAATTCAAAATAGGTTCTGAATCCCTGCGCAATATTTTCATTTTTTATCATGAAAGCATAAGGGTTCTCATCCCACAAGAATATATAGACATAATCTGCAAAAACGTCTATTGCGGCAGGACTTTTGAATCCTCCCTCCATGAATCTTATTTGAGATATCCCTTCAAATTTCCTATCCTGGTAAAATGTGTTTTCACGATCATCCAAGATCATCTTAAATTTATGCTTTTTCTTTATAGAACGATGATTAATATTGCTCAATAAAAGTCTCAATCTCTCATTCTTGTAAGCTTGATTGGAGAATCCAATAATATAAATTGTCTCTTCCTTAGGGCAATCTTCAATCATTTTATAAAAAGCATTCTTAAAACCATTAAAACCTTCAAAGATGGAGCTTTCTACATTCTTATCCGATTTTCTTTCTAAAGAGGTTAACTTTCCGATCATTTCATCGAACCTCTTCTTTTTCTCATTCAAAATGTCTGATAAGATCTTAGGATCAACTGCAGAAAATATTTTACCGCTCCTTATAATTTGATAGTTAACTATGCCCTTCCTGATAAGTTCATCTAAACAAGAATAGACTCTGGAATTGCTTATGCCTGTTTGTTTTCTTATCTCGGTGCCTGTAGATTCGGGGTGTTTAAGCAGTGTCAAATAAATCTTGATTTCATTATCTGTCAATCCTGCTAATTTTAAATCTTCCATACTCCCATATGGGAGAACTGGTCTTTAAAAGATTATCGGGTATGAAATAAAGATGAATAACTTTGAAGACCTCTCACAAGAATACCAACAGACTACGAATAAGCCTGACAAAAAATTTAGTATCCTCCCTACAATGATGAAGCTTCTTTCCCCTGTTCAAAATCGGAGAGTGATAGATTTAGGTTGCGGATCAGGATTCTTTACTTATGAAATTGCTAAGATGGACCCTCGAATTGTCTATGGAGTTGACAATAGTAAAAGCATGCTAAAGCTTGCCAGAAAAAGACAAAATATAGATTACATAGAAGCAGATATATTTCATACAGATTTTCCTCATTGTGATTTGATTAATGCCCCTTTTGTTCTAAACTATGCAGATTCAAAAAGAAATTTGTTAGAATTTCTCACTAACTGCTCCAGATCAATAAAAGAAGGTAAATTGGTTGCAGCCTTAGACATGCCTTTAGAAGAAAAAGATGAATACACCTTAGAGCGCCTGAAAAGAATAGGCGCGATAAAAAAGATAATCGGCAAACCTAAAGATGAAGCAGAAATAAGAATAGAGTTATGGGTCGGAAGGAATAAATGCTGCACTCTCGCCGCTAAGTATTATTCTGAAAAAACTGTAGAAAGCCTAATGAATAAAGCGGGTTTTTCATGCGTGAGATGGCATAAACCTATAATATCTCGAGAGGGTATTTTGAGTCTTGGAGAGGCGTTTTGGAAGGGCTACGAAAACATATGCGAATTAAGTTATGTTGTAGCTCAGAAATGAAAATTTAAAGAACTATCGAGATGAAAATTATCAAATTAGCTAAAATAAGAAAATAAAAGATACCCTTCTCTACATTTCCATTAGTTCTTACAAATCCCTTAAGTTCTTTCTTAAAAGGCCAAAAAGGGCGGATACCATTATCAGTAAAGCTATCTAATAATAAATGGCCTGCATATCCTAAGAAGAAAGGCAATGCTAAAGGGGGATAATAGAATGAAAATATTACTGCGATTGCTATGCAAAAAAGTAGGCTATGAAAAAATCCTCTATGCTTCACAAACCACTGAAGAGGCCTAAATATTTTCTCTCTTCCCAAATAAGAGTGCATGCAATCAACATCGGGTAAGAAGGTACTTGCTAAGATGACAAGAAAAAAGATAAGTTTATTATTTGCATAATCTAAAAATGCCAGTGCTAGAAAGATTCCAAATAAAAGATGAGTCCGATACATCATTCTCTTGAGAAATAGTCGTGGAATTTAAATCTGCCTATGCCGTTGTTGCCTTGACCTCAAGTTCCTTGATCAATTGATCCACATTCAAATCCTCTATACTTTCTACATTGAACTCATTAGTGTTATACAGGGTATTGCTTTTTATAATTCCAAAGAAATATTTTTCTTCCCCTAATATGAAGCTCTTCTTTTCATAGAATTTCTCCATTAAGAATATCTCTTCGTCTGCAAAGCCTAATTTATTGATAGCTTCTCCAAACAAAACACTTCTTATCGATTCGGAGCCATCGTCTAATACCAAATTCAAAAGGGCTCTTTTCTTTGGCTCAACTTTTCCATGGATTTTGCATTCTCCTTCAAAAGCTCTTTTACCACACTCTGGACAAACTTCAAAATACCTTGGATCAAATATCTGTACAATCACTGCCCTTGTTTTAAGATTTTGACCAGGCTGTGCTTCGCTTATTTTCCTTTCGGAAAAAGTCTTAGAAGTGACCACATTTTCGACTTTTTCATTGCTAATCCTAATATCTGCGAAAGAAGAAAGATGTATTTCTCCATTTCTTATCTGGGCGTTAGAAATCTCAGCATTGTCTCCTTGCTTCAACTTCCCAGATTCGATTAAACTAATGTGATTAGTATCCCACAGAACGACCTTAACATTTGAGCTTTCATCCGCTAATAGTAAATTGCATACCTTGCCTTCCCGGCCATTTTTATTATAACTTCTGACAGGGGAGATATTGACTATTTTACCCAAAACATTGACTCTTTTCATGCCTTGAACAACCTCTGAAATTTTCATCCTTTCTTTCTCAAAATTTATCCCTAATTCAGCAGCCACTATTTGGGCAGCCCCTTCTTTAGATACTAATCCAGATAGTTTAGCCCTCTTTGCCTCAACTCTCCTATCAATGTCTTCAATAGGCAATCCAGAAGCTTTAGAAATTCTCTCAACTAATTGTGTATAATTATCCATGGTTCAATGAAACAATTTGCATTTAAAAGTATTGTGATGAAATTCTGCAATGAAAATAGCAAAAACACCGTTTAATTTATAAAGCCTCAACTTTTAGTTCAATTATAGATTACAATGGCCATAGCAGCAATAATAGTTAAAATAATGCCGAATTCGCCTGAGACGGATCTTGCAGAAATTAAGAAAACAGCCCAGTCTAGTTTAGAAAAGGAGGGGGCGATGAATATCTCCTTTGAAGAAAGAGCAATAGCCTTTGGGTTAAAAGCGATTATGGTGAAATTTGCTTGGCCAGAAGAAAAAGATACTTCTATTATAGAAGACGGCTTGGCCAAGATTAAAGATGTCTCCTCTGCAACTATAGAAGATTATCGAAGGGCATTTGGTTAAGGTTAATAATGGCCTATATTGATTAAAAAAGATATTTTACTCTGCCTATATTATTTTAAATAAAAGACAGATACTCAAAACATGAGAAAGCCACTAACTTTTTTTGAATTGCAGTCTACGCAAAAGGAACATGACCATAATAATCATTCCGACATCTCTACCCTGCCTCTTTTTGATAGGATTAATCACTATGTATTACATTACGCAAAATATACTGCCCGTTTAACTCACCAGAAAGGTGATGTGGAAACAGAAAGGGAATTAAAGAGAACTTACACCGATGCGTTCTTAATCAGCCTTTCAGCATCAAATGCGCTCAATATGGATTTAGATGTAGAAATGAGAAAAAGATTTACTAAAGTAGCCAGAGACATTGCAGATTATGCCCTAGTCGATAGAAAAATGAACGTTCAAGAGTTAAGAGTATATTCAAGAGATAGTTTAGCCATATCTAATGGAGCCATGGCAAATACATTAGAAAAAAGAGACCATATGGACGACTTGGATAGCAGGTCTATCTTAATAGAAAATTTATCTGAAATAGCTGGAATGATTATCTCTGGCTCAGGCCATCTCGATTTTGATATTGTAGAAGCTTCTTTAGAAAGAAGAAGAAAAATTGCAGATTTAAGAATAACTTAAGAAATCAAAATCTCTTTAAACTAAAGAATCTCTTTGTAAATATGTCCTTAACACCTCAAGAGATTGATGAAGTAAAAGCTCAGTTAAGAGAGCAAGTGCAAAATCTTCCTGAGCCTCAGAAATCCCAAGCATTGCAGCAAATAGATTCTCTTTCTCCACAAGCCGTAGAAAGTCTGATAAGTCAACAAAAAGAAAAACTCGCTTCCGGTCAAGAAAAAACCATCTATCGAATGATTATTGACAAAGAAGTAGAATCAATTAAAATAGGTGAAGATGAAACTGCGGCTGCAGTTCTGGAGATAAATCCCGTTTCTAAAGGGCATACTCTGATAATACCCAAATTAGCTGTATCTGATAAAAAAAATATTCCTGGGGAAGTCTTTGCTTTAGCTGAGAAAGTATCTGGCAAACTAATGGAAGGTTTGGGAGCTAAATCTATAGAGACTCAAACAGAAACAAAGTTCGGAGAAAAGATAATCAATTTGATCCCTATCTATGACTCCCCTGTAAATCTCTCTTCCCAAAGAAAAAAAACACAGAAATCTGAATTAGAAGAAGTTGCAAAGCAATTAGAACCTAAGCCAAAGAAAGAGATCATCAAGATAAAGAAAGAAAAATCTCCTGAGGAAGAGATCTTAAAACGAAAAAGAAGAATAGCATAGCCAAAAAAGCTATAAGAAAAGCGGGGATAAAAGGTATACCTTCCCTAATCCAAACCTTTTTCCTTGCTTCCCTTAATATTTTGATTTCATCAAGACTTAGCCCATGAACACTTTTCTTTATCCAATTCTTTCCAATCCTGACGTCTCTCTCGAGCCAATCTCCTTCCCTTAAATCTTTAGGATTAGTTTCCACGATTAATGCCCCATACTCTAAAGATTTCAGATAAATAAAAAGAAGTGTAAAAAAGAAGATAAAGGGGACTAAATAAAAGATTAATTTAAAATAAAGCATTGTCTCAAAGGTAAAAAAGTCGAGGAATTTATTCCCAGTAAAGATAAGGATTAAGATTATATAAAAAATAAAAAGAGTAAACAATATTCTTTTTTCTTTTTCTACTCTTCTGACAAATTCTTTCTTAAATCCACTATACTTCTTATACACTACGCCTAAACTAAAAATTAAGCTATAGACTGCCCCTAGAAAGAATAAGAGAAATAGAAAAAAGACCAAATTAATACCCAATTCATTTATATTTTCTCCAGGGATGACTGCCCCTAGCCCCATCAGAAGTTTTGCGTCTCCTCCTGCGAAAATCCGGCCATAATAAAATGCATAGGCTAAAATCCAGAAAAGGCCAAATCCTAAAATGCCATACGCAAAAAAACTGATGTCTTCCGCAAAAATAGAGTAAAAAGCACGATATGCTAAAGCGAAAATTATAAGGGAATAAGTTAGCCAATTAGCGACCTCTCGCTTTCTTAAGTCTTGAACAGTAGCAAAAATAATCCATGCTAGGGCTAAAATGAACAGAAAATAATACCTCTCCATATAATATTAGAAAAAACAATATTTATTAACTTTCTTGTCCAACCACAAAGATGATAAAAGAAAGACAAGAGTCCAAATATCTTCTTTGGGGAGCCATAGTTTTGCTAATTTTCCTTTCTTATCTAATAATCAAACCGTACATTGTAGCCCTTATTTCTGCTTTTATTTTAGCGTATCTTGTTCGCCCTATGTATGTCAAAATTGAAAAAAAGACGGGAAAGAAAACTGCAGCAATTCTATCTTTAGTAACCGTCTGTCTTTTAGTCATCATCCCTTTATTAATAGTGACTGCAGGAATAACTGAGCAAGCATACAATGCACTGCAGGAGAATAAGATAAAACCTTTCTTAGATAAGGCCTCTTCAAGTCCCTGGGTAAGTAAATTTAACTTAGACTTGGAAAACTTAAGAGCTAAAGGGATCAACTTTCTCATATCATTAATTACAAGCGCGATAAAACAAATACCCTTATTTTTCCTATCTGTGGTCATAACTCTTTGGGGAATGTATCATATCCTCCTAAAATGGGATTTTCTTGCAAGAAAATTGAAGTATTACCTTCCTTTTGAGAATAAGGAAGAAACTATAAAAGAAATAGACATGGCAACAAGAAGTATAGTGCATGGCACGCTTCTCATTGCAGTAATAGATTTAATTATTGCCGCTCTCGGATTCTATATTTTAGGCATTCCTTCTTATCTCCTCCTTGCCGCCCTTATAGCGCTTTTAGCATTTATTCCTGGCTTAGGCTCGCCCATTGTATGGCTGCCCGTTTCCATCTTCTACTTATTAATAGGAGATATTGGGAAAGGTATAGGCGTGCTTATATTGGGGATAATAATAAGTGTGGTTATAGAGACTTTTCTAGCAACAAAGATTATAGAAAAGAGATCAGGTATAAATCCCCTAATAGCCTTTATTGGAGTTCTTGGAGGCGTTGTTATATTTGGAGTATTTGGATTTATTATTGGGCCATTAATCCTGGTTTATACCTTAAAGATCTTGGAGAATCTTAAAAATGGATAATCTTCTATAAAAAGGAATAAATTAAAAGCCCTAAATCTTCTTTCAGCAGGAAAGGCTAGCAGTTTTTACTTTCACTCTTCCGATCATTGCTTATTTGAATATTAGAGGTGCGACTAGATCCGCCTTGTTTATACTTATTGAATCTTCGTTTGGCCCTCGAATCGTTTTTACTTTTCCTTTTTTCAGGGTATCCGTAGTCCATGATAGAATAGATAACTGCAAGTTTAAAAATATAACGTAAAAAGATAAAATCATTTAGAATTCTGATCAATAAATAATAAAATAAAAATTAAGCGCTTGCAACACAGCAAGATGCTGTAGGCCTCAAATCTTTCAATCCCTTAGAGACTTTAGTGTATGTTTGGTCAGTAGGGCAAGTTGCCTCTGCAACCTCTACTCCACCAATATCCTCGCAAGTTACTAATGTTGAGCAAGCTACTCCATTAACCTTCAATCGAGTGTTGAAATTGGCAACATTGGACTTATACTGCTCAGCGCATAGTGATTTGGCCAGAACATTTGAAGTTACAACATTACCTGCTGAATCTTTACACTCTTTATTAACCTCAACTAATTTCTGTTCGCTCAAATATTGGCAAGTAACCTTATGACCACTATCTTTTGTATCTCTCAAATCATTGCAGTAAGAATAATCTAGAGGTGTTCCTCCCAAAGCAGTACATGCCTGAATAGCAATTTCCATTTGCTTAGGAAGATTCTTTGTACCGCTTAAAACAGGTAAGAAACCATTATAATATGCATAAATAAACAATCCAACAACTATGACTCCAACAACAATCCATAGAATTACTGTGAAACTCTCAGCCCCTTTTTTATTCACCATCTTGTAACACTAAAAACGGCTCTATTTATAAACTTTTCGCAAATTCAAAACGTCAGCTAATTTGGATCGAAGATTTTTTAATGACATACAAACGATGAATAAGCTCTTCCCCATATAAAGGATCACTGGACCAGTCGTACTTCTCCCTCGAAGAATACTGAGTTTTCATTTCCTTAATAATCTCAGTATCGTAAATTTCATAATGTTGGGTAAAATATCTTTGGGGCCATCTGCTATCAAGAGAAGTGTGCATGATTACTACCGAGTCTGAAGTTGACTTCTCCCTCGCCATTTCAAAAGTAGCCTTCTTGCCCTTAATAACTTCAACCTCGTAACCATAGCCTTCAGCGATCTTTACAATTTCGCTTCGCCAAGTAATATCCTTCGCCCTTGAAGAGAATAATGAAAGAAATCCTCTGCGAAATCCGCCTTTGCGCTGCTCATTTATCTCACAAGGACTTACTTCTCTTCCCAGATCTTGGAATGCCTCATATAATGCAGTAGGTCCGCAAGGACAATCCTCCCAACAACTTTTATATTCAACAGTAGGCATTTCAGGCCTTTCAGGTAATTTGTCTACCCATGCAAGTTCATCAGGAGAGATAGGATCTCTGCTACTAGATTTAGGAGGAGAGCGATCAGGCAGATGAAAAGAAACATCGAAGCTCTTTGTATTCGTCTCTTCATTGATATCTTTGTAAATTATAGTTGCTTGTCTATTTTCTTTGGAAACAGAAACTAGTTCTATAATACCATCATAAAAGTTGTCTTTATTTATGTCAAGTTTGATAGGCTCCCCAGTAGGGATATAAATCTCTATAGGATCGCTTTGAATACGTACGAGAATCCCCTTCTCATAAAAATCTAATAAGGTCAACGAGTGCTGTTCCCCGCCTATTCGCATAATTTGCTCCTTCCCTAAAAACAAGGTCAAGCCCTCTCTTCCTGCCTCCTGCGAAGAATAATAAGTTGCAGCAACAGACTGCAAATCTGTCTCCACAAAATAGACTCTGCCCTTATCAAAAATCCTTAAACTCAAATCAAAATTTCTTTCTACCTCATTGTTTCCAAGGTGGGAGACAATGAAGATATCCGAAATCTCCAATTGATAAAGGCCCCTTCCTGCATCAAGCAAGTAAAATTCAAAATCTCCTTCTCTGATTTTCCTGAAGAAATTTCCAGTACTGTCAGAGCCAAAATCTCTGCTAACCGCGATATTAATAAAATTGGCTTTCACATCCCCTCCCTTTTCTATACTTTGCTTCCCTATAATTTCTACTTGCCTAATAATATATTGTTGGGTAAATTCCACTTTCTCCACAGGCTTTCTTAAATTTTCGACTCTTTCCCGAATATGAGAATCGAATCCCAGAAAACCAAAGATTACTAGCCCTACTGCTACAAGTACTATAAAGACAAGTAAAGTCATAGCGATGTCTCCCCTCTTATTTAACATTCTCAGCCTCCTCTAAACATGGGCCCAAATAAGACTCTACAAGTACTGATTTCTTTTTTCCACCCTGAGCAAATTCCAATTCAATCTTCTGCAAGACTTCTTTGCCCCGATAAAAACGGTAGAGCTTAGCTCCAGATTGGCCAGGATCTTGGACGAGAGTATTCGCCTTGTAAACAATTTCTTCAAAGGCTCGAACTTTGTCTTCTTCATATTTATAATAGCCCCTGAAATAAGTATCGCCGCCCCCGGCAGAAAATAGAATGCATTCTTTGTTTTTCTGGACTCTGCTTCTGAAAAATTGTTGTAGGTCCTGAACGATATTTCTTCCCTTGTCTAATTCATGATAAATCCACGCGTCCGCCACCATTATGTTCTCATCTTTTCCCTCAATATTTAGGTCCAATTCTTCTAAAAGTAGGTTATTAGAAGTACTGAAGAAATATCTCTGGCTTTCACTGACAGTTTCAGCATGCCTAGTTTTGGCCAAGACGCTAGAAAGAAAAATAAATATACCAACGAATAAAACAATCAAAAGGAAAGACACAAATCCAGTCAGAAATTTTCCAATTTGGGCCCTTTTTGCCTCGATCATGTGTTGACTCTCCTAATAAGATGGTTACTTCCCACTATTACTTGAAGTGTATTTCCCTCTACATCTTTAGAAAACCTCTCAATGCATCTTTGATATTTTTCATTCTTACCCTTAAAATTACAAGACTGGAAGTCGCTGCCTAATTGGAATAATATTTCTCCATCTTTGCAATCCTCCTTACAAATAAGGATGTTGATCTTAGTAAAATTATATTCCTCTAAAAGCACTTTTCTGTTTAATCTGCACTTGGAATAAAAATCCGCCTCATGAGAAAAATTGATTTTTTCTTGACTCAAACAATTACTAATGATATTATTGAGAATATTCGCCTCTGGTGTTCTAGAATCATATTCATAACCATAGAATATCAACACTCCTGCGGCAATTCCTCCTGCGGCAATCAATATCAAGAACATGCTCCAAAGCCACATTGTCTGATTGCCAACAGCTTCTGCCCGCTTATTGAATAACTTCATTCTCTCCCTCCCCCATTTCCTCTTTCTCAGACTCCACAATTCTAAATTTTAATATATTAACAGGCACGCCCAATTCAATTCTATCATTTACGATTTCTACATTATTATAATAAGAGAACCTAGTCTCTCCCCTAGACCTAAGTTTGACAATTACTTCTCTATTTTCATTGTCAAACTTGATAATCGAATCTAATTGCCCGTACCTATTTTTCTTAGCTATTTCCGTGGCATAATGAATGTCAATAGAAATTTCATCTCCAGGTTCGGCCAGATTAATTATTTGTGCAATTTCTTTCGCATAAACATCTTCCCATACCCCTGCCCCATTCTTCTGCTGCCCAACAAACACAAAAAGAAAAGCTGCAAATAATACAATTAAAATTACAGTAATTACCGTATCTGGAAGATCTCCAATAGTTCCTCTTTTATTCATTTTTATATTTTTGGCCCAGTCATTTCAGTTCCTGGTACGCGTTCGTAACCTTTTTCAGGATCTTCATAAATTAATTTCAAAGAACCTTTATTCTTTTCAAGTTTCAATTCAATCAAAGGTTTGGAAAGCAAAATCTCTGCCGTCACTCTCAATTTATCCTCCGAGCCGAAAACAATCCCTGCATCAACAGTAACCACTTTCTGGCTTATCGCTTTTAATTCTTTTTCATCAAAAAATCTGCATATTCCAGTGCTGCTGGACTGACATTCTACTCTGGCTTCATTTCCCCCATCCCCATTACAGATACACATGCAACTATTAAAATAACATCTATCTGGTCTGTCCAAATCTGTAGAATTCCATGCTCGGATATACCAACTGCACCCCTTAGTATCTTTCTTGCAAGGACTTTGAATAGGGAATTTAGTTGTTTCCCCTTCTCCTATGGCTCCAATTTTAGTCTCTATCACATCCATCATTTTTTGTGCACTTTTGTACTCATCATTCACCAAAACTCTATAGACTAAAACTACCAATCCCAGTAAGAGAACTAAACAAATTACCGCAATGATAATATTAGGTACATGATCCATTAAATTTCCTTTTTTATTATTCCTCATCATGGTGAACTCTCTATATAATCGCAGAGATCGTTAATAGTTCTAGCTTCATAAGGCAATATCTGCACCATAGAACATCCATTCTTCGCAGAATCCTTATTTATTTTTGCATTCCCCTGGCCAGGAATAGTTACTTCTCCGCAATATCCTGCAGCAGCCACTCTGCCCGCATGCACATTTAAGGCAACGTAACTTGCTCCCCCTGCCCCTGCTATAGCAGCTACAAGGGGGAATCTCAAAATACCCTTAGCAATCCACCCTCCGACGGTTAAGCTAGTCTTGGGGGCAATGACAAATCCAGAAGTTGCTCCTGCAGCTCCTAAGCTCGCCAGGTTAGAAAATGCTTCTCCGTAACTGATAGGTTTTATCTGCATGAAGACGACTGCGACTTCGGGATTGTTCGCTGAGTTGCTAAACTGCACATCTGTTTTCCCTTCTTGGAATATTTTTTCATCAGGAACTTTGGCATAAGAAGAAACTCCTTTATCAGTAAATATTTGCAAGTAAGTCTGGCCATCTTCTCTTTCAGGAGGTTGATGTGTCTGTAAATATTCTCCTAGATCTGTATTTTCAAAAATTTGATTTGCCCTTTCAAGCTCGGTATCTACCGCTATTCTGGAACAAATTACACAAACTCTTTCTTCAGATCCCACCCCATATTTTGCAGCCAAACTATGGAACAAATCTAGCTTTCCTTCGCCCATCATTTGCCAACAGTCATACATCGCTTTAGCGCTTGCTTCTTCTACTTGTGCTGCTGCCTTAATCTCATCTTTGTCCAGCTTTATATTCTCAACTTTCTCTCCTGCAAAGGAAGTCTTGCATCTGCTGTCTTTTCCATATAAACAAGTTTTTTGAGTTTGGCATTTCAAAGGCACATAAGTCTGAGCAGATTCGGGGGCAGTTGCCCTGGTAAGTACTGAAAGATGGCACAGCTCTTTTTGTGTTAAATTTTCAAACCCCAACTTTCCAATAAAAAATAAGATTATTAGAAATCCTGCAATAGCGAAAATGATTATAGCTATCTGGGTAGTTGTCAATTCTCCTCTTTTATGTCTAATCTCCCAGCTCGTCATTTTTTTGGGAGTTAGACAGCCAGAGAATCCAACCTTATAAAAAGGATTATCTTTATTCATGCTTTTCAAAGTAAAATGAGGTTTATAACAATTACTAAAACAAATTATTCACAAGATAATATATCCCATAAGATGCTAAAAGAAAGAAAAGGATATACAACGCAACATCAATAAAAGCATTTCCAGTTAGTCCTCTTTTATTCATTTGTAAATTATTCATCGATTATTATTAAACCTAACTATGGACATGAAGCATTAGGGCTTACTGGCCTGTTAAAGTCTACAAAGAGATCTTTTCCTACCCTCTGAACGCACAAAATTTCTTCTTTTTGGTCCTCAGTTCTATCTTTCTTTATTTCAGTATATCTTAACTTTTTTGGAGTTCGTAAATTCTTATCTAGCCACTCCCATATTCCATTCTCAACTTTCTCAACAGGTATCCCTGTGGCTTCTGCGTGAACTTTAAGTAATTCCCCTTCCTCAATTTTATTATATCTTGCTTTGTAAGTTGCTGCAACAAATATTTTCCCCCATTGGATCTGCGTAGGATTATTTTTATTGACCACAAGCAAGACCTTTATTTTATTTCGGTCCATTGCCACACCATAATTATACAAATCACATAAAACATCAAGTTTTGTAGGAATAAGTGTCTCGGCAACATCTCTTGTTCGATAAGATTTATAATCTTCCGCCTCCTTCAAACCTCCTTCGTCCAAAAAGCACTTCAGCTCATATTCTTCAGGCAAGATTCCGGTAATATCGCTTGGTCTGCTTGCATCTCTTTTTATGATGACTTTGCCAATTTCTCCATCTATAACCATTTCAGAAGAAAAATAAACTCCATCAATTTTATTCAAATGCAGGGATCTAAGTCCAGCAGGACTTTGTTTATAAGCGTCTGATTCTTTTTCTATAACTACCTTAAGAATCTCGACGGGTTTAAACGGTTCGTTCACAGGATTGATCTGCCCGACTATTTCCTGCCCCCCAGTTCGATCTCTCTCAAATAATTCGCCATTTTTATCAAAAATAAATTGCCCATCATTTAAAACAACATAATTTGTAAAAGTCTGAGAAGAAAAGCTCTTGCTCCCTAGAACTATATCATTAACCAAAAGAACTGATTTGCCATCAACTTTTATATTTTTGTCAGAACCGTCGCGATTATATTTTCTAAATGGATCAAAGTAAGATCTTTCTAAATCTTCATTTAAGTGGCTGGCATAAAACCTTTTTTTGCTTCGAGGATACTCGCTAGTCTCAAAATCATACCAAGTTACCCCATCATAGTATTGAACCTTATCGTCTGGAATGATATATCTGAATTTGATGACTTCTTTAACAGTATCATTTGCATTTTTAAATCCTGGAAGATTCTTGAAAAAGGGAAGCATAGTATCTATTGCGCCTTGCTTCCAAAAGACCATTATCAAAATTAAGGCAAATATTGCCAGCATAACAATCATGATGGCGGTAAATTCTTGGGCCCTCTTGCTTTTTATCATCTGCCAAACCTCAGCATATTAGTAATATAATCTAAGGCTGCAGATCCTTTTCCGCTCAATATAGAGTAGATTACAAAAATAGTTATCAGCACTACCACGAAGATAATTATGTAGACTAGCTGTTCACTTACTAATCTTTCTCCCCCTTTTTTATTCATGCGCATCATTATTACACACTGTTTCGGCTTATTAAATTTACCATTTTTAAACAAGCTAATTAATTTAGTTTCGATGCTGACCGTATAATTTATAATAGTGCTGCCCTATATGAGTAATATAAATAAGAGGTTAAATGGCAGGTACAGAGGACATTATAAAAAAGTATACTGAGAAAATCGAGAAAGAGATCAGCTCTTCTCAGGCTTCGCATGAATCAAAAGAATATTTGCAGTTCAAACAAGACATGGTCATGGAGGTGACACGTTATGAGCGTTGGGCAAAATCATTGGGAAGTACTTTCAAAGTGAAGCTCTCTGATAAGGAAAACACTAAGATTCAAAGATATCTAGATGATTCTCATCTAGATGTAACTGCCAGCCAGGCACTAGCTTTATCCATCATGTCTTTGTTAATAGTTTTTGCCATCACCCTCATAGGGGCTTTTTCAATTTTCTTAATAAACGGATCTGAAACTGTTTCTCCAGAATTATTCACTTTTGTAGTCTTGGGAATGTTAGCTGCCTTGTTTATTTTCTACTATACCTACACCATGCCGCAAAGACTCGCAAATTCTTGGAAAATGAAGGCTTCCTCTCAAATGGTGCCTGCTATTCTTTACGTGGTGATCTATATGAAACACACTTCTAATTTAGAAAGGGCTATTGAATTCGCAGCTCAGCATCTCGAAGGCCCTCTTGCTTTAGATTTGAAAAAAATATTCTATGATGTAGAGATTTCCAAATTTTCGACAATAAAGCAATCATTAGACAACTACTTAGAAGGGTGGAATGACTATGCTCCTGAATTTGTAGAATCGTTCCATTTAATAGAATCTTCCCTGTATGAACCTTCAGAAAATAGAAGAGTTCAAATTTTAGAAAAAGGTCTCCAGGTAATTCTTGATGGGATCTATGAAAAAATGTTAAAATATTCTAGAGAAATTCGCTCTCCTTTAACAAATGTTTATATGTTGGGCATCATCCTTCCAACCCTCGGTCTGGCAATAATCCCTCTTGCCTCTACTCTTCTTCAGGGCGCGATAAAATGGTACCACGTTATGATTCTGTTTAACATAATCGTACCATTCATAGTATTCTTTATGACCTCCGAAATAATGCTTAAAAGGCCTGGAGGATATGGAGACGCTTCCATTCTAGAGTTAAACCCTGACTATCCAAAATACAAATCCAAGAAGCCTTGGTTGATAGCTGGTGCAATTGCTTTGCCTTTATTTGTTATAGGAATTCTCCCTTTCTTATTCCAAATGAACTTCTTCGTAGATACGCTTGGATTGCAAAAAGATTATACTTTTGAGGAAGTCGGTATTTCCATGGCCCCAGAAACAAAATTATTTGATTTCAAAACATTGAATATTACCTCTCCTTCGAATCCTGAAAGAGTAATTCAAAAAAGCACTCTTGCAGGCCCATTCGGGCCCTTAGGAACAATACTTAGTTTGTTTATACCCTTCTCTATAGCATTATTCTTTGTTATTGCTTATAAGAAAAAAACCTATGATCTGATAAAATCGAGGGATAAAACAAAAAGTCTAGAAGACGAATTTACTAATTCATTGTTTCAATTGGGTAACCGGTTAGGGGATGGGATGCCTCCGGAAATAGCATTTTCCAAAGTTGCAGAGTCTACAAAGGGGCAGGCAACAAACCAATTTTTTGTGACTATAAATCAGAATATCCAGCAAATGGGCATGTCAGTCGATAATGCGGTATTTGATAAAAAAAGAGGGGCGATAATCTACTTCCCTTCAGCCTTAATTGCGACTTCAATGCGCATCCTTATAGAATCTTCAAAGAAAGGACTCCAAGTTGCGGCGCGTTCCCTCATGTCAATTTCAGATTATGTAAAGAATATCCAAAAAATAAACCAAAGGCTCAAAGATCTTCTTGCTGAAGTCGTCTCAGACATGAAATCAAACATGACTTTCTTAGCGCCCCTTTTAGCAGGCATAGTGGTGGGTTTGTCATCTATGATTATTGCAGTGATTAGCAAGCTAGAAACTCAAGCATTGCAGGGGGGAGAGTTAGGGGCAAACAATTTGGGTTCTCTGGCGGGAGTTGTGAAGATATTTGCTTCATCAGAGATGATACCTCCTTACTTCCTTCAACTTGCAGTCGGTACATATATTATAGAAATTATCTTCATCCTTACAATTGCCCTAGTTACCTTGGATGCAGGCAAGGATCCTTTGAGGGAAAAATATGATTTATCGAAAAATCTCAAGACTGGAATCTTCCTCTATCTTTTGACTGCGTTATTCTCAATTGTGGTATTGACAATGTTAGCAGCTTTTGCAATTAACTTCTAAAGATTGGTTTATAATAGTAATGCTCTGAAGATTTCCTTGCATCAAAAAGTTATTTTCCGAACACTTTTCTGTAATTCCTCAAGAATACCTTTTTAGGCACAAACTTTATCGCCAGGAAAATTAGCGCTGGAACGAAGATGATGTCATCTAGCTGTCCAAAAAAAGGGATAAAGTCCGGAATAATGTCTAGAGGAGTAAAATGGTATAATAAGGCAAATCCTAAGATGATTTTTGAGATTCTTGGAACTTTTCGGTCATTCACTAAAAGTTTTCCAAGCAAGATATATTTACCTATTCTCTTTTTTATCACCTTTGAATTTATAATGCCCATATTCTTAAAATTCTTTCATAGTCTCGTAAAGCCATTTTTTCCATTCTATGAAAACAACTTCGGAATCCGCCGTTTCTCCAAGCTTATCGCTAATCCTATGAAAAACATTGTTGGACAAAGCGTTAAATTCAGCTTCCATCAATAATGGCTTGTTAAACTTCAAAGCAACATCTACTATTTCTTGTTTTATCCTGCCCCTCAAGATAATATTATCATAGACTGCATTCCAATTTCCAGCCCAGCCCTTAACATTTCCAGCTATACTTTTTATCACCTCTGATTCCCCATTTATTAATTCAGATGTGGGCTCTAATTCATCTTTCTCCACATTATACCTTAAGAGGTCAACAAATCCTCCTTCTTGAAGAGGGTCTTGAGTCCAATGTTTTCTAACTTCTGTAACACTAATAATTCTCCTCACGGAATGCATTCCATCGGGAGTTTTAATTGGATTTGCAACAACAATGATATCTGTTGCTTTAAAACTTGTAGCAGGCACCCCTAAATCATTTACGACCCTATCAAAGACTCCGTAGGGAGAATCACCATGAATTGTCCCAGCAACTACGTTCGCTAATGCACCTACCCTCATAGCTTCATAAAGTGCTTTAGCCTCTTCGCTTCTAACCTCTCCAATTATCAAAGCAGAATCTCCTAATCTTAAGCTCGTTCGGATGCCCTCTGCAGCTTCAACTTCACTAGTGGTTGAAACTAGAGCGCTTCTCACTTTCATTCTTAAAATGTCATTTCCTAATTTTCTTAAGGCATCTATTGGAAGCTCTAAAGTGTCTTCCACAGTAATTATCCTTACTTTGGGAATTATTTCTAACATCAAACTGCCTAAAAGAGAAGTTTTTCCCGAGCTTCTTGTTCCTGCGACAAGTAAAGTTCTATTTCCGTCAATGATAAAACTAAGTAATCCTGCTGCAAAGGAATTTAACATTTTGGCTTTTATAAAAAGGGGGAGGGTCCAAGGATTATCTCTATGCCTTCTTAAAGCATAGGCTAGCCCGGAAGGAGAAAGAGGTTCCTTAATGGCAGCGATTCTGGCTCTGCCGCTGCTAAAAACTAGATCTGTATCAAGGACAGGATTCGCTTCATCCAATGGTCTTCCAGATTGTAATCTTAATTTTGCAGCCCAGGACTCTGCATCTTCAAAACTTGGAATAATATTAGTAGTGCATTCATCATATTTTTCATGCCTGACGAAAACAGGAGTCAGTGCAATAGGGGCATTAATAACTATATCCTGAAGCCGGGTATCGGCCAGCAATATTTCAATAAGGCCGAATCCTATCGTATACCTGACCAGAATCCGGGCAAGTTTGCCTAAATCTCTATGACTCAAAGCAATTCCCTTGCTAGTAGCTAGTTCACTTAATAAATCTCGGGAAACATTGAAAAAAACTTGCCTAGTTTTTTCAGGATCTGTAAATTCTTCTGCCTTAGGGCGATGTTCAATGATGACATTTCTCGCCAAATTTAACAGCACATGCTGTTCTTCGCTAAGTGAATATTCGGGAGGCATAATATGATAAAAATATTTAGTGTCATCTTTCTTTCTTAGAATTGTCACATTGATGCTATCTCCCTCTGCAACTACTTCATATTGATCAATTAATTCTGCGCCAGGAGGTAATTGAGTTACTAATCGGGTAAAAGTGAAATTAGGTAAAATATCTGGCCTAAAAATAGTATAATAAACTGCTCTAGTCGAGCCATAATCGCTGATCCTGGAAGAAAAATTCTTTACTAGCTTAGTCTGCTCCAGCATCCCAATGAGCCTCTCTAAAAATAAAGCATAGTTTTCCCTTCCTTCCATTGCCTGCCCCCTATTTATTTCCGATCTAATTGATCCTGCTTTTCTCTTCAATTGTAAATAACACTCCAAAGGGTCTCTTTTCATTAAAAGCAAAAAGTTGCTTAATTCAGCATATGCCTCTTGCATGTTGCCAAAAAAGTTAAGCTTGGCAAGGGAGAGGATATTTTCTTGCTTGGTCATATAATGATAGACTCTTGCTATTTCCATTAATAGAGAGATCTGTTCAAATGGATAGTGATAATTTCTCTGTTGCACAAAAACTACTCTTGAAAGCCCTGGATTTTCAAGCAAGAAGTCAATGGTTCTAGCCATCACATCAGGGTTATCTGCTATATTAGGTACAAAACTGGCATTGAGGAAATTGACATATAATGTATCTTCTCCTTGTTTTCTTTCAACTTCTGTAGCATATAAAGGCGCCCCTTCTTTAAATATCATTTTGTCCTAAAAAGATTCTGCAAAGCATGATTAAATAGATTTCTATCCTTGATAACAAAACCATTTTAAACTCCAAATTCCCTATTACTTCATGGCTGAAGAATATGCTACTCCTCAAATAGGAATAGATCTTAACACTCAACTAAGAGATTTAGAAGAAAAACAAAGGTTACTTAAAGATCGAGTGCTGCTAATAGGTCAGAGTCTTATTGAAGAAAGAGAGAAAAACTTTAAAGAGATTCAGCAATTAAAAAAAGAGTTTGTAAAATTTAAAGAAGAAAATATTCGCATGAAAGAGTTTCTGCAGAGAATAACTGAGCAATTGTCAAATACTTCTAGAAAAGAAGAATTGATGATAATTCAAAGGCAACTAGATTTGCTTAGAAATAAAAAAGAATAAAATTTAAACTATGGGACTGATAGACGAGATAAAGAGAATGCAACAGGAAGGCAGAGCAGATCAAGAGATAGTTTCTACCCTAATTAATCAAGGATTTCCAGCTAAGGATGTACAAGAATCTTTAACGCAAGCAAGAATAAAAGAAGCAGTTCTAGCAGAGCCTAATAATCGAAATGTTCCTGCCCCCATTAGAGGGGCATCGGCGACATCAGAAGGATTAATGCCTTCGGTGATGGATCCAAATCAACCCCAAGGAGAGCCAGGTCCTCAGGAATATTCTGCAATGGATCAAACATATAACTCTACTCAAAGTCAACAGAATTCCGAACAGCAAAACTATTCTTCCCAGACTGCGACAGCTTCCACCTATAGTTCTCCTACCCTCCCCCAACCCCCTACATCAAATTATCCTTATGGAGATTATCCTCAACAGTACCAGCAGCAAGACTATCCTCAACAGCCTCTGCCTCAGGGCTCCTCAGATTATCCACAGATTCAACAAGATTCATATTCTTACTCCCAAGGTTTAAGTGCTGATACTATAAATGAGATATCGGAGCAGATACTTTCTGAGAAGCTCACTCCCATAAAGAACAAAATAGAAGAAATTGCTAGTTTCAAAAACATAATGGAATCAAAGATTGATTACTTAGATGAGCGGTTAAAAAGAATAGAAAAAACAATTGACCGACTTCAGCTTTCGGTGCTCCAAAAAGTGGGAGATTATATGACTAATGTAGAGGACATTAAAAAGGAATTAGTTGAAACTCAAAAAACTTTTAAGGCACTAGTTCCATCCTCTGGAATTAATTACCAAAATCAACAATCTGTTCCCACTAAAAATAAGCTTTCCTAAAACTGAGATTATTTCATCTTTACAAGTACCCAACTGACTAAGGCACTTATGATCAAAAGAAAGAATCCTCCGGCAACTCTTGAAGAATAAGCCCAGCCTACAAAGTTGACAATATCTGGATTGACATTTGTCCTGTCGCCTCCCGGTAAATAAGGTCCAATAAAAGATGAAAAGACAAATAAAGCGGAGATTAAAAAAACAAGAATCAATGCCACTACAAACATTATCCCTATCCCTTTATTCCATCCCTCTAATGGTTTCCCAACAAAACTGATTAGAAATAAGATTAGGAAAAGACAAACTACCATTACAGCAAACCAAGGTATGACATTAATAACATAATCTCTCGCCCCTACAAAGCTAACAAATATAGTGGAGAAAAGAAATGAAATGAAAAGTTGAAGCCATTTATTCTCAAAAATTTTAGTTTTTTGGAGTATAGCAAAAATAACGACAAAGACTAATAAGAAGCTCAGAAGAGGCAAAAAATAACTTATCCCCGATAAATCGACTTGTCCCACATTTTCTGCTGCCATTTTTGATTATTTTTTCTTACCGCCGGCTACCGAAACTGCAATAATAACTCCCACGATTAATATCCCTCCGATAATCCATCCAGCGTTATCTCCCCAGTAACCTAAGGAATAATAACCGTAGTCCTTGAAAGCGTTCGAAACTGCAATTATGCCTGCAATAGCGGCAATCCCTCCAAATCCATAATTCCAGTATTTTTGTTCATCTAAATTGATGAAAAGAGCAACTAAAATAAGCAAAACCAAAAGCACAGCCAGCCCCATTGCAAATCTTGGGAATAAAGGCTTGAAGAATCTCTGGACAAACCCTCCTTGTAAAGCCAACAATCCTATAGCCAGAGAGATAATGACATTAATTGCTCGATTTCCCTCGCCTAAAACATTGGTTTTATTGAGTATAGCAAAGACAAGTGCAAATATGAGTAAGAAAGGAAGCAGATAATCAAAAGCCCCTATAGATTCCCATTGGCTTAAAATATTGCCAATGCCGTAATAACCTCCTTCGACCATAACCTATTCACCAAAATCTTATTTAAATATGTTTCGCTAAAATACTCAGATTAAGCGACTCCTTTTCCAACAGCTTGAGAAATATTTTTGTATCCATCCCTTTTCAAAAATGTGCAGAGGCCATGATTTATCTCTCCGATTAATCCAGGACCTTCGTAGATCATGCCCGTAATCAACTCTACTAAATTGGCTCCTAGCTTTATTTTTCTATATGCGTCCTCAGCCGAAAAAATGCCCCCCACCCCTATAAGGATAAACTCTCCCTTGGTTTTTTTATAAACATACTCTAATAATTGATCGGACCTCTGCTCAACTATCTTGCCAGAATACCCTCCACTCTTTTTCGCTTTATCTTTTGTCAAATTCGTGCAAATCAATCCTCTTACCTTATATTTTTTAGAAAGAGAGATTATTTTATCAATCTCCCTCTTATTCAGATCAGGACTCAACTTAACAAATATAGGCTTGCTTATTCCAAGCTTGCTCACTTCTTTAACCAATTTTTCAAATCTCTTACCCTCGCTAAAGGGTTGCCCTCCATAAGCATTCGGGCAACTTATATTTAGGACCAAAAAGTCTCCTACCTCTCTAAAAATTTTTGCTGAATAAATATAATCTTGTACCGCCACATCTTCATCTGCAGTTTCTCTGCAATTAGTACGTGCCACGCTAATCCCGAAAGGGATACCATATCTTCTACCCTTAAGCTTCTTATATATTTGGTCAGCGCCCTCATTGTTTAATCCAAAATTCACCCAAATGCTTTTCTCTTCCACTATTCTCGCAAGTCTTTTTCCAGGATTGCCCTCACAAGCTTGAGCAGTTACACTTCCCACTTCTGTAAATCCAAAGCCCACATCTTCCATTATACTAATCATCTGAGCATTCTTATCGAACCCTGCAGAAAGCCCGACCGGATTTCTAAATTTAAGGCCTGCTATATTTTGTTCTAGCATTTTATTTTGATAAGAGAAAAAAAATCGAGTTAGATATTTAAAAATGGAATATTTGCCTAAAATCTCTCCAATTCTAATGAAAAATGTATGCATTAACTCCGGATCACAAAGGAAAAAAACAGGTTTAGCGCAATAAGAATAAAGCCCAGCATTTATTTTTTGTTTAAGATTAACCATAATCTTTGAAGAAAATGGAGTTTTTAAGCTCTTCTTAAAAAAGAAAATGTCGACTAGCTTTTGCTGTCAATGAAGGCCACCCAGATAGCGATGCCCACTACCGCAATAAGAACCACATTTGGTAACCAGGAAGAATTTTTACCAAAGAAAGATTTCAGAAAATTAAAGGCATCTGTGATAAAGAGAACTGCAATGATAACTGCTACAAACGCCAGGATAGTAAAGAAAGTGACCCATCCAGGTTTAAGTTCAAGAGGACCTTTGCTTACTAATCCTGTTAAAAGCATAAAAGCCAAGATAATAACCAAACTCACTGCTAAGAAAGGGGCTAGGCCGCTGATGAGCTTGAGAGCATATGCCACCGAAATAACAAGTAAGGCTATTGAAAGCGCCACCAATGCATCAATCTGCTTTTTGCCATCTCCTAAAATCTTTGATTTTTGTAAGATCGCGAAAACTATCGTGAAAATGAGAACAAAAACTAAAGCCATTTGTGCTAAAGGTGTAGAAAAAATTGTTGAGTAGACTTCAGCCATAATAAAAAAAGAAATATGGATTATTTAAACCTTCCTTTGTTTTATCGGTCTAAAGGATATCTTCTTCGCTAGCCTCTGATGCTTCTGAACCACTGCCCAAATCTAAGGAATCTTCGCTTTTTGTAGGCAACATTGATTTAGTAATGATAAATACATCCCCTACTGCTTTAACGAATTGATGAGGAATTACAACTCCCCTTGCTCCGCCCAAAACACTAGCAAATCCAGCGCCCACTTTTATCTTCCAGCCTTCTATCCTATTATCCACCAAATTAACTTCATCGATTTGACCAAAAAAATCGCCCTCAGAAGTGTATACTTTCTTACCTAGCACCTCACTTATATTTTTTACCTTTAACATAAATTTTTCTACATTACGCAGTATTTATACTTTACGTTTTGGCAAGAACTACCCCTCAGTAATTAGTTTTGTAGTTCTTGATCTTCAAAAATTTCACTAAAAAATTCCTGATGTTCCAAAAGATATATCTTAATTAAAAAGAACCAAAGCTTTATATAAAATAAAAACTCGAAATTGCCATGGAAAGATCAGAGGCTCCTCAGATAATTGCGGCCATGCTCGTCTTGGGGGCAATTATAAGTTTTCCTTTTATATTGAAAAATGATTTAGGCGAAGTACCAAAGGCCATGATATTTTCAGTGGCTTTTATCCTAATTGTGGTCCTTGCTAAAAAATCCATGGCTAATGCTCTAGATTCGGATGTGGAGCATGAAATTTGGAAAGTATCTCGATATGGATTAAAACCCAACTGGCATTTTGATAAGCCTATTCTAGCAGGAATAATTTTGCCAATATTTATTAGTTTATTTTCACTGGGGGTGGCAGTTGTTCCCACCCTATTAACTTATGAAACTCGAGCTTTGAAAAGGAGAGCTGCAAAAAGATTTGGCCATTATAGCTACACTGAAATGACTGATTGGCACATTGCATTGATTGGAGCAGCCGGGATAATAAGTGCGCTCGTCATCTCAATAATCCTTTATTCAACAAAATATAACCTAGAATACTTCGCGATAATCTCGACATTGTATGCTTTCTTTAATATGGTGCCTATTTCAAAGCTAGATGGTGCCCAGATATTTTACGGCTCTCGTCTGCTTTGGACCACTCTAGCACTAATTACCGCGCTATTTGTCATTTATGCAACCTTGATTGCAGTCCATATAATTTAAAAAACTTAGACCTCTATTTTTAATCATGTCTATTTTAAACATTACCCCTAGAGAATACCAGCAAAGAATATTTGAAACGACTAGCAACAGCAACACTCTTGTGGTCCTCCCTACAGGTTTAGGTAAAACTCTCATCGCATTGTTGCTTTCTATAGATAGGTTAAAGAAATTTCCCATGAGTAAAATAGTATTCCTTGCACCTACGAAACCTTTAGTGGAACAGCACTTCGAATATTATCAAAGTAATCTTCCTGAATTGTTTGCTGAACTCTCCCTATTTACCGGATCGGTCTCGGCAGGTAAAAGAAAGAAGCTCTGGCAGACTGCAGAAGTAATATTCTCGACCCCTCAATGTGTAGCAAATGACTTAAAAAATCGCCTATACGATTTAAAGGAGACTTCTTTGTTAATAATTGATGAAGCTCATAGGTGTTTAAAGAATTATGATTATACCTCTGTTGTTAATTTCTATAAAAGCCAATCTACAAACCCCCGCATTTTGGGCTTGACTGCGTCTCCAGGACAAGATTCTGCGAAAGTCAGAGAAATTTGCAGGCATTTAGATATACAAGAAATTGAACTCAGAACTCGAGATTCAGAAGACGTGAAGCCCTATCTTAAAGAAAGAGAGTTTTCAAAGATAGAGGTCTCATTTCCTCAAGAATTCATAGAAGTTAGGGTCCTTTTAAAAAGAATTTGGGATTCTAAAGTAGAGAGACTAAGGTCATCAGGTTTTCTAAACGGCCCTGCTAATAAAATAGCCCTTCTAGAATTACAAAAGCGTCTAGCGATTCAAGCTACTCAAAAAAACTTTGCAGCTATGGGGGGCATGTCTCTCACCGCTCAGGCAATTAAAATCTCTCATGCTATCGAACTGCTTGAAACTCAAACTCTTTCAGGCTTAGACTCTTATATGAAAAATCTTATGCAACAGGCCAATGAGCAAAAAAGTAAGGCAGTCCAGCAATTAGTAAAATCTCCAGAATTTAATGCCGCACTCCTTTCTATATCCCACCTCCTAGCTAGAAAAATAGAGCATCCCAAGATAGAAGAGATAGCCTCGATAGTTGAAGAGGAAATAAAAAATAATGCTAAAGCTAAGATAATCTTGTTTACTCAATTCAGAGAAACAGCTGCCAGAATATCTGAAAGGCTCAATAAAATAAAAGACACTCGATCTGCAATCTTTATCGGGCAGACTAAAAAACTAGGTTTGGGATTGTCTCAAAAAGAGCAAAAAGCTATAGTCGATAAATTCAAAGCAGGGGAAGTCAATGTGCTTATAGCAACTTCTATTGGGGAAGAAGGTTTGGATATTCCAGAAGTAAATGCGGTAATTTTCTATGAACCTATCCCAAGTGCAATCAGAAAAATTCAAAGGGCTGGTCGAACTGCTCGTTTATCTCCTGGAAAGCTTTTTATTCTCGTGACCAAGGATACTCGTGACGAAATTAATCATTATGCCTCTTCTGCGAGGGAGAAAAAAATGTACACAACTGTTGAGATGATAAAAAGAGAATTAAAGGAAAAAAAGAAGTTTCCTTCTTTAAACAATTTTCCAGATACTAAACCTCACAAGCTATAACTTCAAAATCACCTTAGAGTTTTAAATCTTCTACAATTCCCTTCCTACCATTCCTTTCAACTTCCCTCTTTTTCATTGCTTCTTTCATATCTCCATAGAATTTCATAGCTCCCCCAGTTATCATGCAAGCACAATAAAGAGTGCCTATAACATAGACTGCTCCAGAAGTATAAGGGCGTAATACTTCTATATCCATGCAAAACTTAATCATCTCTGCCTTTTATGCCTTCCGCAATTTATTCATTGGTTTGAAAGCTAAGGATTTATTGTGGGAGGATTAAGTCTAGCCAAAAAATACTTAACTTGTTTTTACTTTATATTTAAATGCCATTCCTAGATATCTTCTCTCCTTCTAAAATGAAAAAGCAAAAAAATAAACCAATCATCACTATAGACTATCGAGAAAAAAATTCTTCAGTAGTTGCCGAACTGTTAAACCGAAGGGAAATACAACTTGAATTTCAACAGCTACCCATCGCAGATTACCTTATTAATGGAATAGCTATTGAAAGAAAAACTGTCTCAGACTTTAAATCATCTATAATGAACAAAAGGATATTTGATCAGATAAAGAATCTGCAGCAATATCCTAACCATCTCCTAATATTAGAGGGCATTTTAGATGAAGACCTCTATAATATCGGAATGCACGAGAATGCTTTTCGAGGCTTTCTCCTCTCACTAGCTCTACATTATAAAGTGCATATAATATTTACACATAATGCCCAGGACACTGCAAAATACTTATGTGTTCTCACTCTCAAAAAAGAAAGGCAGGAAATTTCTTTAAGGCCCTCCAAGATACTTCTTACTAAATCAGAACAGCAACAATTTATTCTGGAAGGTTTTCCAGGTATAGGTCCGGTTACAGCTAAAAAACTCCTGGTTCATTTTAAGACTCTAAAAAATGTCTTTTTAGCCTCAGAAGATGAACTAAAAAACATAATGGGAAAGAAGTCTGAAGAATTTAAAAAGATATTGGATTAAAGTATAACATTCTCCCCCTCTATCTTTTTTCTTTCATAAAGATCTATAAAATGTCCAACATTAATGTAGTAAATTCCTTCCTCTCTCTCAGAAAAATTATGACCTTCTCTCAAAGAAAAAGATGGGCCTTGAATAAAGTGGGAATAGGTATTTTGCTGAATCGCATCTAACATCCCTAAATGAGAATTATAAAATTCCACGTGTGAAGTGGGGGCTTGGGAAATCCCTATAGCAAAAGAAAAGCAAAGTTTTCTTAAGAAAATCTCTAATGAATCTATTCTTTCAGCAGTCATCAAAATCTTACTCGTTTTACAATGCTTAAATAAAGATCTGTTTTGGGAGAGATATATTCCAAAACAAAAATAATATAAACCTAAATTATATTTTTATAGCAGGGTTCATCAGACTAACTTAATTCATATTCTTCAAGTTCGGTATATATGGGCCCTTGAGGCATTAGTTCTGATTTTATTAATTTAAAATTGTTCAAATCAAATTCTAAAGGTTTTACACTAATATTCTTTACATGATTTTCAAAGCCTTTCTTATCTTTAACATACTTAATTCGAGCAATAGTCAAATGCCCCATAAATCTCTCCTCGCGCTTGAACCCTTCTTTTTCCATAAGGTCATCTATATTCTTCTGTAGCTCGTAAATTTCCTTTCCCAGTACTTTTATCCAGATTATTCGAGGGTCTTTTCTAACGTGGAATATTCCAATATTGCCTAATTTAAGCCTGAATTTATTGAAATTAATCTCTTTTAGAAGATCTTTAACCTTGTCTACTTTATCTTCTTCTGTTTCACCTAAAAACTTTAGAGTCAGATGTAGGTTTTCTAACTCGGTAAATTTGCCTATAAAATTTTTCTTCCCTATCAATTCTTGGACCCTTGCTACCTCCTTGATAATTCCATTTGGGAAATCAATACATAAAAAGCAGCGAATAAGTGCATTATCTTGAATTTCTCTCATCAGCTCAGTAAGAATCACAAACTTAATAATCTGCCTCTAGAAATTATTTAGGCATTATCACTGCAGTAGAATATTTTTTAATAAGCTCTAAAGCTAACTTTTTAACTTCTGTCAATCTAACCTGATTAATTTTTTCTTCATGCCGGTAATAACACTCTGCTTCATTTGCAACTTCAGTAAATATTAATTCAATCATTACCTTGATACTCTCCTCTTTTGATATCTTTTTTAGACCTATAAGTCTCGTCTTTGCTTCTTCTAGGTCTTTCTCAGTCATCTTACTAATATTATTTAGCTCCTCTAAAATTATCTTCTTAACTTCTGTCAAAGCTTCCTTAGTAGTCCCGAGATATATAGAATAATAAGAATAATCTTTCTCGCTATTAATTGAACTCTGAATTGTATAAGCTAATCCTTTCTCTTCCCTTATCTTCAAGAAGAGTTTTGAAGACATACCTCCTGCTAGGAAGGTGTCCAAAACTTCTAGAGAATAATAATTCTTGTCCCGTGCCAAAGGAGCATGGAATCCAATTATAAAATGTGTCTGATCGATTCCATCTCTTTCTTCTATAGTCTCGGCATTCTTTTTCTTGATATTCATCTTTAATTTACTGCTCCTTTCAGAAGGAAAATTCTTTTCTAAGTAAGTACAGATTTTATCAAAATTTGCATCTCCAACTATAACAACCACGTAATTACTTGCTCGATATTTCTCTTTATAATAATTATATACAAAATTTCTCTCCAGAGCAGAAACGCTTTCTTTACAGCCCGCAATGTTTTCTCCGAAAGGAGGTTCATATAAATTTTCTGTTAGATGGTCATGGACATTTCTAGAGGGATCATCATGATACATTTTTATTTCTTCTAAAATAACTTTCTTCTCTTTCTCGAATTTAGCCTTATCGAAAGTAGGATTTTGCAATATGTCTCTCAGTATATCTAATCCGGAAAATAGATGCTCAGATGGGAGTTTAAACCAAAATCCAGTTATCTGATTTGCAGTGAAAGCGTTAACCATCCCTCCTCGCTTCTCTATCTCTCTAGAGATGTCTTCATGTGTTCGAGTCTTGGTGCCTGTAAAAACTAAATGTTCTATAAAGTGAGATATCCCTTTTATTTTACTTTCTTCATAGCCTGCGCCAAATTTATTGCAGATAGCCAAAGAGACAACGGGAATATCTCTTTTCTCCATAACAATAGTCATCCCATTCTTTAGAACCTTCTTATAAAATTTCATATTATAAAAAAATGGCGAGACTTAATAAATGCTTTCCTAATATTTATCTTATGAATGCCTAAGTGAAGACATCTGGAAAAATGGAGCTTTTGATAGGTGGTGCATAAACTCTTTCATTGCAGGATTTCTTTGTGGCATTTATACTAATGTGCTCTTGGGAAATTTAGGAGGTAAAAGTAATATGCCTGAAACAAATTTTAAGTGGGGGGGGCGGACTTACTATTTGGAATAGCCTGATATTTCATATTCTCCTTTGTTAGTATATATGCTACAAAGGCGGCATTAATTTTTATTTTGTCCTAGCAATTCTCAGTTAGTTAACTCTAGAACTTTGGGAGGTACTGAGCCTATAAAAAAGGAGTGTGTTGAGAAAATATTAATAACCCTCCTTACGATCTAAAACAATGCCGATTAATGCAGGTTATGAATATGTAAATGCTGAAAAAAAATATTATCAAGCTCAAACGCTAGATGAAAAAATTGTAGCCTTGCAAGAGCTGATTAAAACTGCTCCAAAGCACAAAGGTTCAGAAAACCTTCTAGCCGAACTTAAAACCCGTTTGAAAAAGTTTTTAGAAAAACAGGAGAAAGTTAAATCCACTGGAAAGACCACAAGGAAAACAATAAAGAAAGAAGGATTTCAAGTTGTCTTAGTCGGGTTAACAAACGTGGGGAAATCTTCCTTGCTAGCAAGAATAACAAATGCTTCTCCAAAGATAAACTCTTATGCATTTACCACTAAAGAGCCTGAATTAGGTACTCTAGACTACCAAGGCATAAAGGCCCAGATAGTAGATTTACCCCCTATTGGCTCAGAAAACTTTGACTCTGGAATAGTCAACACGGCGGACATGATATTGATAGTTTTAGAAAGCTTAGAGGAATTAGAAAAAATTTCTTTAGTTCTGGCAAAAGCGACAGGTAAGAGGTTAATAGTGATCAACAAAGTAGATCTCTTATCCCGGGATACGATAAGAAAGCTAGAAGAAAAAATAAAGAGTAAAAAATTAAATGCCTTGCCCGTCTCGTGTGTATCAAACGAAAATATAGAAAAGTTAAAAGAGAGAATAATCAAGCAAATGGAGGTGATCCGCGTATATATGAAAGAGCCCAACAAAATTCACTCTCCTCTCCCAATGGTCGCGCCCCTAAATTCTACTGTAAAAGATATTGCAGAAAAAATTAGAAATGGCTTCTCCCAAAAGATAAAAGAAACCAGAGTCACAGGTCCTTCAAGCAAGTTTCCTAATCAAAGGGTCGGGCTTTCCCATGTGTTAAAGGATCAAGATATTATCGAGTTTCATACTAAATAGCAGTATAAATCAGACCTTCTTTTACAATTTTCCTTATCTTATTCAAAGAAGGAAATTTCCACCTTCTTTTTCTCATCTTTATGCCATAATAGACATCAGTGATATATTGGTTGACATTTAGTAACTCTGCGCGTTTTAAAAGGCCTTCATCTTTTGGCCCGTTATATTTCTTATATACCTGCTTAACGAAATCTCCTCCTAAATTCCAAAAGAAAGTAAAATCTCGGCTAGGGTCTCCAACCGATAAATCTCCAAAATCGATAATGCCAACTACTTTATTTCCCTTAACCAAAACGTGATCTGCTCTTAAATCAGAATGAACTATGCATTTCTTAGGAAATTTTAATCCCCTTATTTCCGAAATGACTCTCTTTAGGAACTTCTTTTCTTTGTCACTTAGTAGATGAGAGATAACTCTCAATTTCTTCTCAGAGTATCTTGCCACTTCTGGGTAAGGGTCGTATTCTTTTATTTTTAATCCTTTTTTACTGAAAGTATGCAGGATAGAAAGAAAATCTGCAAAGAGACAAACATTCTCTCTTGTGTTTAAGTTATTCAATGATGAAAATGAGCCTGCTTCCTTCCCAGCGATGAAGGTATATCCTCCAAACGAACTGTCTTTTGGCTTATAATTATAGCGAGGGACCTTCAATTTCACCTTGGGGGCAAATAAATCTAAAAAATCCATTTCAGTCCTTAAAGAACTCTCTGCTTCTCCTCTTTCCTTCGGAAATCTAAAAACTAGCTTTCCATCAAGAACAATTACAACATAGGCTATTCCATTATTATCTATCCGCTTTACTCTTTTCCACTTAACCTCGGGATAAACTCTGGATATTTCATCGAGATATAACTTAGTGTTTTTCATATAAAAAACTCGTTAAATAGATTAATATATTTACCTCTAATTATTTCTTACCATATGCTTCTTCGTACAATATCCTCAACTTTGCATTTTCTCTGAGGGGCTCAAGTATAGCATTAATTTCCTTTGCCACTGCACTCTTCAGATCCATAGGATGAAGTTTCCTTCCAGAAAAGTCTTTCTCAAGATCTTCATATTTCTTATAGGTTATTGGGCCTCCAAATTTTACAGGTCTTTCTACAACAAAAGGGTGTTTCTTATCTTCTTTCAATACAAAAAGAACATATTTACAGAAGGCCATAAGGCCATTGTTGATGTCCCCTTCTGCACATAATGAATTATTAATCTTCTTCTGCACATCTTCTGCGCTCTCTAACATATCAATCTTGCTACCTGGAACACTAGAACTCATCTTCTGTCCGATTAACCCTGGAAGAATGTAGTTCATTAATTCAACGCGAGATTTATATCCGATTTTAGGTAAATACTCTCGAGCATAAACAAATATCTTTCTTTGGTCTGTCCCCCCAAATTGAATATCTGCCCCTAAATATTCTTCATCTAGAGCTTGCATTAAAGGATATAATATCCCTCCCAATTTAGGGTTGTCTCCCAATTTTACTACCTCTGAAGCTGCGCGAGTAGCATCATGTACAGTAGTCAAAGTGCTCAACTTTAATAAATCTCTAAAATACTCAGGTTTCATTTGCATCTTGCTGCCCTTAACAAATTCCAATTTCTTAGTGTCCACTCCTACGCTTTGCAACATTAAAGGAATAAGCAATTCATAATAAGCTTGCCTTTTATCAAGTATCTCCCAAGAAACTCCATCAAGTGCTGCATGTAAATCGGCAATTAGTATTTTTACCTTGAGACCTGCTTTTAAAAAATCAGCTATCTTCAATAAAGGGTACAAGTAAGACACATGGGGGCTGCCAGTAGGCATAGTTCCCCAATAAACGGAGACTTCTTTCTTTTCCACAAGTAAGGACTTTAATTCATCTGCCCCTATAATCTCCTGAAGATTACGGGTAATTAAAAAAAATCTTTGCCCGGTGGCCATCTCATATTCCCCTTTCACTTTAGAACTTTTCTTCATCTGAGTTAAAACAAAAAGCTTAATTTAAACTTTTCTCTATATATTCATGCACAATAAATCTCTTTTACTCCTTTCTTTGATATTGAGTATTTTAGGCATTCTAACCCTTCTGTTACTAAATCAAATTTTGCCCCCTATTGAAATTCTATCCGATTCGGAGTTAAAATATTTGCAAGATAATCAAAAAATAAGGGTAGAGGGTTTAGTAACTGCGGAATTCCAAAATAAGAATTCTAAAACCTTGATAATCAATGAGGAACTGAAACTCTTCTGCCAAAACTGCCCCTCCCAATCTTATCTCTATAAAAACATCTCCGCCACCGCTATAATAGAAAAATTCTCTAATAAAACATATTTAAAAATATTAAAAATGGAAATAAAAAAATAAAAAGAAAAATAGCCTTACTTCTTACCCCACGCTGCAATTCCTACGAATATTAGATAAACAATATTCAGTAATGGAATAATTGCAAATATAGCCCACCATCCCGGCTTATCAAGTGCTTCGAATGTCTTCCACATCCAGATTACGAAGAATATCACAAACACCAAAAGTAAGATTGGACCGACCACCGGCACCACCAAGCCAATCAGTAACAAAACAGGCCACCAGTGCATTCCAGCAATATCACTTGCTATCAAAGCAGGGCCAACAAGAGGAATCCACGCAATGCCCGGAGCATATTTGCTTTTACCTCTTCTTGCAATTGAAAGATAAATATAATAAAGCATCGGCCTTTAAAAATCTACCTCGAAATGGGAATAATAGAGTTTGTCCTTGCTCTTTTGTTAGGCCTGCTAGCCGGCACATTGACAGGCCTATTTCCGGGAATACATATTAACCTAATTGCAGCCATCCTTATCAGTTCTCTGGCAATTTCATCTGAATACTTTTCACCTCTAACTTTGGTGACATTCATTGTAGCAATGTCTATCACCCATACATTCATAGATTTTATACCTTCGATCTTCCTTGGCGCCCCTGAGGAGGATAATTTTCTCTCAGTTCTTCCAGGCCATCAGCTTTTAAAAGAGGGGAGAGGTTATGAAGCATGTATTTTGACCCTGATAGGATCAATAACAGCAATAGCTTTAATTATTATCATTTCCCCATTATTTTTTTATATTCTCCCTCATCTCTATCCCCTATTAGAAAAAGCAATCCCTCTCATCTTGATTTTCATTTCTCTCTATATGATATTCCGAGAAGAAGATCTGCTTTCGGCACTGATAGTATTTACCTTATCAGGATACTTGGGTTTTGCTACATTTAACCTTCCGGTTAAAGATCCTTTAATGCCTCTTCTAACCGGTCTGTTTGGACTATCATCTCTTATAATTACTATAAAATCCAGATCAAAGATAGAAAAGCAAAAATTGCCAGAAATAAAAAAGATCTTTCCCTCAAAAAAAGAATTATTCTCATCTATAGGTGCCGCTTCGATAGCCGCGCCTCTTTGCTCTTTTTTACCAGGGATAGGTTCAGGCCATGCTGCAGTAATAGGCTCAGAAATAACAAAACAAACTCCTCGTAAATTCCTGCTTCTTGTTGGAACACTTAACACAATTGTTATGGGCCTTAGTTTCGTGACTCTCTTGGCAATTAACAAAACTAGAACAGGTAGTGCCGCAGCAGTTCAGGAAATACTAACAAATCCGACCTCACAAAATTTGATATTTATTTTAATGTCCATGTTCGCATCTGGCCTTTTAGCATTTTTTATAGGGATAAAAACTTCAAAGTTCTTCGCTGAAAATATAAATAAGATAAGCTATCTTAAGTTAAATATAAGCATAATATTCCTTCTTGTTTTAATTAATATTATTTTCACAAATTCTCTAGGTTTAATAGTGCTTACTACTTCTACTTGTTTAGGAATTTATTGCATTCTCTCAAATTCTAAAAGAATTAACATGATGGGGGCATTGATTATGCCATCTATTATCTATTACCTGATTAACTAAAATCAATCCTCAGATCCGCCTTTCTTCTCAAGCTTAAAGTAAGCCATTAATATCAAAATGAATAATACCAAGGCGTAACCAACGACTCTTATTATTTGAGTAATTGTCTGTAAAGCCGTATCCGCTCCGCTACCTCCAAAGTAACTTAATCCTTTAGATAATAAAGAGGTGACTGTAGAGAGCATTGCACCAAAAGGAATGAGAAATATACCTCCAAGGATTAATCCACTACCGATGCTTCTCTTCCCTATAGCAAAGAATCCTATTAAAATAGCTAAAACTCCTAGCAGTCCAAAAGTGATTAAAGAAATAATTTGATAAAATTTTACCTTATTTTGATAGCTCTCTAAACGACTTTTCTGAGACTTTTGTTGATTTTCAGTACATTGTTTATATTCAGATGAAGTATAAACCTCGTTAGTACACCCATAATATGCTGTGTAATTAACACTTGAAGAAGAGTCTCCGCATTTGACAGTTATTAAATCTCTGCAAGTATTAGAATAACTGTAAATATCTGGATTGTTATAATCTGGAAAAGGGTAAACTAATGAAAAACCTTCACTAATAAAAAGACATAAAAATAACCCTATACCTATTGCCACAACCAGTTTGGCCAAATCCATTACTAATGATGCTTTGCATTATTTATAAATCTTGCTGCTAACTTTTGAACATTTTAGGGGCCTTGGGTACTTTTTGATTTTGATAGTTCCCACAATATCCTGCCCCGGGATTCCATTTTTCCAATTTGTCAAATTGAAGAAAGCCTGCAAAATCTCCTTGGGAAATTAATCGTCTAGATTCAGATCGTACTTCCATAGTAATCTCTCCAGCAAAACCCTGCCAGATGACTCCTGCAAAGTGTCCCCATAACCCTGTGCCCGTATCTGGAGTTTCTCTGCTCAAAATGCCACAAACTCCCCCTAACCTTATTTCCTCCTGTGTGCCCATTAAATAGAATCTTCTTGGAAGTATTTCCAACTCTCCATTTCCCTCAAGGGTGTCAAAATAATCCCTTACGTTATAAGTTCCTTTTGCATCTACATCGATAGGGCCAGGCAATCTTCTTTTTTCCTTCCCTCTAAAAGCCAAGCCCGTAGAAAAAGTCATAGCCATTCCCTCTTTTGCAAAATGCGCTACTCTTGGCAAGTCTAACTTCTCGCCTTTATGGTAATAACTAATATTTTCTCCATCCTTTAGGATATCTTCGCGAGTCATGAAAGGGCTATGGCGATATCTCAATATTGCCTGGACCAAACTGCTCTTTCCAGGTTCAATTTCAAGATCTGCCCAATAAGGTTGGGCACTGACAATCACTGGGCTTGTATGCTCCATTTCCAGAGCCAGTCTAGATTTATCGATACACATACAGGCTAATCTTCCTGTCGAACTCTTTGAATCAATTAGTAGAGATAAATCAGAAGGCAGCTTAATCGTCTCATGACTTACAATAAAATAAACATTATTGCCCGCGGGGTCTCCCGTCAGCAAAATTTTCCCTTCGGCATTGGGTTTTGCTTTTTTCACCTCTCCCCTCTTAGCAAGTTCTCTTAATTGATCAAGAGAAAGAACATTTCTATTATATTTGCTAAAATAGACTTCCTCTCCAACCCTTAAGTCAAATCCTGCAGGGGACATTAATGCAGGATCTAAATTAGTGATAAGAAGTCTATCTTTCTCTTCTATAGTAGGGTCAGCCCTATCTTCTGCAGGAGCAATAAAATGAGCAAACCTATCTCCCTCCCTATCCTGAGGATCCGCAACTAATCCGCATTTGGTAGGAGTCGAGCGCATCGCGCCTCTTGGTCTGAAGAGAAAGCTAACAAGTTCCCCTGGATTATCACAAGATTGATATTCAGTAACTGCTCTTCTTTTAATTTCTCCCCTAGTTAAGACCATGTAAATTAAAATAGCATTTTATTTATAATAATTTATATGGTGAAATCTACCTAAACCAAATTAACGATTATTCTTTTTCCCCTCATCTTTTGAAAGTCTCGAGGAGAGATCGCAAGCAGGGGAAGTACTTGTGTGGTAATTAGTGAGTGCATTTTCCCTAATAGTTACTTGTTCACTTTCTAGGTGGGAATAAACAGGAAGAGGTCTGATCTGTGAATATAAGTAACAGAAAAGGGAGCCCATTGTAAAAAAAACAATAGGGGGGCCTGTAACCTGCACAAAGTTAGTCCATAGTTTATAAAATGGCGAAGGAATATTTTTTAGCTTGTCTCCCATAAAAGTTATATAATAAAACGATTTATAATAATTTATCTATTCTAGAACCACTTGCCCAAAGCTTCTTGCTTGTCTTTTTCTTTCCCAAAGATACTATAGATATATCTTTCTGTCAATTCTAAGCTCTCCAGAAGGTAAGGGTCTACTTTATAATCTCTGGCTAAAGAAAGAGCTAATTGCATATATTTTAGAACGCTTCCTTCAGCAATTGTGAAGATCAATCTTCCTCCACACTTATTGCATTTGCCGGCCATGGGGGGGCGCCTATACTTTCCATTGCATCCTACACACCTAAATTCTTGTTGGGAAAACTTTCTCAAATTACCTCGGGTATCCCTGATAAGGTGTCTCTCTATAATTAATCTTGAAACATCTCGCGTATCAACTGCTCTTATTTTCTTGCAAAGTTCCATCTGGCATCTTACCTTGTCCCCCATGGTAGGAAGAGACTTGTAAGATGAATTTAAAACAGTATGATTAAAATTATCACTATTATGAGTAAATAAGGCTCCAGAGAAAGGATCCTTGCCTGCTTTTAACCGCGATTTCACATTGTCTATTTTTACTTCAGAAGAATGTTTGCCCTGTTCAGCTAACTCATATAACTCTAGAGGATAAGGTGAAAGTTCAAAGTCTAATATTTGATCATCCACATCTCCCGCCCTTATTCTAACATTTAAAACTAAAGGTGCATCTTGAGTTCCCCCACGATGGGCAGGTAAAAATTTCTTAGAAAAATTAAGTAATAGATCCATGAGAAATAAAGCTGCGGCCTCGTCCCCATCACAATCTCGCCTCATTGCAGCATGCATAAAAGGGCTCGCAAGAAGAGTCTGAGACTCGGAATAACCTATAAGCCTCCCAACTGTTGCAGTACAAATGTGGGGGGCTATACAAACTAGCAAAGATCCTAATAAATCTTCTTTCTTCTGAATATTAAAGAATCTAGGCATACTATAAATTTTTTCAAATTCATCATCTACAAAATTACTGATATTGGTAAAAACTGCATCTGCTCGTTCATCAGGGGAATCTGGACAGGAAGGGAGTATGACATCATGAGGAAACATCTCTAAAATTTGATTATCCTCCATAAGTTCATTTCCAAATACATCTTTCTCGTAGCCTAACTGTTTCAATTTAGGAATACTTGTGCCAATCTCAAGAGGTTTAAAATGAGTTATTGCCATCTCAGTCATGTCATATCTAATCGTACCATCTTTGTTTACATTTAACCCGTATTTTGCCCTTAAGATTCCTTTTCCCAAATGTTCGCAACTGTGATCCTTGCTTGAAGTCCCTTTAACCCCTTTAATTAAAGCGACTTCATCATTTCTAAAGCCTAATTGTTTTCTAGCTAACTCAAAGTAATGTTTGATGTCTACTTCTCGCCCTTTATATTCTATCAAAGTTTCCTCAGATTCTACGCCATCCATGTAAATTTTGTCTTCTTTTGGGGAATATTTAAGTTTCATGCATTGAGCGCTGCATTTTTCACATCTAGGATAAATAGTTTCATTTCCACATTCCTTACATTGATAAAGAGGAAATTCTGCATTAACTTTTCCAATCTCTAGAGCAGATTGTACGCTCCTCATTCTTCCTCCCTCTTCTCCAACTGGAAATAAAACATGAGGAGATCCGGTGAGCTTTCTTAGCTTAGCTTTCTCAGGCCTTCCCATTCTTGCTCCGATAAATACTCCTGATTTATCTTTGATCGTGAATTCGGAGATTAAATTGATCTTCTCCAAAATACTTTTATCTTTGTTCTCCTCTATCTTTATAAGAATGTTTTCTACTTCCTTTTGTAAATCTTTTCCAGGGATTCCTAAATTTGCCAGTAGGCCTTTTACATCGTTTCCCTGCAAAACCACATTTTCCAAGGTGACTTCATGCTCGCATCCTAAAAGTTCCAATCCTCTTTTAGCCATAGAATAAATTTCTCTTTGAGAAACAAAATAAGGCAATACCAACCTGTCGCCCTCAATAAGCTTGCCCTCACGAATCCATTCAACTAGAGCTAAAAATTGTTCAGAAGAAATTTCTTTCCAATAATAGATGTACCTAGGATGTAGGGGTATGCCAAATTCTCGAGAAAGTTTACAGGCCTCTTCAAAACTAACTTGAAAACTGTTTAATTTCGGCTTTTTATCTCCTGCTTTCTTCTCCAACTCTAAATTCCACCACTCTTCAACGTAGCCTGGCTTTAGTAATTCATATTTCCTATTGGCCACATCTCCAAGAGAGATCAAAATGTCTCCCAAATAAACAATTTCTTCAACGTTGGGATATACTCTTTTAGCTTCTTCCAGGGTCTCAATTCTTTTGACACTTCCACTATTCAATTTTACAATTGGGCCGTCCATTTCATCACAATAGGCAATTGCACATCCCTTGGTAGGCTTTTCAATTTTTAATTGGGTGCCAAAAGACATGAAACTGCCTGAAATTCCCATAGTCGCGGGGTGGATCGCAGTGGCAGAAAATCCTCCAACTCGGCCTCGACCATATCTAAATCTAAAACCTCCCGATCTTGAAGGGTGGCCAAAAACTGGTCTTCCTGCAACCAAATCTTTAATATATGTAGCAGAGGTATCAGAACTCCCAGAAACTCTTTTCTTATGAATCTGTATATATTGGTCTAAAAATCTCCACCCAGTAGCTTGGAGGCCTTTATCTAACATCCCTTTCCATAGCCCATATCCTTTCTGAGCTTTCTGGGCTAAACCTTCTGAAAATATCAAGCACATCCCGCCTCTAATAAAATTAGTCTCGATCCTTTGCAGGTCTTTATAATTAGAGACTTCACGGTCTTCGCTAGGTTCGCCCGTAACTTCAATAGGGATGTTTCTGGCAAGAAATTCTATCTCCTCTTCGGTAGGCAAATACTGCAAATTATTTATTCTCTCATGATAATCATAATTTTCAGTAACATATCTCTTGACTTCGTCTTCGCTAGGATCATATTTATCATATCCAAAAACTTCCCTTAAGTAATCAATTAACATCAATACCATGCACGAGGCGGTTGTGCCTGCACTTCTTATGGGCCCGGAGAAATAAGCTGCCAAATATTCTTTCCCCTCTTTTGTTTTCTTTATTTTTAGTTCTGTAAATCCCTCAATAGGGGAGCTTACCACGCCGATAGTGATATAAGAAAACCCTACTCTTATTCCGGCATCCATCGCTTGTAAATGGCTGGCAAATTTACAGAATTTTTCTTTAGCAATTTCCTCAGCTATCTTAAAAGGAACCATCATATCCAAAGGTCCGAATTCCTTCTCAAGCTCAATTATCCTATCGATAATCTTTTTGTCATTTAATTGAGGATAAATAGTGGATATTAAGCCGGTTGCTTTTTCAGCCAAGGTCATTGCTATAGGTGTTTCCACATCACTAACGGGATCAAATCCCTTTCTCCTTGCCTCTCTAGCCGCATCATAATATCTTTTAACTTCTTTCTCGATATGCTCAAAATATTGTTCAGTGTTCATCTTCCCCTAAATTACAACCCCTCCTTCCAACTATTTCTATCTCTCATCATTTTATTCCCCCTGTCTCCTTTGAATAATACCTAATAGCCTTTCCACTCTTGGCAGCATAATTTATCTCATTCTTGGTGCTTTCTCCAATGTATCCCTCGACATCAATAACAAATATGCAATCAGAAATGTCTATTTTCACCCTGTGCACCCTATCTAATAACTCGAGTTGTTTATTATCATACCTATTTCCATCGCTATGACAAAACTCCAAAGGTAATAAAACCACTTTATCTTCCTCAAACTGCAACTTTCTTGCTACCTTAAAAAATATCTCTTTAAATCTTGTGCTGCCACATAAAGTTACAATTTCTTTCTTTCCATCTTCAGTATTCACGGTTTATTTCCTCCTCATCTCCAAAGTCGAATATCCTTAGTTCTCGAGTTTTAAGATTCAATACTGGAACCTTCGCGGGATCAGGTATATTTCCTACTTTTTCTTCAAAGGGAGTCTGTGCCTGCCAACAACTACCTGTAATTATCAAAGTGCCATTATAATTTTCTATGTCTAATCTGTGGACTTCTCCAGTACAAAGCACATCAGGGACCTCACTTATAACTAAAGGGTCTTTGTCCGCATTAGGAATATAAACAACAGAAGAATGAGTAGGTGCCAAGTGCCTCCTCTTCAGCATTTCCCTTACGGCTTTAGCAGGAGTCCTATGTGCCTTGGCCATTCTTAAATCTTGTATCTCATTGATAAAAGTGTGTATGCTTGCCCCATGGTACATGAGGACTCTGAATTCCTTTTCCTTCTCTAGAAGCTTTATTAAAGTAGGATTCGTAACCAAGATAAGGTTGTCTATATTGTATAGGGCCTCGGAATATTTTCGATCTATAATCGGCTGGGGTTCTGCAACTCTCGTAGCATCGTGCTGGCCTGGGCACATGAACATAGTTATCCTTTTAGGTATCTGATGTAAGTAGGATGCCAAAAGATTATACTGCTCAGCCATACTTTTCAATTCTAAAACAGCTTCTTGATTTGGAAATATTCCTACTCCATCCACGTTGTCTCCGACAAAAAAGATATACTTTATTTTCTTAGCGTTCTCATCATCGCTGTTTATCCATTCTAGAAATCTAGCTATACTTTTCTTTAGATGTCTATTGCTCCCTGCATGTATATCTGAAAGAAACGCGATAGACACATCTTCATCAAATTTAGTCTTATTTGTCAAAAAAGAATCTGGATAGAATAGGTCATATCCAAAGAGTAGATCACTATTGCCAGAGGCCTTGACGGCCACCACATCATCTAACTGAAGGTCATTGGCTTTTTTATATAACTCTATATTATCGCTCTTAAAAACAACTGAAATTATCCCTGTGAGATCTTCGAATTTTACAATTAAATTCTTATTTTTAGTTGGTCTCTTCTCGACAACTGCCCCAATGATACTAAGCATTTGACGATTACTAGATATCTTCCCAATAGAGACGAGGTTAATCAATCCAGGTCTCTGCATTAAAATCCTTTGGATCTGTTGGTATCTAGCTCGTAGGTGATAAGTGAAGTCGCTTACCTCTAACTTTTTATCTGCTTTTGTATCTGCATAAAATATTTGGAAATCTTGTCTAACTCTCTTATCCTCAGGGTTCTTCCGGACTATTTCTTGCTCTTTAGTAATCTCCAAATTCAGCCCCAGCTTCACAAAAATCTTTTCAGCTACCCCATTTCCTTCAGAGGACTGGGCAAATATCTTTTGCACGTATTCTATGTTCTTAGAAATAACAGATTTAGTAATAATCTTTTGTCCAGAGAGTCTTTCCAAAGTCTCGAGGAAACTCTTAGCAATTTTAACATCTTCTAAATTACTTATCAAATCATATACTTCTTTCTCTATCAATAAGCCCTTTTCTCTTATAGCGTCTAAAATTTCTCGATTCATGCAATAAAAATAGGAATTTTGTTTTTATATTTAAACATGTGTGACCACTATAATATATATCAACAAATATCTCCAGATATATAAAATTACAAGTATAGCGCCTTGTTGATAATCTCTTTGGCCTTATCTTTAATCGTTGGAGAGAGAACTAACTTTATCTCCCTTGTTCTGCCTTGTCTGCCTTTGCTAATTACTGGGGCATTAATAATTCCAAGCATATCAAATTCTGAGATAATATCTGAAATCCTCCTTTGTGTTAACACTTCACTGCGAGTCTTTTCACATATTTCCTGATAATAGTTATAAACATCCCCAGTGAACATCTCCTTTACTTCGCTTTTCTCACTTAAAGCAAAGATCGCTGCCAAAACTAATTGAAATTGTCTAGGCTCGCTTTCTATAATATCGAGCATTTTGTCTCTTTCTATTTTGTCCTTGGCGATGTCAATATGTTGAAGACCTATCTTTTTGCTCTGCTCTCTCTCGGCCAATTCTCCTGCTACTCTGAGGAGATCTAAGGCTCTCCTCGCATCTCCGTGTTCTCTAGCCGCGTAAGCCGCACACTTTGCAATAACTCCCTCTTCTAAAATCCCTTCTTTAAAAGCACGGTCGGCTCTTTCCTTTAAGATATCCTGTAATTGTAAGGCATTATAAGGTGGAAAGACAATTTCTTCTTCTCCTAAAGAACTTCTAACCCTCGGATCTAGATTGTCCATGAAAGTTAAACTATTACTAATCCCAATTAGATTAATCTGGGCATTCTTCAAATCTGTATTCAATCTAGTCAAGGTATAAATAAAATTGTCTGATATCTTTTTTACTGCTTGATCTATTTCATCGAGCACTAGAACAATCATCTGTTTTTTATTATCTATTAAGTCAACAAATCTTGAGTATACCTCATCAGTAGGTAACCCTGTGGAGGGGATCTTTCCACCTAGTTCTCTAATTATCTCTGCTAAAATCCGATATTCTGTATCTGCAACTTTCTTAAGCTTGCAATTGACGTAGACAAATCTAACATTCTCCTGCCCTAGCTCTTTTAATTTATCTAATATTTTATCGCCAACGTGCCTGACGCTTAAAGTTTTGCCTGTCCCCGTTTTCCCATAAATAAACAGATTACTTATCCTCTCTCCCCGTAGGGAAGGGGCAAGTATAGACGCGACCATTTCAACTTGACCATCGCGATGAGCAATGCTTTCAGGAATGTAATTTGACTGTAGAACTCTTTTGTCTTTAAATAAATTGTAATTTACAAATGAGTCAAAAATTTGATTTAGCCTATCCATATTCACCTCTTAAATTCTAATTCTATACCTCCCCCTCATTATAAACCTATCTATTTTTAGGCTTTATTTCTTATGGAAAAATATATTTCTCCCTCAGTTTTCTGAGAAGTATTAAAGAAACTCCCCCCTCCTCCATTTCTCATGGAACTTATTTATAACAATCTATATAACTCTAAATAAAACGAACAATTAACTAACATATATTATATTACTATATATAATATATAATATATAATAGAAATATTTAAAAATAAAAATAAAAAACACAATCATTAACAGACACTTTTTAAATCTTTTCTCCTGTTCCATACGAAACCAAGGGGGGAGAGGGTAACTTAAATTTATCATCCCCAAGAACTAGTAAAAAATATATGAGGGAAAGATTTATATATAATTTCAATTTCCAATCATCATGGCTCTTGATAAAAAAACATATCACGACTTAATCGGCAGATTAGTTGTTACAAAAGAAGGAAAGAGACTGGGAATGGTTCAGGATATCACCTTTGAGACGCGGACCGGAGAATTGATTCAATTAGTAGTAAAAGACCCTACACCATATGCTCGAAGTTTAAATTTAGAAATATCCTCTAGTAAAAACTTATTAATCCCCTACAATACAATCATAGCTATAGGGGACTTTGTGGTTGTTTCAGAAGAAGACTTTATTTAACTATCAATAACATGCAAGTAATAGGATTTAATTTCACAAAACTCTCAGCAGAGAAATTACCAAATTTCAAAACTGGCAAGTCAGTAACTAACAATATTGAGTTTACAGATCTAGAAAAACAGAAAATAGATCTAGTAAAGGATACAGAAGTGGTGAAACTCTCGTTTAGGTATTCTTTAGCCTACAAATCAGAGGATAAGGCGAGCGACAAAGAAGCAGAGATAATTTTTGAAGGGTTTCTGATGCTTTCACTTAAAGAAGAAGAGGCAAAAAATCTTTTGAAGTCATGGAAGAAGAAAGAGTTGCCTCCAAACTTTAGGGTGTCTATTTTCAATCTTCTAATTAGAAAATGTGCTGCAAAGGCACTTTCTTACGAAGAAGAGCTAGACTTACCAACTCATATCTCAATCCCTCAACTTACCCCCGGTTCAAAGTTGAAAGAATAAGATTTTTCTATCTTTGTATTTCACCGAACCTATATAAAAGGCCTATAGCTTTCCGAGCTTGCCAAAATCTAAAACCTTTAAATTTTCGCCTACTATCTTAACATTAAATTTCTCTACTTCAAATTCCCAGGGGAGATCCATTCTCTCTTCTCTCATGTCGCTTCCTTCACTATAGGGATTAAAACTGGGCAAAACGATTACTTTCTTTCCTTTGAATTCTCCTTCTAAAAAACATTTATATTTTTCAACTCTTACTCCCCTATAGTCTTTAATCTTCACCGCAGGGTGAAGGTGGCCCATTATCCAATAATTTATTTTCTTGTCCCAAGCTTCGACAAAATCTTTATCTCCGTGTAAAAAACAGCAATCTCCCATTATTAGATGATCACATACCTCCACTTTCCCAATGGTCCTCAAATTTAATAAATAATTATCATGATTTCCTTTGATAAAAACAATCTTGTAATTTCCCTTATCCATTTTGCTTTCTAAGTAATCAATTAATTTAGTTAGGTCTCCTCTCTCCTGTTGGCTTAATTCAAAAAATTCGTGTTTAATATCTCCTAAAAATATAACTTTATCTAAGCTTAGCCCTCTTTTCTTTACTTGTTCAAAGATAAGATCAAATTCTTCTACCATCTCCTTGAACATTCTCCTTCCGATTAAAGTTCCAGAATTTTCCAAGGCTTGTTCAAAGCCCAAATGCAGGTCTCCAACTATGAGGTTGATTTTATTTTCTATTTTGATAATGATGCACTTGCCCAGATACTCTACTTCCATTACATCTCTCTAAAAAATAGGTAATTAAGCTTTTCCTCATAAAAATACGTTCAAGGGAACCTCTAGTTCTTCATTTTTTTTGCCAGTCTCAAGTACCTTACAAAAATTACGATATAAAAAATAGCAGCAATCAATACAACTCCCAAGACTCCCAAAATTACCCATAACATCCACCCCAGTTCAGGCCTTGGACCACTTCCAAAGACATATAATACAAAATATAATACCATTAATCCAATGACTCCAACCAGGATAATGCCTTCTAAAATACTCTCCCAAAGCATCTGCCTACGCAGGTCTTTCCATCCAAAAATATGTTTATTTTTATAGTTCCTCAATGCCAAAGCCCGGCTTTTAATTATAGTTACTTTTGGATGGTTTAGAGCATCTCGCTGGAGTATGCTATAAATTAAGTAAATTAAAATGATAAATGGAATAGCAAATATCAAAGCAGTTAGTATGCTATTGTTATCTAACCCATACTGAAAACCACCTATCTCTTTTACATTACTCGGACAAGTCCCAACACAGATAGTGTGCAGGCCTAAAAAAGCACCAAGTAGGATACCTAACACTAAGCTAATTGTTACTTTCAATCCTGATGGTTTCAACCTCATTTTACCTCCCCAATATTAATTTTTCCTGCTTTTTAAATCCTACTTCTATTGCCCTTTCTTCTGGACGCTAAGAATATCTGCAGTAAGTATTTCATAAAAACTAGGGCTGCCAGTATGCTCTCTTGGGAATTTACGGCTCAAGTTGAGCCTTACAGTATCTCCCTCATCAACCATATTGTTTATTTGGCGTGCAAAAATCTGATAAGAGGCGATATTGATCATCCTCCCCTCGGGAGTTTGTACAACTGCATTATGAGTATCTCTTCCAAAACCACTAGATGCTTTTTCATAAGTCTCTTTAATAACTCTTCCTTCAATGGTTTCAGATAAAGGAGGCCTCGGACCCTTCTCTATTTCTATATTTGCTCGGTAAACTCCCAGGGAAAAAAACCCAACTAAAGCTGTAAGTGCTACCGAAACCACACACCGGGTTGAATAAGTCCCCTCAACAAAATATTCATTTTCATTTCCTGTCTAATTTTGTTTGTATTTTCCTTTTGTAGCTATTGCCTTAAGGTGCAGTTCGTGCATTCTTTTAAGGAAAGCAGCGCGATCTTCTATTTTTATAAGGTCGCTCCTCCCTTGTAAGACAAGGTTCAAGCCGAAAGGAGAAACGAAAGGAGTTCTTATTTTTTTTATCTTTATCTCACCTTTTTCAATGCCTTCTAAAACTTTCTTTGCATTTCTTAAGTCCATCAAATCTTCCATAACTTCTCTCCTCGCTTCCCTTAAAATAGGAAACTCATTGCTTATCTTTTTTATAGCATATAACAAGAATCCCGAATGGACATGCTGCTTGCCCACGCTTTTTAGTCTTCCTTTGTAACTCCTTAAGATCATGAGGCTTCTAGCCGCACAGTGCCTAAATCTCCTAGCCAAAACTTCTGTCTTCTCAACAGCTTCCTTTAAGATTTCTTCTAGATTCTTGCCAGTTATTGCCTTTATCATTTTGTCTTCATCTAGGTCTTCTCCAGCTATGAAGAATCCATTATCACTGATGCCCATTTCGACATCTCTGCTTCTAAAGCTTGCCGCAGCATAGGCATAAGCCCTAGCTAAGGCATCATTTACTCTTCTCCCGTACATACTATGGAAAACGACATATTCTTTCTCTTCTTTATACTTCTCTATGAGAATAGTCTTATCATCTGGAATTTCAGCAAAACCCTGCTGCTCCACAAAATAATTATAGGCCTCTTCTGCAATATGCTGCTGGCAATAAATGTGTTTTTTTATAAACTCAATACACTCTTTTTTATTCTTCAATCTCTCCTTGACCAATCTTCTGAATCTACCTATCTCTAGCGCAACTTCAAAATTTAAAGGCAGCATTTCACTAAACCAACTAGGGATCGTAGGATTCTTGGTTATGCCTGCCCGCACATAGATTTTCATGCCTCTTGCAAAGAGAAATTGATACTTCTCCCCACCTAAAACAAAAATGTCTCCTTTCTTCATCCTTTCTAAGAAAGACTCATCAATCTTCCCAATAATACTTCCTCTTTTTTCAGGAGGATGCTGAATGACCACATTAACGAATCCCTCCTCAGGAATAGTCCCTATATTAGTCAGATAAATCACCCTGGCCAGTTTGCCCTTCTTTCCAATTTGTTTCTTATCCGCATCATACCATATTTTAGCATATACATGCCTATGTTCTAAAGCGTACTCTCCTGCAAGATAGCTTATCACATCAAAGAAATCTTCCTTGCTGAGATTTTCATAGCAATAGCTCTTCCGGATCACCCCAAGTATCTCATCTATATCCCACACTTTAGTTATAGCCATGCCAAATATCTGTTGGGCCAAAACATCTAAAGCATTTTTGGGAATCTCAGTACTTTCAATTTTCCCCTCTATCATCCCCTTCATTAAGATGCCGCACTCTATCAGATCATCTCTGTCAAGTACAATAAACTCTCCCCTTGGATTCGTGTGAAGTTTATGCCCGGCTCTACCAATTCTTTGTAAGGCTCGAGCTACGCCCTTCGGGCTTCTTAGTAGTATAACTAAGTCTATACTTCCAATATCTATTCCTAATTCTAAAGAGGTTGAAGACACAACTACTTTCAATTCTCCCTTCCTTAATTTTTCTTCAATTTCAAATCTTTTCTCCTTGCTCATGCTGCTGTGATGAGCCCCGATCAAGCCAGCATATTTCTTAGGAAAATGTAAATCCAAATAGTGAATAATCCTTTCAGTAGCTGCGCGAGTGTTAGTAAAAATTAAAGTGGTCCTATTTTTCTCAATTAGTCCATCAAGTAAATGGTAAAGCTTTTTTTGATTTGTCTGATTTTCGGCCTCTAGCAAGTTCTCCCCGGGATAATCTAGTCCAATTTCTATTTTCTTTAACAATTTAACATCTGCAATCAAACAGTCCCTTTTGCTACCAACTAGAAATTTAGCTATTTCTTCAAGGGGAGCGATAGTTGCGCTTAAGCCGATTCTTACAGGTTCTATCGAACTAGCGTGGCAAAGCCTTTCCAAGGTCAAACTGAGATAAACTCCTCTTTTGTTAGTTAGGGCATGAATCTCATCAACCACTAAAAATTCTAAAGCCATGATTTTCTCTGAGAACTTAGGAGAAGTCAAGACAATTGCCAAAGATTCAGGAGTGGTTACATAGATATGAGGGGTCTTTCTGGCTTGCCGGGCCCTCTCTTTAGCTTCAGTATCTCCAGTCCTTAACCCTACCCGAATTTCTTGTATATCTATCCCTTTCTTTTTAGCTATTTCTTCAATTTCTCGTAATGGCTGTATGAGGTTGACAAATATATCATTGCTTAACGCTTTTAAGGGGCTGACATAAACTGCATACATCTTATTGTCCAGTTCTTTTTTCAGAGCAAGCTCAACAAGATAATTAATAATCCCTAAAAAAGCGCTTAAAGTTTTGGTTCCCCCCGTTGGGGCGCATATAAGGATATTTTTCCTATCATAAATGTTCTTTACAGTATAAAGTTGAGTCTTAGAGAAATCTTTAAACCGAGAAAAAAACCATTCTCTAACTAGGGGATTCAAGATTCTCCTTACTTCCTCCGGACTGTGTGCATCAATATATTCTACATTAGCCATAATTTACCTTCTAAAACAATAAAATCTTGCCTAGAATCTTCTCTATCTTCCTATTTAATCTTTGTGAATGTCAAGAACCCTCTGTTAAAGCAGGAGGTTCTTGAGCACCTCGAAAATTAAATTTACTTTCTCACAGACTAAAATAGGGAGCTTGCACAAATTCAATTTTCTTAGTGCCAATTGAGAGGGAATCTCAGAGGCCAAAAAATTCAGGCACGATTGTAATACTCCATATATAAGGGGAGCTATTTATGCAGGCATAAAATCTTTCAAATTCTTCTCTCAAATTGCTATATTTTAACAATTAAATATCATCTTCTATCTGGGGCCCAAGAAAGCCTTTACATGCGATCTTTTATCTCTCTCATTCCATTCTAAAATCCACCTTCCTCATAAAAAGGAGAGATAATTTGTCATATTTAACAAGAGATATTCAAGAATAGACACCATCTTTAAATAATCCCTCTCCCTCTTGCATTCATGCCAAAAATATCTCAATCTAAAAAAGATAAGATATGTGAACAGATCCTTCATTATCTCTTTACAGTATCTCCCGAATCCCGATTTACAGTAGATATTGCTAGGGAAATAGCTAGAGATGAAGAATTTACAAAATCTTTGTTATTAAGTCTGCAGGAGAAAAAGGCAGTCATCCAGATAAATAAAAATTTTAAAGGCCAAGACTATTCTAAACGACAACGATGGAGATTATCAAACGAAGCCTTTGATGTTTATAAAAGGCATCAATCTACCAGCCGTAATTCAATAAATCACAATAATATTTATAATGATCTTTAACAAACTTAGTTGATGGATCACGAGTCTATCAAAGAGGCTTTTTCCCGAGCCAAGCAAGATATAACGGAATTAAGAAGTAATCTTTCTTTTCTCCACCAAGAAATTGATTATATTAAGCAAATGTTAACAGAGATTTCTCAAAAACTCGATAGACCTATGGACAATCAGACATTCCAACAGACAAATACTCCTCAAAATCCATCAATCAGACACTTCCCTTCAACACAAGCTTGTCATGTCCAACACGTTCCAACGCATAATCTCCCTTTATACCCTCTAAAAAGCCAAAATTCATATGTTTCCACAAGAAATGAGGGGGTTCCAGCAGACAGACAGACAGGCCAACAGACAAACCAGCACACTGGAAATGAAGGGGTCCAGCAGGATAATGCGAACTCTGAGGAAATCCAGAAAGTTTCTCAACTTTTATCTTCACTAGATACAATTAAACAAGAAGTTCGTGTTAAGTTTAAATCCCTCACTGGCCAGGAGATGTTGGTCTTCTCTACTATCTATCAACTAGAAAACGAAGGGATAGAAGTGACTTATCCCATTTTAGCATCCAAACTCTTTCTTACTCAAAGCTCTGTTAGAGACTATGCTCAAAGGTTGATAAAAAAAGGTATTCCCATACGTAAAAATAAGGTGAATAACAAGCAAATTTTACTTTCAGTTTCGCCGGAACTCAAAAAAATAGCCTCTCTAACTGCAATTTTACAACTAAGAGAAATATAGTTCTCCGTTTAGCCGATTATTTTTCTTCAGAGTAATAACTATTCCTTTTTCTTTATTTTCCCATCCACAACAAATCTCAAAGTTCGTATTAATATCTCACTTTTTTATTCAAAGACCTTATTTTTCCCTTTGATCTAACATTCTCTTTTACCCTCAGAAAAATTGATCTGTTTATTCCAATTTTCCCTCACTTTTTTCCATATTTGCCTTTGCGATCATCCCCTCTACACTCTCTAATTCTTTTAGCATAATCTTATCTTTCTCACTCATTTTAACTCTCACTTTTCCATATTTTGACTAATTTTACTATATTTAAACCGAACTTTCTTTATTAACCGAACCTTTACTCTTCTTTTTAACTCTCACTTTTCCATATTTTGACAGTTTTTCCTTGATTTCCTCAGGGATATACACTCTTTTTTTACCGGTTTTTTCAGTTAATTCTTTAATCAGGCCTTCACTTTTCTGTTTTATAGCATTTATCTGTCCCCTTATTGTGGATCTCTCCTTTCCAAGCAAAAGAGCCAAATCTTCATAACTAAGCTTCAAATCGCTGTTCAACAACGTAAAAACAATCAATCTCTCGTTAGAACTTAAATTTTTTAAAATATCTAGAAAATTAGCTGTTTGAACAGGTGTTTGAACAGCTTTTTCCACACTTAAAACACCTGTCTGTTTGTGGAAAACAGGCATTTTTTCAAACACCTGTTTGTTTTCTTTCTCTTCAGATATCTCTGATAAAGCTTCACGGACTGCTGCAATTTCATCTTTTATCGAAGACAAATCATGTTTAAGTTCATTCAGGCTATCCAACAGCTGTTTGTCTTGACCATCAAGGTGTTTGATCCACTTTCCAACAGTTTCCATATCCTTTTTAACGGCATCAAAACCTCTTTTAGTTTCTTCATCTGTATTTTTATCTCTCTTTCCAAAAAACCATTCAAACATAATTATATAACAACGCCTCTTGTTTATAAATATTACGCTTTTAAGGGTTATAAAGCAACTTGTAACTGGAAAGAAGAAATGACAATAAACAGCCTTAGACATCAATTTAAACAATAAAAACAGGTAAGAGAGAAAAATAAACAGGTGTTTGAACAGGTGTTTGCCGTCGGAACCAATCCTCCTATCCAGGGCAGCACAAATAGTAAAGAAACACATAGGGTAAATTTCCATTTTCTAAGTAATAACTAGGGGAAAATTATTTAAAGAAGTTCAACTTCAGTAATTTATTCCTTTTAGGGAATCGTAAAAGAGAGGATTTTCAAGGGCATTTAAAGTTCGCGATTGTAATTCTCTACATATGAAAGGAGGTATAACACAAGATGGCAAACTGGGGTGGATGGGTTGCATTGGTCGGAGGTATCATTGCGGTTATTGGGCAATGGACACCAGATTATTGGCTTCCATTAATTGGAGGAATCATTGCAGTCATAGGGGGAATTGGAGAATTAGCTAAATAAAGCTTTCTAGGACTTATTTTTTATTTTTTTATTTTTTTCAAAAGATTTTTAACCTTGCTTTGATACTATTATGCATGGCTTTAGATCATTTATCACCTCAAGAGAAACAAGAGGTGAAGCAAGAAGTAAAAAAGGAAGTAGACAAACAACTCTCTAGAGTGCAGGCAGTCAAAATTCCTTTAAGAATTTTTCATTCCGAATTTAAAAAGCAAACAGCAACTGCAATTATTGCTGCCTTTGGTTTTCTAATCGCCCTAGTCTGGAAGGACATAATTGTCAACTTAGTAAGTAAATTAGTTCATGCTGATTTCCTAGCAAGGTACCCTCTTTTCGCACCAATTCTTTCAGCAGTAATAGTTACTCTTGTGTGCGTAACAGGGATTCTTCTGATTAATAAGTGGGCAAATAATTCTTAAGGCTTTTCTTTTAGTTGTTGACAGAAATACACCTCGTATTTATATAATGTCCGGGCCTTACTAGCTTATTGAAAGGAGGTAGGCAATACAATGACCGAACAAACTCGGGCTTTCAAGGCCGGAGCTGTTTACGCCTCATCAGATGACGAAGAAGATGAGGAGAAGCAAAGGAAAGGACAACCTCCGGAAGGACGGTAGTCTTGAATAGCCTACATAGCAAACCTGATTTTTGTTTTATTGAGGGGATGCAGGGTTCCCCATTTCATAATTCATTCAACTCCATTCGCTTAATCTTCCTCCCTTCGCTTAAATATTCCAGCCTAACCGAAGAGTTCGTTTAAGACAAAAAGAGAATATAACTTTATAAAGCTTATTTTCAATATCTTAAAGGAGGAAAAATAAAATGACAGAAGAACAAACTCAGGCCCAAGAGCCTAAAGATGAACAACCTTCAGAAGAAGAAACTGAGAAGCAAGAAGAAGCAGAACAACCTTCAGAAGAAGAAAAAGAAGCAACCAAACCGGAAGCTTCAAATTAGATAAACTAATTAAGAACTCTATTTTTTTAGGGGGGATGCCCCCATTTTCATTGTCCTAAAGTTCGTATTAATATACAAATCTTTAAAAATCATTTCTATCTTTAATTATCATGAGTAAATTTAATCCTCGACTTGTCACACTTCTAAACTCACTAGCCCCTACAGAGGCTATTTCTTCTGTAAGGCATTGTACAGTTCAGGATTGTCCCCATTATAGGGTGCCTCATGAAGGGAAAAGTTATATCTGTAAGAGGTATGTAAGCAATCCAAGATATGTTGAAAAAGGTCAAGAATGTCTAGACCAACTACCTAAAAGATAGAAAATTGTAGAGTTCGTTTAATTAATCTGAGTTTTTTAAACAATAGGCTTAATCCATTTTTTTCTGGTGATTTCTTCAATGACTACTGCTCCAGCTGTCAAAAACCGATTTCTTATTACTTTCACTTCAGTAGGCTTATCTTCCTCGATAATTATCTCTTTTTCCTCAATCCCTCTGAATAGCTTTTCTTGTTTATGCATAAAAAGAGAAAAGCAAACAAAGTATAAATATCTAATGGAAGTCTAGTAGTTCGTGTTAACCCTCTTTTCTACCCATACATTACCATTACTTTTCCGAGTTCGTTTAATTTCAAGGCCCCTTAAGATCTAAAAAATAATAGCCACACTAGAGTTGAGGCGCGAAGCGCCGAACGCGCCCGGCAGAAAAGATTAAATATCGTTTTTCCAACCTTTAGATATGAAACAAACAATCAATAGAAATATAAGGATAGTCAATGAAGAACTAATGCTGCGTGTCCACTCTCCCATTGGACCTCCAAAAACTACTTCTTTAAGCTTTCTACATTATTTTAGCCCTACTGAGATCCACAGATATTCAGGCAGACCTGAGAGATTTCTAGAGGTTGGTAACGGATTAGTATTTGATGGATCTCCCCATATTATTAGTTTTAACCCTGAAAAAAGTTATTATCCAGCAGAAAGAAAGAGGCTAGAGGAAGCTTTCTCTAAAAGAAAGAAACAGCTAGATGCGGCAGGTTTATCTCCTGTGCTAAACTATATAATCTAAGAAGAGTTCGCACAAGGTACATTAGAGGCCGTTTTCAGAGACCTAAAGCTATTTTTCTTGATTTTCTGGCTTTCTGAGCTGAATTGAACCCCTAGAGGCTATTATCTCTAAGATATCGCCAGCTTTAAAGCCAGCTATTGAAAGCATTGTTTCAGGAAGATTAATTTTGTATTTATAGTAAGCAGTACCTTTGTACTCTCTAGATTTTTCTTTTAAAATTTTAACCTCTTTCATATCTTTAAAAAAGAACTAAAGTATTTAAATCTTTAGAGACCGAAATATTTATATACTTTAGAGACCTAAATAAGTGATGGAAAAAGAGTGTAGAAGTTGTGGAAAGATAAGAGAAATTGCTTTATCTGGCAAGGCAGAAGGACTATGCCATGTATGTTATAAAAAACTTCTATGGAAACCCAAATTAGTCAAATGTCAAAGGTGTCATAGAGAGTTGCCAATGCACGCCAAAGGATTGTGTCCAGGATGTTATAATTCGGTCTTCCACATAGAAAATGTAAGGGTGCAAAACGCAAAGAAAAGGCACAATATAGAACCCGAACTCTATAAATCATTAACTGAAAAGTGCGTAATATGTGGATTTGATAAGATCGTAGAGCTTCATCATTTAGACCATAATTCTGCAAATAAATCGTCCGATAATTTAACAGGGCTCTGCCCGAATCACCATAAAATGCTTCATAGTAAAAAATACCAAAAAGGAGTTTTTGACATTCTAAGAGAAAAAGGCTTCAAAGTTCCTGAAAGCAATTTAAGTGATGGATTTTTTAAGAAATCTTTCACCGCTTAATCTTCCTCCCTTCGCTTAAATATTCCAGCCTAACTGAAGAGTTCGTTTAATAATAGCTTAATCTTTTAATAGAAAATTAAATCTTTAAGCATAGTTAAAGGTACGTTTAATTTCATAAAGTTTAAATACCCTTATTTCGTATAATTATTATCACCTCTTTTTCCCAGAAAAGGACGTTTGATCGCTAATTCTTTAATGATTAAACTTCCTTTTTTGGGTATATTTTTTGAGGAGTACCGAAGCAGTTTTCCCAGAATTTCTTAGTTAATAGAGTTCGTTTAAACTAGAAATCTTTAATTAGTTATTCAGTACTTTCTTAGAGATGACTCTCTGTCAAGAATTAAGACAATGTCTTGTAGCTCGGACCTTAGCAGAAATTGCTTTCGATCTTTCCTGCGAGGCGGGAAGAAAGGAGAGGGAGCTGAGCCAGAAAGGAGATTTTATAGGGGCTGCACAAGTAAGGGAGAAATATGGGGAAAGAAAGGAATCTGGTGAAGAAAGGAAAAGAGTGTTGAAAGTGACTCACTACTTCTTAGAGAGAATGCTAGGAGAAAAGTATTTAGAAAGATACCTAGGAGGAGACAATCGTCTTCTTTTTGATGCAAAAGAACTATCGAGAATAAGAAGACTTTGCAAGGCCATAGATATGCATACTCAGGATCCCTTTATTCAAGTTTTACTACGAGGATGCCCTTCATTTTCTTATAGGAATGGATCTGGGAAATTATATACTCCTTTACCAAGTTCAACAACAGTAAAAGTAGGATGGTATTGTTTAGGGGGAAATGAAGCTCCAACTCTACGCGTCTTCGCTCTCAAAGAACTATCCTTTATAGGAGAATTACCTAAAATAGGAACATTATATGAAGTATACTACAATTTACAGGGCCAAGTTTTCACGAAAAATCGACGTGGAGGATCTCCACTTGCGCATTCATGGGATATGGAAAAAGCTTTGCGTTTTCATATAAAAAGAGTTAAAGATATCTACGGAGGAAGAGAAAAGGCACAGCTCTATTTTTCTTCGGTTCGATAAAATCCTCTTTCTTTGAGGGCATCGAGAAACTCTAGGCGCTCTCCTGGACTGTTTGTATGTATGTTCTCCCAAACGCCGATATTTTCTGTTCTTTGAATTATTGTTTGTTTTGCTAGATTATTTGTTGAATATACTTTGATCATGCTGTTTGTTCTCTCGATAAGTAAGGTAAGTCCTCTAGTCAGACTATTTTGCTTTCCACGGGTTGCATAAGTCTTAACCCAATTTGTGCCACCATCAGGATATCTTGAAAGCGATTCATCCTTCAAACTCGTAGCATTCCCATCGGGAAGTATAGATCCGGGCCATGAACCATAGTTAACACTATCCACCAATTCTTCTCCGTTGTATAATTCCAATCTCCCATTATTAGTCTGGTCTCCTCTAGGATTAATAATCACCTGGAAGCTGTTAGGTCCAAGAGTGAGATTTTCAAGAACAATTGTCTCAGAAGTTCTTTCAATTCCTTGATTATCTAAATCCCGGAGGTTAAGTGTCCAACCGCTTAAATCATAAATATTTGTGGATGAATTGTAGAGCTCAAAATATTCATCAGAATCAGTAATGGTACCGCTGCCGTTATGATCTTGTTTAGGGTCAGTAACAAATTCATTTATCTTAACATCATAAGCACTAGAACCATATACAAATGAAGCGAGCAACAACCCTGAAATTGCTTTTCTCATCCTTTTTTACTGCTTTTTCCAGGCAGAACTAGTTTATATTCTTTACTTTCTTTCTATAAACACCCGTTTAAACAGCCGTTTGAAAGTAAAATATATATAACAGTCTTTATTTATAAGAATATGAATAGGGTCAAAGTGCCTCGCGAGGGCGCCTCTTCATTCAAAGACGCGCCATCCTTATTATGGGTACTATCTCTAGCCTTGATTTTTATAATTATTGGTAAATTCCTGGCATCTCTTATCTTCCTCTTTTGGATAGGGCTTTTTCTCTTTGTTGTTGCAGGATTATACGCGCTCTTATGGTTTTTATCCTTATTCTCTAGCTGAAGGCGAGGATAATTAAGATGTTGCCTCCCGAAACTATTTATAATTTCTTGAATTCTTATTGAAATGGTAGCTATCTCATTGACAATCTCTGCTTTTTTAGCCATAATTTTTGGAATATTAGTCTTAGCTTTCCCCGGAGTATTGAGATGGGCAGTCGGCCTGTATCTAATTTTAATAGGAATCCTCCAGCTTACAGCTCAGTATGGATAGATCGTAAAGTATAAAAACATTAAATCTTATATATTATTATCACCTCTTTTTCCCAGAAGGGGACGTTTAGTCACCTAATTTTAAGAGATTAAGCCTCCTCTTCTCGGGTTTATTATCATAAGAGTTCGCTTAATTTTAATTATTCTTGTACCACACCACTAAATAGGTTAAGTAAACTAAGATCACTAACATTCCACTTAATAGTAAAGCCCCCATTCCAAAAGCCCACAATCCCAGAATGCCTAAAAAGGCGCTAAAAGCGAATATTTTTTGTAAGGGTGTAGCACGAGAGTTAAATCTTCTAAAATTCCAATATCTCAAAGCCAAATTCATAAAAAGAGGCCCCATCCTCTCTTTTTAAACTTTAACTATCTCAATCCAACTCTTTTAAGATTAAAATGTCTTTGTTTTATGAATAAGATCCCAACAATAATGACTGCAGCTATTATTCCCAAAGCGATCCAAATCCAAAACCTGTTAGGGGAACCCTTTTTATCAGTATCTTCAGCATTTGAGGCGTTATCTAAATCATTCTGATCTCTAGCATCATTGCCTCCCAGATCAGCCCCATTATTTTGCCCCTCCATGCTATTAAATATGACTCTTTCATTTATTGATTCAATAGTTATGTTTGCCTTATTATCATTTATACTATTCAAGGTGACTTTAATATCATAATAGCTATCATTTTCTACATCAAATTTCTTAGATTCTCGAAGAGAAAGTGTAGCTTGTTGAGATACAGAAGAGACATTGATTAGAGCACTGGTGCTCGTGAGGTTCATGACGCCCACAGTGTGTTGAGATCCTTTTATCTTTACAATTACTCTTTCTTTAGCTCTTAATTCTCGGTTAACTGTTCCTAGAGAGCTAAATTCTTGGGTGTCTAAATAAACATTGCTTGTCCAGTAGGGAGTAGTTGCTGGATCTCCAGATCCTCCACTCGGGCTACCAGAGTCAGGAGTGCTAGAATCGGCAGTAATGACGCTGCCAGAAACACTTGGTCCCGTCCCTGAGAAATGAGGAAGCCTAATCCAAACTTTATTGTTTGTTGTGTCAATATAGCAAGGGTTAGTTGAGTTAAATATTGTAACGTTAGTTGTACAAATATTATTGCCCATTAAAGTTTCCCATTCAGAATAATAGGTATCATAATGAGAATAATTGCCTGCAAGGTTAGTGCCGTTAGTACCATTAACTGTTGAATTCCAGATCACATTCCAATCATCATCGTAAAGTAAAGGTATAGACATATTTACATCTGCAGATTCATTTAATCCAGTCTGACTTGATGAACCTTCCAAATAAGGAATAGAAACTAAGACATAATCATAAATAGTTGGACCTCCTGAACCAAACCTTAATGCTGATTCAAAAGAATCATCAGTATTCTCACTTGTTTCTGAATCAAATAATGCGTCTGGAGGTCCAGAGGCCATCATATCAACATTTACATAATGGACACTTATATTTCCCGTCCCCATTCTGAAGCTTATTTTCCCCCCGCCAATCATCGCTTGCATAGGTCCTGCATTTTGACTATCTTCTTCAGTTGAACCAATAAGGCACGCAGATCCTGGATTAGGAATGTCGCATGTAGAATTTGAAATGTATAGAGCCATCACTATTCCAGAAGATTCAATCACTTCATCTATCCCATTTGGATTAAAGGCACTTAAAGTTATATTAGTTTCATTAGCAGATGTGAGCTGACTTAGGGTATATGCCTTTCTTACAGGCGCATAATCTCCACCGCTAGCAAAAACATTCATTTCCTTTATCCCTGTTGAATTTATCAAAGGTAAATAAAATACGCTTTCACTTCCCTGTTCAACACCTGTCATCCAGGTAAATTCAATTGCTCCATAATCAGAATAATCTACCGTTGCCTCTATGTGTGCAAACACGTTGGTCATTGTTGAGTTTGTTGAGTTCAATAGATTAAAAGCTTTCTGGGCAACAGTAGTGTTGATTCCCACTCCTCCCTGCCCTGTTAATGATTCCTGGCTAATATTAACCCCGGAACCTAACAATCCGGCCATGGAACTAAAATTAAATTGGGTTAGACCGCTACTGCCCAGATTACTAATATTTCTAAATCCTCCATAATAACTGCTCCCATTTTTCGCTGTTGCAAATAATAAAAGGTTAGATGTTTCTGCAAGGGTTGCTGGGAGAGTGATATTGTAAAAGCCATTAGTTGAATTATGAAAGTCTGTCTCGTCGTTAATTTCACTCAAATTATATGGCAAGGTTCCAAAACCAGAGTGGATCATATTCCCAGGCTCAATAAGGTAAGGTATTACATGAAATTCATCCCAACCAGAGATGCTGGAGTAATTGATGTATCCACTAACTCTAACTAAATCCATAGTGGTGTTGAATTGATAGTGTAATGTTTTTGTTGTGAAATTATAGCTTGAAATATCGCTTAAATCATAACTCTGATCTGCAGAGAAATTATTCCAGTCTAAACTTACAGGCATGCTTGCATCAGGAAAAATCATTAGTGAATAATTTCTGTCTCTTGGGAGATTGATACTCGCTTCAGTTACATCCGATTCCCAATTTGATGCAACCTGATACCCTAATTTTTGATCCTTAATGTTATACCTGAATGAGATTCTATCTCCTGTTGAATTTATAGCCGTTATATTTATCGTCCCTGCCTCCTTCAAAAAGAATTGAGTTCCAGAGATTTCAGTCATAATATTCCAATCAAAAGCGGGCAAAGTTTGCCCCATATATTGCATATTTCCATAAGTATCGTTTAGCTTCATTACGATTGGAGTGTACATCCAAGGAGGATTGCCCCCTCCAATAGGGACAGTCATATTAAACCAACCTGAAGCGTTGCTTGTCGTAGCAAGAGAGCCTACTACAGCAAAATTCTGGGAGATATCATGTATTGATATATTGATAACTGAATTATTGAGGAAGTTTCCTATAGGGTCCGAGATAGTACCATTAAACTCAAATGAAGATCCATAAATATGAAATGTTCTTGTTTCGGAATAATTTGTGTTTCCGTAAGTATCATTGACAGTCACATTCACGCGATAGGTTCCAAGGCTAAAGCTAGTAAAAGTGGCTAAAAAAGGCGAGCTGGTTGAGTTGAGAGAATCAATAAGGATATTTGACTCATTAAACAATCTTACTATAATTGTTTGAATGTTCCCATTATCGGTTACCGATATATTAATGGTCAAGTTTCCTGACGAAGCATCAACGAAAGAATTGTTTCCAGGGGTTGGCGTGACAAATTCAAGAGAGCTTGGCGGGGTCGTGTCGTTTATTGTTACAGATATGTTCGAAGAGAAAGCTCCAGTGGCATTTAAAGTAGTGACTGTGAAATTGTAAGATCCAGGGGATGAAGCAGTCGCATTAAACCAAAAGTACTTAGTGTCCGTCTCATTAATGATCTTGCTAGAGTTTTTCCAGCTTAAAACAGTCGAAGTATTAGTAAAAGTGGTTTCATAATCTGCGTTTGTTGCATTAGTATTCAATGTAAAAGTAAATGAGGAGGGAATAGATAGATTCACTTCACTTATATTTGCATCTGCAGCAGTATCCGAATTATTTATGCTAATGTTGTAAGTAAAGGAAGTATCTTCATTAATTCCATTGAAAGAAGAGGTGCCGGCGGAAGTTGTTACAACATGGCCTGCAAATCCGAAGAACATAAAGAAGAGGATCGCAAGAAAAATACAAGCAATAATAGAATTTTTTATTAAACTTAACGCCCTTTTATTCATTTTCACTACTCTTTATATACAATTTCACTATATAATCTTCTTTATAAATCTTTTTAAAAGCAACCTTGCTTTGTCTTCTATAATGCCTCTATAGCTCAGTTGGTTAGAGCACCAGTTTCGTAAACTGGGGGTCGCGAGTTCAACTCTCGCTAGAGGCTCTCGACATTTATTAAAAAATAATTCTCAATTCTTTATTTTATGATACATAAATTTTTAAATCACAATTTTCATAAAGTAAAATAAATAAGAGAAAAAAATGGGGAGTAATATAGACCTTAGAAAATATGAAAATCCAGATTCTATACAGGATGCCTTCTCAAGGATTGTTTCTGGCAAGTCAGGATATAAAGCAGTAATAGATAGAAAGAAGCCGACTCCTAAATGCTCTAAATGTACGCGCGGAGGAGACGAGGGCCAAAAATTTTGTCCACAATGCGGGGGCAAGATGGTACTACCTTTAACAAATTGCCCGGGTTGTAAAAAATCAATAGATGATAGTGAGAAATTCTGCACTGAATGCGGGCATGATCTAGAAGCTGCAAGAGCAAAGTAAATACTTTTATTAATATCCTTTTTTCTATAATTTAATGAAACAAAGCATTATTAAACTGCTTGAAGAAGCCGGCGTAAATAAAGAGGTGGCAGAAAATAACCTTGAAGTCCCCAAAGAATCTACTCTTGGAGATTATGCTTTTCCCTGCTTCTCTCTTGCCAAGGAGTTCAAGAAAAATCCTGTCGAGATAGCTAAGAATCTTGTTTCTAAAATAAAATCTCCAGATTTAGAAAAAGTAGAAGCCAACGGACCATATGTCAATTTTTTTATTAATAGGTCTTCTTTAGTTCAGAATGTAATAAAAAAGATTGTTAAAGAGAAGGGCAATTATGGTTCCTCTAAAGGGGGGAAGGGTAAAAAAATAGTAATCGATCTTTCTGCCCCGAATATTGCAAAACCATTTGGAATAGGGCATCTAAGATCTACGATTATTGGCAATTCTATATCTAATCTTGCGAGCTTTCAAGGATATAGGCCTATCAAGATCAATTATTTGGGAGATTGGGGAACGCAATTTGGTAAACTTATAACTGCTTATAAAAAGTGGGGGGACAAGAAGAAACTTCAAACTGCTCCAATTAAACATCTTCAGGAATTATATGTTCGAATAAATCAGGATGAGTCCTTAGAGCAAGAGTCAAGAGACTGGTTTAGAAAATTAGAGGAGGGAAATAAAGAGGCCCTCAAACTCTGGAGAGATTTTAGGGATCTTAGCTTGAAAGAATTTGATAAAATTTACAGCCTATTAAATGTAAAATTCGATGTAGTTTCAGGGGAATCTCTTTATAATGGTAGAATGGAAGCAGTGGTCAATATGTTGTCAGAGAAGAATCTGTTAAAGGAAGATAAAGGAGCATTAATAGTCGATTTGACAGGTTATAATCTTGGCGTTTGTTTGATAAAGAAAAGCGATGGGGCTACCCTTTACGCCACTCGAGACATAACAGCAGCTATTGATAGGTATAATAAGTATAAATTTGCAAGAATGATTTACGAGGTGGGTTCAGAGCAGACTTTATATTTTAAACAGTTTTTTAAGGTTTTAGATCTGGCTGGTTTTAAATGGGCCAGAAATTGCGTGCATGTTTCACATGGCTTTTATCTAGACTCTGATGGAAAGAGATTCTCCACGCGTAAAGGAAAGACTGTATTAATGGAAGAGGTTCTAAATGAGGCTCTAGATCTAGCTAAACAGGAATTAAAGAAAAGATACTCTGATTTGGAGCAAAAAGAAGTTGAGAAAAGAGCACGTGCAATCGCACTCGCTGCAATCTTTTATGGAGACTTAAAAAATTATAGGGCTAGTGATGCCATATTTGATATTGATAGGTTCATATCTTTCGAAGGAGACACCGGCCCCTATTTACTTTATGCATATGCTCGGGCCCGTAACATCCTAAGAAAAGCAAATTATAAACAACCTGGCAGGATAACTGTTAAATCTTTAGATGATCTAGAAAAAACTCTCATATCTCAGCTGGGGCAATTTCCTCAAGTGGCTTTAAACGCCTATGAACAGTATGCCCCTAACTTAGTTGCCAATTATGCTTTTCAGTTGTCCCAAGCATTTAACGAATTTTACCACAAAAATCAAGTTATCGGATCTGAGGAAGAGAATTTTAGATTGATTTTAGTTGATGCATTTTCTCAAGTATTAAAGAACGCTCTGAACTTGTTGGGGATACAAGTTCTAGAAGAAATGTAATAAAGTACGAGAAAAGTTAAATACTATTTTACGCTCTTTAGATAATGGCCCTATTTGAAATTTTATTTGGCATGAGTATCCTGCTTTTTATTATACTGATTGCTTTAGTCTTAGTATTTGCTTTCAGGCCTCCTAAAGAGCTCCCACATAGGAGATTGGCGGTAAAGTCAGATTTGGAAAAGATTAAAGCTCAGATAGGATAGTAAGTCGACAGGATAGATTTTTAAAGGTGAAGGTGCTTTTTAATAAATGTACAAAAATAAGAGAGGTGTGAGTCCAGTCATAGCTACAGTTCTCTTAGTTCTTTTGGCTTTAGTATTAGCTTTAATAATTTTTCTTTGGGTTAAAAGCTGGCTAGGGGAGAAAATTCAAAAAGATCTAGGTGAGGGAATGATTTTGATAGATGAGGCTTGCAAGAGCGTTGGATTTAAAGCAGAAATTGGAAAAACAAATGTTGGAGATATAGAGGTGGCGGTGGAGAATACAAGAAATGTCCCAATTTATGGAGTTAAAATTATTGAAGTAAGCAGAGGCTCAAAGAAGACTCTCGGAACCGCGAGATCACCTGGCGAATTAGGAGCAATTAAAGCAGGACAAGCATATGTCTTTAGTACGAATCCAAGGATAGGCAGTTCTAATTTTGATGACTCAACGGCCACAGTAAAGGACAGACTTGAATCAGGAGACACGGTACTAATTCGCCCAGTCATAGTGGGGCTGACAAAATCTTCTCAAAAAGAATATGTGTGCTCTGGGGAAGATATTAGTGTAACAACAGAGGTATTATAACATGAATAAAAGAGGAATGTCTGAGATTGTCTCCACGGTTTTAATTATTCTCTTAACAATCGCAGGAGTAGCATTAGTGGCAAGTATTATTGTTCCATATGTAAATAATAAGCTCAGTTCAGGATCAGAGTGTGTAGCCTACAATACTGGTTATTTTGAGTTTGAGGACGACTTGGATAACTCCAATTATAACTGTTACCAAACAATTGCAGGAGATCCTCTAGACCCTACCAGCCAAACAATAAGGAGATATGGTTTTTCTATTAAAACTGGAGAATCTGAAGAGCTCATTTCTGAAAAAGTTGCAGGGTTAAACTTGATATTTACAGGAGATGTTTCCTCAACAACCTTAAACATAAACAACAGCCAGAAGGACGTTAGAGTAAAGGAGTTAGGATCAATAGCGGGAGCAGATTATTCTTTGCTATCAGATGGAGAGACGATTACCTATGTATATACAGAGGTCTTCCCAGCTTCAGAATCTCGTCAGATATATAATAGGGCGGACACATATGTAGTCTTAAAATCTGGCAAAGTCTGTGATATCTCAGATTCCATTCCAATTAAGCAGTGTTTACCTGGAACAACCTTGACATAATATGATAACAAAATCAATAAAAGGGCAAGTATGGATAGAGACAGTGATTTATACCCTTATAGGTCTAATCCTCATAGCGATCGTTCTTGCATATGCCACTCCAAAAATTAATGAGTCCAGAGACAATCTCCTGATTGAGCAGAGCATCAATGCAATGCAGCTTTTTGGAGAAAAAATAGATGAAACAACAGCGGCAGGAGTAGGAACGCGTTCAATAATTTCTCTTACAATTAAGAAGGGAGAGTTGCTTATCCCTAAGTCATCAGTGGAGAATAGTACTTTAGACTTGCGTTTGAGTGGTTTAAAGAAGCTTTATTCTGAACCTGGCCAAGAGATAAAGTTGGATCGAGTCTCAGTAATATCCAGGGAGGAGGCGAAATCTAATGGAGTATCAATCATCGTTAGAAATTCATATCCTGTCTACTTTTGTGCAACAGATACGGGTTTGATTGCTGATTGTACAACCGAATCTAAAAAATTTGCAGCGGCTTCAATTCCCTACAAATTTTCTATAGAGAAAGCACTAATTAATGAATCCGCTCCTGAGCAGGGCATAAAAATAAATATAAGGGAGGCAAGTTAGTTTCAGACTTAAAAATGCAGTCAAACATTTTTATGGCTTAAAAGTTGCAAGGACAACTTTTAAATAATTCAAAATATATTTTTCAATATGGCTATTGTAATAAATACTAATCCCTCCATTCCAGCACTCCCTAAATTTGATGATAAAAGAAAAATAGATGTGAGGTATATGCTTATCCCCCCTTATGCTTCAGCCCATATTTATTGGAACACAAAAATTAATGAATTGGTGTATGATATCGAAGAGCCTTTACTTCAAGATTATGAAAGAGACATTTTAGAGAAATTGGAAAAGGCAATGGTCGAGTTGATAAATATCAATGTGGCTGTTGAGAACACTTTGGAAGCAACAACTGAATATATAGATAAAACGGCCCGCTTGTTAATAGACGAGTTAAATATCAGAATGAGCAACGAGACATATAGTAGAATATTCTACTATCTATTTAGAGACTTTATAGGGATGAATGAATTAGATCCTCTTCTCAGGGATTACTTTATAGAAGATGTCGAGTGCAACGGTGTAGATACTCCAGTTTATATTGTGCATAGGGCCTATAGAAATCTTAGGACTAATCTGGCATATACAGATATCGATAAATTAGCTAGCTTCGTCGAAAAACTGGCCCAGCGCACTGGAAGATACATTTCATATGCGCAGCCCCTCTTAGATGGGTCTCTTCCAGATGGCAGCAGAGTCAACGCAACATATACTAAAGATGTAACTTCCAGGGGGCCAACTTTTACCATCAGAAAGTTCACTAAGATCCCTTGGACGCCCATTCAACTTATTAGTATGAACACATTGAGCCCAGAGATGCTTGCATATTTCTGGATTCTGATCCAATATAAGTCCAGTATCTTAATTGCAGGGGGAACCGCATCTGGAAAAACTACTTTGTTGAATGCCATGGCTTTCTTCATCCCTCCCGAATCAAGAGTGGTAAGCATTGAGGATACGCGTGAAATCAATCTTCCAAGAGAGAATTGGTTGCCCGCAGTTGCTAGAACTTCCATAGGTGTAGGAAAAATTGGAGAAGTCGATCTATTTGATATCTTGAAGAACTCTTTTAGACAGACGCCTGACTATCTCATTGTAGGAGAAGTCAGAGGAAAGGAGGCTTTTGTCTTGTTCCAGGGGATGGCTTCGGGTCATGCGTCTATCAGCACGATGCATGCCGATTCGGTAGATACCCTGATAAGGAGACTGCAAACTCCCCCCATTGAGCTTTCTCCCACATTAGTAAATTCTTTAGACTGTGTAGCAATTGCCGCGCATGCTATTGTGGACAGGAAAGAAACAAGGCGTTTGAGAGAAGTCGTCGAGATAGTGAATGTAAATAGGGACGGTACTGCTCTCATAAATACTCCTCTTCTCTGGGACCCTACGAAAGATATCTTCTTCTATAAAAAACAGAGCAAAGTATTTGAGAGAATATCTGCAAGGCACGGCATACCCTTAGAAAAATTACAAGGTGAATTTGTAGTACGCACAAAGTTGATATATGAAATGTATAAAAGAAAGATCTTTGAGTTTGAAGAAGTGCAAAAAATAATAAATGATTATTATAAAAACCCTATCGAGGTGCTTGCGAAATTTAATATCGAGGGGTAAATAACATATTTAAACCACATTAACATATACCACTCATGGAAAAAGAGGATGTTTTACTTATAGCGCAATTGCTCACGGGAATGAAAGATGCAGTGGACAAACTAGAGGATGCCCAAAGAAGGAAGGAAGGGGAAAAGTTAAATCTTGCAAAGAAAGAAATTCTAAATTTTCAGAAACAAATAAGTGAATTACTATGATTGAGGATATAAGACAAAATATCAATACTGAAATTGAAATCTTAAGAGAAATCTCCGGGTATCTCAGGAGGGCCCAGTATGCCACACCCTCCGAAAGAAAGTTGCTTATGGTGGCAGTGGATTCTCTAAGGGCAAGTATTCGCATGATAAACAATTCTTTACCAAAGATGTTGGACGATATAACTATTGCAAGGAAATTGCCTCGTCAAGCAACGAAGAACCCTGATCTGGAAAAAGTAACTTTCAAGAGGTTTGATTCTCGTATCCATGTAGTCCTAAATGTAGATGATCGAAATAAATTCATTAAAGAATTAAGTATCAGCGAGGATCTCTTAAGAAGGATAAAAAAAGCAGGCCTGGCAAAAAAAGAAGATTCTGAAGAGGGAGTCAGGCCTCGTGCTTATATAAAAGTAGCAAACAGTTTATTTTTAAAGCAATCTATGGATCTAATAAAAAGAGGCCATTTCAAACCCCTTGCAATGAGTTTAAGGAGGGCAAACATTGAGGTTCTCCTGTCGTCTTATGTATCAGTCATTCTCTTCTCAGCATTGCTCTCTATATTTTTCTCTATATTTATTTGGATATTTTTAATATTCTTTCAGTTTAGTCTTGATAGCACTCCATTCTTTTTCTCCCTTGTGTCAGAGGGCCATTTAACTCGAGCTTTTAAGTTCCTATGGGTGCCCATAATTATCCCAATTATTGCATTTATGGCTATCTATAATTATCCAAATTCAGAGAGAGAATCGCTTGCGAGAAAGATAGAACAAGAACTTCCCTTTGCAGTTATCCATATGAGCTCGATATCTGGTTCAGGGATAGAACCTACTGAGATTTTTAAAATAATCGGAACAAGCAGCGAATATCCCACATTAAGGAGAGAGATTAGAAAAGTTTTAAATCAAATAAATCTTTATGGATATGATCTTGTCACGGCTTTACATGGTGTATCAAAAACTACCCCCAGCCCGCGTTTAGCAGAATTATTCTCAGGTTTAGCTGTGACAATTACTTCTGGAGGAGAATTATCGAGGTTCTTTGAAAAAAGAGCCGAATCTTTACTTCTAACTTATCGATTAGATAGGGAAAAATATACAAAAACTGCGGAAACCTTTATGGACATATATATAAGCATAGTCATTGCAGCACCTATGATATTGATGGTTTTAATGATCATGATGCAAATTTCGAGTGTGGGAAAGATGTTTTCTCCTCTTACCGTAATAATGTTGGTCTCTCTTATGAATATTCTGTTTTTGGTATTCCTTAACCTAAAGCAGGTGGAGTATTAGATGAAAATAAAACCCATGCACATAGGCGGGATAGCGTTCGGACTAGTCATATTTGGATTGTCTTTCCTATTTATTAAATCAAATCTCAACTTATTTGTATTTTTGATAGGGCTGGCATTGGGAGTCATAGTTTTGCCCTTTGTTATTCAAGTAGTTTTAGAGGCTAAAAGACATCAAGAGATGAGCGAGATGTTCTTGGAATTTTCTCGAAATTTAGCAGAGAGCGTCAAAACAGGGACTCCTATCAGTAAGAGCATAATCAATTTAAGAAATAGAAATTATGGGCCTTTGAGTCCGCACATAAGCAAACTCGCAAATCAGATATCTATCGGCATACCTGTAAGTAAATCTCTAGAAAATTTTGCTTACGAAGTGGATAATCCCATAATAACCAGGGCAGTTAACCTAATTAGAGAGGCTGAGAAGGCAGGGGGAGAAATAGAGGCCATTTTAGAGTCCTCGGCTAGATCCATAGCAGAAATAGAAAAGTTACGTAAGGAAAGGAAAGCTGTCATCTCTAGTCTAGTAGTCCAGGGATACATTATATTCTTCATATTTATTGTAATAATGTTAATCATGGAATTCAAGATAATGCCGCTCACTCAGAATTTAAGCCAATTCAATCTAGACTTGGGGAGTATCGATCCGACGAAGTTAGCAGAATATCAATTACCTGGAGAAGCAGCACAGGTAGAATTGGAAATGTTTAGTCCTTTTCTCTCTTTATTACTTGTTCAGGGATTTTTCGCGGGGTTGATCATAGGTAAACTTACAGAGGGATCAATTAAAGACGGAATAAAACACTCTTTTATTCTAGCAATGTCAGCGTTCCTCATTTCAGCCGGTGCCAAACTATTCTTTTAATTTTTTTACTAAATAAAATATCTCATTTTTACATTTATAAATTTCAAATGGCCAGCCCTTTCTTGTCAATAATCTCTCAATCCATCCCCTTTGTGGGTGATTCATGGGTTTTCCTGAAAGAGTCTTGGTGGGGAAGCTTATAATAAAATGAGGGGCCCTAATAGTATCTAAGATTCTCTCAGCCCCCTTATGGCCTTTGCGATCTATTAGATCAAAAACCTTCAATATCAGGCAAATATCTGCTTCTGGGAGATCTGCTTCTTCTATTTTTCTTATGTCTTTGCTGAGAACCTCTCCTTCAATTCTTTTGAGACTAAAGTATTTTTTAACAATCTTTAAATCAGCTTCGTTAATATCGACTGCATAGTATCTAATCCCTTCTTTAGCGATTATCAACGGGTTCAATCCACATCCCAAATCTAAAATTATTTTCGGATTAACTTTCCCCAGGATATTGAGCAAAATCTCATATGATTCCAATCTCTCTTTTGTGGAAATATGCGTCTTTATGAGGGTGGAAAAATCAAGTTCCTTTAAATTTTCAATTTTTAATGAACTGGATTTATGAAATCTTCCGACATATATCCTAAGCTGACTGCGGATATCTTTCTTTATTATCTCTAGGTCTTTGTTTGACATGGCCTCTAGATCTAGTTTATTGATCCGGAGATATCTTCTTAATAAATCTCCGATCGCCTCGGAAGAGATGCCACTCAATTCTTCTTTTTCTTTTATTCTATCTATAAGCTTATCAAAGTCACTTTTACCCACTTTTACCTAAATCCAAATTTATATAAATATCTTTTCTTAGCTACTTTAATGAATAAAAGAGGGTCAACGCATATCGAGATGGTTCTCACATTTGTATTTTTTATAGCGGCAGTAGGATTTGCATTTTATCTATTCAATCCTTTTCAGTCAGAAAGAGAGTTATCAAGCACTAATTACCTCCTGAGGAACGTTATAGAGTCATTAGAAAGCGAAGTAGATACTTATAATGTTTTAATTTCCGAATCTTCTCTCCCAGAGGGACAAACTGCCGCGGTAATCAAAGTCGACTTTAATAGAGATCTAGAAGGCTTGAATTTTTCAATTACTAATTATAGTGGATATCCTTTGCCCTTCAGAACATCCGGGAATCTGATCTATTTCAACTGGGAAAAGGGTTTAGGGAGGCTAATTACAGTAAGAGCTAGTGACGCTATAAATTCCATAATTCTAGACCCCTCGATAGACATTAGCTCTGCAGTAGAATATTACCTCTTGTCTTCTTGGCAAAGATCTTCTATTGTTTCCCAAGATAAAGCTGCTAGCCTTATAGAAAGATATAATGCAGATTATCCTGGGCTTAAACAAGCACTTAATATTTCTCAGATGAACGACTTCTCTTTCAATATAACTAAAAGCAATCTTACTTCCATTCAAGAAAGAAAGGCTTTGAAAAATGTAAAAGTGGGGTCCGAGAGTCAGTTAGTTGAATTTATAACCTTGGATGGAAATATAACTTTTGTAGAAGTGAGCGTGAAGATATGGTAACTGAAATATCGGATAAGCGAGGATGGCTTAAAGCAATAGAAGTTACAATTGCAATCTTAATGATTCTAGGCTTCGTTCTTTATTTGACTATTGATAAATCTCGTAATGAAACCCAGTCTTCAGTTAGAAGAGATTTTTCGCAGATAATCTATCCTTTTTTAGATAGCGTAGCTAAGAATAATACTCTCCGATCTCAGATTTTGATTGCAAATGAGGGAGAACATAAGCCTCTAAGTAGTAATATAAGTCTCGATTTACAACCTTTTGCTTCGAACGAGGGGTTTGATTTTTACCTGGCGATAACAAATTCAGCGAACAAAACTTCTCTTGGCCAAAGTGGACTTAGATCTTACGAGGGCAAGGAAGTTTATTATTATGAAAGGTTGTTATTCTCAGACTCTTCTGTTTCAGATTTTAAAGCAAAGAAAATATCTCTTTTTGTATGGAGAAGGTAATCTAATTTTCAAAAAACTGCCCAAATCTTTTTCCTTCTCCTTTAGCTTTTTCTAGACTTACCACCCAATTTTTACCCGAGTTTTCTAACAGCGAAGGATCAAGAAAAATCCACCCCTCATAATTGAATCGTACGGCAATTATAGGTTGCAAGCCCATCATATTTGCAAAGAGGATAAAATCTTCTATCTGACTTTTACTTATATAAATTCTATTTTTCTTGCTTGATTTAGCTTCTATTGCGCAGGGCCTTCTTCCTATTTTACCAACAATGACATCACAAGGAGATTCGTCATTAACGCCTGATCCTGCTACCCTTAAGGCCCTCCATCCATTTTTAGAGAATACTCCTAAAAGTTCTCTTTCTACTCTCGACCCCTTTGCTTTATTTGACATATCTAAAAAAAATGATTTATATTTATATAACTAACTACTAATTCATCTAGAATATCGGTTTATTATCATCCCCAGAGCAATAATTATCAATATTATTGGAATCCAAGGAATATCTATGGCAAGATACCCTAAGTCTGTAAATAACCAGATTAAAGCAGCTACCAGAAGGATTAGAGCGAGAGTGGGAAATTTAGTTTTCATAAATCTCTTGCCTGCAAGGTTCTTCGGCCGTTCAGCTTAGCACGGTTAGCAGCTTCCTCCAAAATCTTTATCACTTTACTGTTTAAAGCATCTGCCACTTCTTCAGCAACATTTAGATCAGGGACAGCAGCCTTTATTTTGCTTTTTATTATAATATCTACCATATTAATCTTAAGCAAAAAGAATATTTAAACTTAATTCAATCCAACTTCTTCGGAGATGCCCTGAATTGCTTCGATTGCAATTTTAAAGAATTCCTCTAGACTTAATCCTAATTGCTCGCATTCTTTTATGATTTCCCGATGAATTGCCGCTGCAAACTTTTTATCTTTAAACTTCTTCATCAAACCAGCGGAATCCATTCCAGTAATTGTTTTTCTCATTAAGGCATAAGAATGTACGAGGCCAGTTACTGTTTCAGATGCTGCCAAAGCATATTCCACTTTTCTTGTCCGTTTCTTATCTTTCAATCCCGCACAATCAAACCCATAGCCGTGAGAGATTATAATGCTAATAAATTCTTCATCAAACCCTGCTTTCTTCAGAATTTCAGGAGCCTTTGTCAAGTGGTCAATAGAATTCTCTTTAGTAATGCCCCAGTCAATATCATGAATTAATCCCAACATCCCATAATAATTTGGGTCCTCTCTAAGGCGGTTTGCTACCGCGCGCATGACTGCTTCGCTTTCTAAATAATGATTCAAATCAGATTTATCAACATTATATTTTTTTACCAGATTCCAGGCTTCTTCTCGGGTCAAAGGTAATTTAGATTTTGGAGAAAATTCTTGTTTTGAATTCTCTTCACAGTTAACAACTTCTTTATTATCATTTTTTATAGGCTTCATAAATGGAAATAGAATTACATCTCTCAGGGAATCAGCATTAGTTAACACCATTGCAAGACGGTCCATTCCTATTCCTATACCTCCTAGAACAGGCATACCCTGCTCTAAGGCATTTATAAAGTCTTCATCCATTGGGTGTGCCTCATCGTTTCCTGCACGCATAGCGGCCTGCTCCTTTTCAAATCTTTGTCTCTGATCTGTCGGATCAATAATTTCCGACCATCCATCGCATATTTCCTTTCCACCCATATAACATTCAAATCTTTCCACAAGGCCTTCTTTCGAACGATGAGGTTTAGCAAGAGGAGAAATTTCTTTCGGATAGTCAATGATCCAGATAGGTCCAATTAGGTTTTCAGTCACCATTTTCTCAAAGATTGCGTTAGTGAGGACTCCTTTATTTGATTCTCCCCTATATTCAATATTATTTTTGTCCACAAATTTTCGGAGGTCTTCAGCAGAAGATTCCTCCACATCTATCTTTGCATATTTTCTGACTGCTTCGGCCATGGTAAGGCGGGGCCACTTACCACCACAGTTAATTTTGTGCCCTCTAAATTCAAGAACAGGTGAAGCGTTCACTTCTTTAATTAGGTATTTAAAGAGATTTTCAGCGGTGTCCATCATCTTATTATAATCTGCATAAGCTTCGTACCATTCAAGCATGGTAAATTCAGGGTTATGCATTTGATCTATGCCTTCATTACGGAAATTTCTTCCAATTTCATACACTTTCTCAAAGCCTCCCACAACCAACCTCTTAAGGTATAGCTCTGGGGCCACCCTAAGATAAGCATGCATATCTAAGGCATTAAGATGGGTCTCAAATGGTTTTGCATTGGTTCCACCATAGAGTGGCTGCACTATCGGAGTTTCTACCTCAACAAATCCTTTTTTATTTAAAAAATTACGAATGAGGCTAATCATCTTAAATCTCTTTAAGAACACTTCTTTTACTTCAGGATTAATAATAAGATCAACATATCTTTTCCTATATCTTTCTTCTTTATCTTCAAGCCCATGCCATTTATCTGGGAGGGGCAGTATAGATTTAGACAAAATTTCCGCTTTTTTCACCAATATCGAAAGTTCTCCCCTCTTAGTTCTAAAAACTGATCCTTCAACCCCTACAAAGTCTCCTGCATCTATATATTTCTTAAAAAAAGAAATTAATTCATCAGAAGTCTCGCCTTCCTGTAGTACTACTTGAATTGATCCTGAGAAGTCTTGTACAACTCCGAAAGCAATTTTGCCCATATCTCTAAAAGTCATTAAACGACCTGCAAAAGTAGTTGCGCCCTTCGCCTTAGCTTCGTTCTTAAGGGATTTGTGTTTCTCCTGAAGTTCTGCAGCATTTTCTTTCTTTTCGAAAGAATAAGGATAAGGATTGATTCCTTTTTTCTTTAGCTCTTCTATCTTTTTCAGTCTTTCTTTAATGATTTCTTCTTGTCTACCCATGATAGCGCTAGAAGAAGGAGATTTAAATATCTTTAGAAAATCTTTTTTTAATATTGGAGAGATATCTCCATTTTACAATATCCTCTAGGTTTTTCCTACCTTACGGAGTAAAAATTTCTTAGGGTATATATAAAATAAGAATGCTGTAAGATAGTGTCCTAATAATTTTTCATTCTCATAAGATATATTACATTTTTGTAATTTTAGTTTGTCAAGTAATATTTTCCCGCAACGAAATGGAATGACTCTGTCAGACTTACTTAGAAAAATGGAGATATTATCACATTTTAGATTAGAGAGGTTATTTTCAGGGGCTAATTTGTGCCAATGCTTCTTTAGTTCTTTCAAGGAAATGTTTTTGCTTTCATAGCTTTTTCTGATCTTCTGTGTGCTTATGCCTTCCCACATAGATTCAGCTAGGCAATGGCCTGGAGCAATTAAGAAAAGATCTTGAGTCTTCAAAGGGAGAACACGGGCACACATGCATGCATTGACACAGCCCAAACTAACACCGATCATGCTTAGTTTTTGAAATTTATATTTATTTTTTAGTCTTTTTATCTCCTTAACTGCATGACTACAAATAAAATTAAAGTACTTTAATGTAAACTTCCAATTGGAAGAAAGAATAGCTGCCGGAAACTCGTATTCCAGAACAGAGCAATCATTTTTGAGTAATTGCCTCTTCACAAGTAGGTTGTAATATAAATGAGATCTCCAAGGAGGAAAGATCACGAAAAGCTCTTTTGAACCCTTCTTATGCGTAAACTTCTTTTTCATTACTTTCATAGGTGCAATTTTTTCACCATATACTTCTTCACCACCCATTATGGGAAGGATTATATTATCTGCATCCATAATTAGTGAAATTCCACATCCTTAATAAAATCTTTGTACTCATTAAGTAAAATTTAAAGATGAGATTTTATTTCATTCCAGGTGATTTTTTCAGCCCAGTTATGTAATGGATAATTATTCAAAATCATTTCTTTCTCTTCAGGCTTGCCTGAATAAACATCCACTCCCTCTTCTAGAATTCTAACATTATAAGCCCTAAAAGTAAGTTCTTGTGCAGTGCAAAAAACACAGCAATCAAGAGTAAGGCCGACCAATACGATTATATCAGAATCTTCTGGTTTTCCTATTGTCTTCGCAAGCCATGCTGTGAATGCCTTTGTGTCCTGGACAGGTATTCCAGGTCTACGATTTGGGTTTCCAATATTTTTTCGCGTCCAAATAGGAGAATTCATACACTTTATCCAAACAGGTTTAATTTTAAGGTCTTCAGGAATCTCAGATTCATAGCCCCATTCTCCTGGGCGAGTAGAATCATCGAGGTCTCCCGGTCTCGGTTGCCGATAATCTGAGATTACCTCAGCGATTTTAAGTTTCTTCTTTCTAAGATGAGGAATTAAGATTTCTTTAATAAAATCTACATTAGGGTGAGGCCTGTGATGCTTTCCCCCTAGAGAACTAAATTCTTTTTGTAAGTCGACAGAAATTATCTTTATCCTCATGCCTAGAAGCCCAGAATTTTAAATTCCTTAAAATCTTGAAATTTTTCTTCTTTTTGTTCAACGCTTCTTATCTGCGCATATTTCGGGCCCCGCGTGCATATTAAAATCATAGCTTCCACGTTTTCGTTATTCCCCTCAAGAAATATCTCTACCACTCCCTCTCTTAAATGTCTGACGTATCCCTTAACACTATGGGCCACCGCATTGTCCTTGATGAACTGATCAAAGAACATACTCTGCAAGGAACCTGTAATATGTAATCTAATAGACCTCTTCATATTAATTAATATATTAAAGGATTAATATATTTTACTTAGACTCTTCCTTTTTCTTTTCTTCCTTTACTTTATCTCTTTCCGCTTTAGCCAAAGCACTATCTTCAATTAGTCTGATATACCCTATAGACTTCCAGTCTTTGCCTAGCAGTTTAGCTGCTTGTTTATCCATTTCCAAGGGCACTCCTGCAATGATTGCTCCCTGCATAGAGGCGTCTATAATACCAAAATCAGGCATTTTACAAATAATTGAATCATGGATAGAGTATTTTGCAGGCCATTTTTTTATTTTATTTTTTCTACTTGAAAAAAATCCGGAATAATGACTGGCAGGATAAGCACCGATCATTGTAGAAAGAGAGCCTATCATTTCAAAGTCTACGTGATCTCTTAGTTTTGGAAGAGCAATTACAAATCCTTCTCTAAGGAGTTTAGGGTACATTATTTTCTCAAACTTTAGAAGGTCTCGATTCATAACCTCTTCGACCTCAGAATTATTCAAGTCAACTAATCCAATAGGATATTTCTCGGCCAGTTTCTTATATCCTCCTTCTTCAAATAAATCTAGGGTATCTACGCCATCTGCACCCTCCGCAATAAAGACCTCTGCATTATTGCTTTTATTATTCATACAGTATCTGAGAACTTCCTCTACAAATTGAATGGGGGTGTTGTCTTCACTTTCATCGCTTAGATAAGGTTTAAGAATTATTTTTTCATGCTTCTTAATTTCTTTATCAAATTTAATAAGGTCTAATAATTTTGGAACCGTCTCTTCATAAGACTTGAATTTTATTGATACTCCTTTTGCCATATCTTTTTAGGAAATCTTCAGCTTTTAAAGATTGTTGTAATATGTTTATAATTACATATTTGCTTCTCTTCGATCTAGCTCATTATGTACAATTGCAATTGTGTGCGTGGCAAAATAAGTCTTAGGACCAATTGAAACAGGGGTACAGGTTTTCTTTAATCTTTTAAGTTCTTTTAATGGCAGCCCCCTATGGTCTCCCAATATGAATATAGGGTCTTCTTTAATGTCCACTTTTCTTATATCTTCTCCATCTGGGTCTAAAATGTACAAATTCCTTTTTTGTTTCAATAAATTATTTACTAATTCTAAGAAACCCTTTTTCTCAATCCAAAATCCTGGAAAAACTTCTCTTTTTTCCCCTTCTCTATGCTTGTAAAGCATCTTTTTTATAATTCCGGCCACATTTTTCTTATTCAAATAAATTTTGTCTACTCCTGTTTTTCCTTCAGTTACAGGGTGCAACTCTAAGTGCTTTGGAGGATCAGGGGCCCCTGCAAAACAAAGATGTAATCGAGCATCTTCTCGGATTTTATGGCTCAAAAAGAAAACTGCAATTACGGCATGTAATGGAATGTCCAATCTTCCGGAAGAATAGGGATCCGCTTCATTAACAAAATTTCCAGCAGTTGGAGCTGTTCTTGAATAATATATGAACTCTCTCATAATATTTATAGATTTTTAAGGTTTAAATTCTTTAGCAATAGTATCGGATTCGAATATTCAGACACGGATACTATATTCGAGAGAAATTAGAAAACAATACCTAAATTAATTTCTCTCGCTATAATCGTCAATTAAAAACAAATTCGGGCCTGGCTACAATATCTTCTCCCCCTATAAACTCATAACAGCCTATAAACTTCTCTTCGCTAAAGATGCATATTTTTTCCCCCTCTTTTAATTTGTGGATATCTTTAATATTCTTAAGGAATGAAGAGAAAATGGGGCTTCCAGAAAGGATCCTGGTAACAACCTCGCTTCTAATCTGAATAACAGGTATTACTTCACAAACTACTTCAGCGGGGATAATCATCGCCCTTAGTTCATCCTCCTGGCCATTTTTATACGATTGTACTGCTTTTTCAAAATCGTATAAATTTATACTTTGTTTCTCCATAAACATTCCTGCTTTTGTTCTTCTGAGTTCTAGCATGTGGGCTCCCCCGATCTCCTTGCCCATATCATCACATAGTTTTCTTATATAGGTGCCCGCTTCAACTTCTGTTTCAAATAGCAGGTCTTTCCCATTTCTTTCAAGGATCTTAAAGACTTTTATTTCCCTGATTCTTTCAGCCCTCTTTACGCTAGATCGCACAGGAGGAGTCTGTTTTATTTTTCCTAGAAATTTTTCCATTACTCTTTTAAATTCAGAATCTGGAACCTCTTTATGTAATCTTATTACCCCCACATAAGTCTTGTCGCGATGCATAAAATAATCATTTAACCGGCATGCTCTCCCCAATCCGATTGGCAATACTCCTGAAACAGTAGGATCTAAAGTTCCAAAGTGAGAGGTTTTATTTGATCTTAGAGCATCTTTAATAAATTGAGATACTTGAAAAGAAGTAGGGCCCGAAGGCTTGTCGATGTTTATTATTCCAAATTTCAAGAGGTCTTTAATTGGCCGCTCTTTCCTTATCTTATCCAGACTAATTTTTATTGCCATATGTATTAGTTATTTTATCAATTATACTAGTAGTGGAAAAACCTTCTTCTAAATCAAAGCTTTTGAATTCTCCACCCCAAGATTCTAAAAGATCTTTTTCTTCTTTAACCTTTTCTAAAATGAAACTTCCTCCCTTCACATGTATATGAGGTTTTATTTCTTTGAGGATCTTTAAGGGATTGTCTTCATCAAAAATAGTAATATAATCTGTACATTCCAAGGCGGCAAGCATTTCTGCTCTTTCTTTTTCAAGAATAATAGGCCGGTGTAAACCCTTGACCTTTTTAATAGAATAATCAGAGTTTAATAATATTATCAAGATATCTCCTTCTTTTTTTGCTTTTTCTAAGAGCCTTACATGCGCATAATGGAGTATGTCAAAGCATCCATTAGTGGTTATAATCATCTTGCCACTTTTTTTTAATTTCTCAGCAACCTTAATGATTTCGTTATTATCTTTTATCTTACCATTCATTTCTTATATTGCCCCCTTAAGATATTTCTGTCTTAAATTTTCCGGAAATCTTTCAATGGCATATCTCAACATTGTTCTAGGCATATTCAGATAATGTTTTTTCAAAAATCTTTGTTCCATCTCAAGATCGCGATTGCCGATCTCTCTTAACATCCACCCTACTGCCTTATGAATTAAGTCGTGAGGGTCATTTATCAGGATTTCAGCAATCTTTAGAGAATATTCAAATTTATTATTTTTAATAAAATAATATGTGGAGATAATTGAGATTCTCCTTTCCCACATATTATTTGATTTAGCTAAGTTGAGCAGAATTAATTTATCCTTATCGATCAAATGATTTCCCAGGATTTTGTGGGCGGAGAGGTCTACTAAGTCCCAATTATTGATAAATTTTGTATTGTTAAGGTAAAATCTGAATATCGCTTCTTTCTTTAGGGGATGATTTTGGTAGTTATGAACTAAGATAAGAAGAGCAATCAACCTTTCTTCGTGGATTTTAGAATTCAGCACAGATCCAATCTCTCTCAGAGATAATGCCTCGTATTTAACGGCTATTTTTCTGCATTCTGGAACTGTGAGTCCTAAGAAAACATCTCCCTCTCCATACTCTCCTTTTCCAGTTTTAAAGAATCTCTGAAGGATTTCTGCCTTAAGGGGATTGACAAGAGATTTGATTTCTTTTCTTAATAATTCTAATTCCATGATATATAAGAAAAAACTTAATTAATAAATCTTGATGATTATTTCTTCAAGGCCATTCTCTGGATCTTTGGCTCTTTAACTTTGGTTAAATGCTTTTCAGCCTTTGCCTGCTGTTCAGCTTGTTGAATATTCTGCTGTTCTACAGATTTTTCTTTTTCGGCTTCATCCTTTTTCTGCTCTTCTGTCTTAGGTTCTTCTTTCCTTTCGCTTTCTTTAGATTGCGCAGGAACTTCTTTCTTTTCCTCTTTCTTTCTGAATTTTTCATGCTTCTTCTTCAAGAATTCAACATATTTTGGAGTCTCGGCAAATGTCACTCTCACAATTCCTCCTTCTTTTACGGCTCTAACCTTGACCTTAGCCGGAGGATTTGTTCGCCCCTTAAACCACACCTCATTGTTGAAATAAACATCAAGTTTGACTTTATCTAAGTCGCGATCTGCAACTTTCATATGTTTTGCTATAAACTGCTTTATTGCTTTAACTGCTTTGCCCGATCTTTTGTATTCAGGGGCCCTTATCCACACCCTTCTTAAGGGGATAACATATTCTCGTGTAAGATTTTGATTTTCGGCCATTTTATCCTAGGTGGGTTTTATTAGCTTTTCTCGGTTTAAGCTTCAATTTAGTTCTTCTCCAATGTCTTCTGTTGGCAGTCATTTGAGAAGGATGCACTTTCTTACCTTTACCAAATTTTCTTAAGACTGCCCAAAAAGGAGCCCATTTTGTCTGCCTTTCATAAATTGCCAATTGAATTTTTTTCTGATATTCTCTAGTCATTTTATTAAATTCTCCAAGAAGGCCTTGCCTTTAGCGGTGAGTCTGCGACCCGGCTGCTTACCCGTAACTTTTTCAGTTAATCCTGATTCGTCAGTTTGTTGCAGTATTTTTCTAATTATCTTGCCACCGGATTTAACGAAACGTGCAGGTTTCGCACCCCTATCCTTTCGTCCACCATATCTAGTTCTTAGTCTTTGGACCCCTACTAATTCCCTTATATAAATCTGTCTTAAAATACTGGCAGTTCTCTTATACCAAAAATCATCATCAGAAGTAGGCCTTTGTACGTGCGAACTTGTTTTTACAAAATCGACCCATTCTGGTTTAGGGAAGTCTCCAGAATCCTTTAGAGCATCAGCTAGAAGTTTATTAAACTTGCCTGCTTGAATACTTCTTATATCTGTCATTTGTAAAATTAATTAAAATAGTGGCCTTATAAATCTTACTTATCAACTCTTTTGGCCTTGTTAAGGATTATAGTGAATCCTAGAATCCTAAAACTGTATACAAATTCAGTTTTTCCCTGTAATCTCCTTATAATTTCATTCGCCATCTCGGTAAGATTATCTCTCCCGGCGGATTTCAAAGCAGTAATTCTAACTTGCTTATGATTCTTAAAAGCTAAAACAAGAGACTCTATAACTCCTTCAGTTATTCCATTCTTTCCTATTTGAAATTTGATCATACTCATCTTAATATCTTAAAACCTCCCGAGGGAATTGCAGAAAGTAATTCTTGCTGATCGAATTCTATCCCACAGGCAGATTTGATATGAAACGCCAATTTATCTTTATCAATCTTTCCAGGAGCAAGTCTCACTTTCTTTTCCTTAATCGAGCGCGCAGTCTTTTCAGATACTGCCCTTAATATTCCTTCCTGCCTAACTAGTATAAGTCGAAGATTTACTCTAATCTTTTTTATATTCCCAATAACGCCCCAAGTCCCCTCTTTCATATTTTTTGTTTTATAAAGATCCGAGGTCTGAAATATGTGTACCTCTGCCTCTTTTTTTCCTAATTTCCAAGCTTTGCTAAAACAAGCAGTAAAAACAGCACACTCTTCTAAATCAGACTTGGTAATCTTTTCAACATCGGCTAAGATAATTGTAAAAGGGCTACCCGGATCCTCAGTATGCATCACAATTAGGGTTTTATTTAAAGATTTTATTTCTTTAAGTAAATCCTCGTTTTGTTGCGAACTCTTCCCGCCTACTACTAGTTTGTCTGATGAAGTAAAAAACCATCGAAATTTACGATAATTATTAGATATATTCAGCATTATTTTAAAAAGAAAAGCTTGTTTTTAATCCTTAGCTTATACTGGCCTTTCGTATCCAAAATGACTCAAAGCGACTTTAAGCTCTTTATTCTCGCTTCTCTTTGCAGCACTCTCAAGGCTTTCTTTATTCATTGTTGCGTCAATCGCCTGCCTTAAGGCCTTTGCGCCGCCATAAGTGCTGCCAGGATGTCCATGAATTCCTCCGCCGAGTTGAACCATAGATTCGTTGCCTAACATATTCATAACGTAAGGAATCAATCCAGGATGTAATCCTCCAGAGCTGCAAGCAAACACTGGCTTAATCCCATGCCAATTCTGCTGTAGCACTTTCTGTTTTAGATTTTCTTCAATTTGTTGGTCTTCTATTTCTCTTTCAAGGGCAATGACTTCTTGCTTCGGAGAAACTAATTTCCCCACTGCAGTGCCTATATGGATATTATCAACTCCAACCAATCTGGCGCATTTAGCCAAAGCGAGCATGGATAATCCATGCTTAGGATTTCTAGTAAATGTAGCATGCATTGCCCTATGGGCATGAATAGCCTGCTTTGAATCTTGACAATGTTCTCTAATAGTTTGTAATCCCGACCAGCCCGCAGTAACTATATCCACCATTACATATTTGAATCCATAGTTCTGTGCAATCTTAGCTCTTCGAACCATCTCATTTGTTTCCGCAGTTATATTGATGAAATAATCTTTAATTTCACCAGTTTCTTTCTCTGCTTTGTCCCTCATTTTAGCACATAATTTAGCTCTTGCCGAGAATCTATTAAACACCTGGTCTGTTAAATTCTCGTCGTCTTTCAAGAAGTCTACCCCTCCCCTCCAAGCATCATAACCTACTTTTGCATGCTCTTCGGTTGTCATTCCAACTTTTGGCTTTGGGACAGTAGCAGTTAGAGGTCTTTTAGGGACTTTCATGAATTTTCTCACTCCAGGTATCCCAAACTGCGGCCCCCTAAAACTTTTCACCATTATCTTTGGGAATTCTATATCTTCTAATCTGAGGCCCTCTACTGCTTTCATACCGAAAATATTCCCCACAATAGCGGAATAAACTTGAGGCATGCTTCCAAGTTCAAATAACTGCCAAGGATATGCGATTTTAACAAATTCTCCCTTTATTGAAAATGCTCTCGCTCTTATTTTTCTTATATGCTCTCTTAAGGTTTGCAGTTCAGTCCAAGTGCCATTGCTAGATTCAGCAGCGATTCTACCGATCGCCTCTTTCATACTTACTCCCTTTCTGGGTTCAAACCGAAATAGGCAAACTAAATCTGCCTTAGTAGGTTTATAGTTAGTGTCTACGAAATCTAAATATTGACTCATGATTGTTTAACAAATTGCGGATCTGACGAAACCAACTCGAGTAACCTTCAGATAAACTTCAGGCGACAGAATGACTTCAGTCTGTCCAGATCCTTTTAATTTTCTCTTTACCTCCAAAGTTAATCCTAAGCCCCCTTCAGGAGCATTCTTAGGAATGTTAAAGATAATAGGGGCCTTTGCTTTTTTATCTCCTGGAGAGATAGTCCATCTACCCTCTGATTTTATTATCCAACTTTTTATTGCATTTTTTGATAATGTGCTTGTTGTGGGAGAGTAATCTTTGAGAGTAATAGTATACTCCGCTTCTTCGGGCGCATCAAAACTGCACCAAATATAATTTCTCCCACCAGGAATTACAGAAGCCTCTCCACTTTCTCCAATACAGACTACTTCTTCTCCTCTTTCTTCGAAATATTTTTCCAGTTCAGCAGAAGCTTTCTTTCCTGTTTCTTCTGTTAGTCCTATCGCACTGCACATCACCGCCCTTACCAAAACCATTCCTAAAATAAGCATGGTCACTCCTAATACGATTATTACAATAGTCCCCATAGAAAGTTCAATTGCTGCACGTCGATTATTCATTTTATACGAGAGGCACAGGATTTAATTTGACCCAGACAAAGAGAAATATCCCAAGAGCCAAACTTAGAAGAGATAATCCTATTCCCCACTTGGCCCAAGAGTTATTATTAGTATCCTTTTGTCGGTATCCAAAGATCACTCCCAATACTCCAAGTATAATTCCAAATAAGGGAATAAGTAAAGAAAGCAAAACGCCCATGACTCCAAAATTCAAAGCAGTAATTCCAGAACTATTATCTATAGAATTATTTCTATTTCTCTCCTCTTTTTTCACCATCATAATCCTACATCAAAGGGTTTTATAAATCTTATCCTCTTTTCTCAGATTATTTTCTATTCAGATTTGATGGGCAAGGAGGGAATCGAACCCCCGACACCACGAGCTTCAGTCGTGTGCTCTCCCACTGAGCTACTTGCCCTTGAATAAACGAGCTCTTAACTACTTTTAAATCTTTTTAGAATTTTATTCTTCTCTTTTAAAATTAACTACCGTAAGACTTAAATAGTAGTTGTGCCCATATTTTCTCATACGAGGTTCTAAATTCTTATGAATCTACAAAATAACGACATCTCTAAACATATATTGCATTCGGGAACGAGTATAGCGGGCATAGTTTGTAAAGACGGAATAGTCATGGCAGGGGATCGAAGAAGTACATTGGGTGGCCAAATTGTTTACTCCCGTAAAGCAAAAAAAGTTGTGCAAGTAAATGATTATCTACTTATAGCAGGCACTGGCATAGCTTCAGATATTGAACTAACGAGAAAACTTCTTTCAGCAGAGTTGAGATTGAAAGAACTCAAAACTCGTTCAAGACCTACTGTAAGAGAAGCAGCGCATTTACTTGGAATGATGACTTTCAAGAATATTAGAACACCTAGCATGATTACTAGTATAGTTGGATCATTGATGGGGGGATTTAACGATGACGGCACTTTTGAATTATACTCTATTTTGCCAGATGGAGATGTAGAAGAGATAAGCGATTTTAGTGCAAATGTTTCTTCAGGGATGCCTTACATTTTAGGCCTTTTAGAAAGACAGCATAAGAAAGATATAAGTGTTAAAGATGCAGTAGATTTAGGAAAGGATTGCATTAAGGCAGCTATGGAGAGAGATGTTGCTTCTGGAAATGGAATAGATGTATTTACTATTACTAAAGACGGTATTAAGCATGTGGTCTCCGAAGAGATTGTTGCAGAATATAAATAAATTTTAATGAGCAATGGGTGACATTTTAAAAAGTATTAAGGACGAATTACCAAGAGTCATAAGTGACGCGGAATTCGAGGGCGCCAATATAATTCTTTACACAGAAGATAAGGAATTTTTTAAAACTGGCGAGGCAAAAGTAAAAGAAGTAGTTGATAAAGTAAAGAAAAGGATTGAGCTTAGGGCTGAGAAGACTATCCTCGCTTCTGAAATAGACACAGAAAAGACTATTCGAGCGTTAGTCCCAGAGGAAGCGGAAATCACAAATATTATATTTGATGTTCAAAGAAGTTCTTTAATTGTTGAAGCAAAGAAGCCAGGGCTAGTAATTGGAAAACAAGGGTCAATATTAAACGACATAAAGAAAGCTACTATGTGGTCCCCTTCAGTTAGAAGAAGTCCAATTATACCTAGTAAGATAACTGAAAAGATTAGGTCCGTTTTATACGCAAATAATACATATAGAAGAAAGTTTCTCAATGAAATAGGAAAAAAAATTTACAATGAATGGAATCCCGAAAAAAAAGATATATGGGCCAGAGTAACTTATTTAGGAGGCGGGCGCCAAGTAGGACGTTCATGTCTTTTATTGCATACTCCCAATTCAAAGGTCTTGTTAGATTGCGGGATAAATCCTGCCATCGGTGAGGATGATCCTGAAAAGTTTCCCTACTTAAATGTTCCAGAAGTAGGAGATTTAAATTCAATAGATGCAATCATTTTATCTCATGCACATCTTGATCACTGCGGATTAATACCCTATCTTTATAAAATGGGATATAGGGGGCCAGTATATATGACTGAGCCTACTAGAGATATTTCTGCGCTCTTAGCTCTAGACTTTGTAGGGGTGGCTTACAAACAGGCAGCTTCACCATTGTATAGAGCAGAGGATATCAAAGAAATGGTAAGGCACTCGATTATTCTTAATTATGGCGAAGTAACTGATGTCACTCCAGATATCAGAATAACTCTTTATAATGCCGGGCACGTTTTAGGTTCCGCGCAAGTGCATATCAATATAGGTAATGGGTTGCACAATTTTGTATACGGTGCAGATACTAAATATGCAAAAACTCGCCTTTTAGATCCAGCAGTTAATCATTTTCCAAGAATAGAAACTTTAACAATGGAATCTACATATGGTTCCAAAGACGACGTTTTACCTCCCAGGCAAGAAACTGAGAGAAAATTCATAGAGATGGCTAAAGAGGTAATTGCAAAGAAAGGCAAAATTCTTTTGCCAGAACTCGGGTTAGGACATGCACAGGAAACTCTCTTAAGGGTTGAAGAAGCAGTGCGTATTGGAGAATTGCCGCCCATACCTGTTTATATAGATGGCATGGTATGGGACATTAATGCTATTCATACAGCTTATCCTGATTTCTTAAGCGCATCGGTTAAGGCTCAGATATTCCAAGATAATAATCCTTTTGCATCTGAGATTTTCAAGAGAGTGGGGAGCCCACTAGAAAGAAAAGAAGTTATCGAGGGAGGCCCATGCATTGTTATTGCGACATCTGGAATGTTAGTAGGAGGAGCCTCTGTGGAATATTTCAAGAATTTTGCTGACAATCCAAATAATCTTATTGTATTTGGATGTTATCAGGCCATAGGGTCTCTTGGAAGGCAGATACAAGAAGGAAATAAGGAAGTGATAATGAGTAAAGACTACAATAATGAAAGAATAAGTGTAAAGATGAGGGTTGAGACTTTAAGCGGCCTTTCTGCACATTCTGGAAGAAATGAGCTTATGCAATATATTAGTCGAATGAATCCTAAACCTAAAAAAATAATTATCAATCACGGGGAAGTTTCAAAATCCTTGGATCTTGCGTCTAGTATCTACAAGCAAAACCGCGTTGAAACTGTTGTGCCTAGAAATCTTGAGACTATCAGACTGAAATAAAAATTGTTCTTAAAAAATTATTTTCCGTTACCATTTCCATTAGCATTCAAGGCATTTTTTATAGAGTGTTCTAAGATCCCCGACATGGAATTGGTAAAGAAGGGAGAATTAAACCATACACCCATTTCTTCTTCAGAACTTTCAGGGGTAATGATAAACAAAGCTTCTTTCTTATCTGCTATGAAGAATCGGGCATTAGAGTCAAGATACTTAGCCTTAAGATTAAACTTATTGCTTATCTTCTTTACTCTTTCAGGCTCTCCAGAGAGAGCAACTTTTAACTTTACATTATTTTTATGCAATCTATCAAGAGCAGAAGCAATTATCCTTGCTTTATCCTCAAAGTCGGAAACAGTGGTGCATATCAAGACTTCATCTTTTGAATTATCAAGTAAGTCTCTTAATTTAGATAGCACATTCGATCTTCCCTTTAGAGAACCCGCAATATCCTGGGACTTTATAGGGGAAACACCGGTATTGTGTAATTGTTCAAGTTCAACATATTCTTGAGTCTCCTTTAGGGAAGCAAGGGATTTTACCCTCTCATTAGCATCTTGCATGGTATTAGATTTCATTTTCTCAATTATTTCAGTAGGTTTTACTGAGATATATTTGACAGGCTTCCCAACTTTGACAATGGCAAATCCTCTCTTCTCAAGGGATTCTAGAACATCATAGGTTCTGCTTCTAGGGACTCCAGATATTTCAGCCACTTCTCGGGCTGAAGCAACCCCCTTAGATAAAAGGGAGAGCCATACCTTGGTTTCATAAATATTCAAGTTAAAATATTCTTTTATCTTCTTCACAAGTTCAGGCTTTATTATCATGATATAGTGATAAAAATAGATCTATTTAAATCTTTCTATTGTATTCATTATCCAGTTACAACTAATCTGAGAATTAGCAAAGAAATGAATCCTTTTTCTACAAATAAGAATTAATCTCTATAAGAATTGCCGGATCTTTCATCCTACTTCACGAAATAAGCGATAACCAAGCCCAGGAAACAACCGGCACTAATAAAAGGCATAGCAGGGTAAAACTTACCTTTTTCTGAGAAATAAAATAATAAAGCTAAGGCGGCTGTGGCTCCAAGAGAGATTATCAAAGCGGGAATCAATCCCCAACTTTGCAGAATAATTCCTGCAAGAATAATTGGGAAAACCACATCTCCTCCTCCAAGGATGGCAACGTTTACTTTTATGCGACTATCTTTCTTGCCCCTCTTCTTCATTTTCTCAATTAATTTTCTTTGTTCTTTATTGATATAAGGCACAAAGAAACCTGAGAATATCCTCAACTTTTCCATCTGATATTTTGCCATTTTCTGCATAAATCCTGAGCGCCATACTGCATACATGTCATATATCGAGATTATGATTAGGAGAATAATTATTCCTTTAATATTTAAAAGAGGCACAATAATCGCTGCAATGCCTGGATAAATAATCAATTCAGTCAAATTATGCACAATAATGTTCCTCTTGTAGACTTTAAATATAGCCAAGGGAAGTGCGATTGTTAAGGCTATCCAAGGCATCAGACTCATTTTTGGAGATAGGGAATTAAATGCAATTCCCATTGCGATGATAACTACGAGAAAGAACCAGGCGCGGATAAATCTCTCTGCCCCGATCTTCATAAGTAAGAACATTATAATCACTGCAATGCCTATCGCGACAGCAATAATCTTCCAATTTTCACTAGGACTGTTGCTTTCAGGAGGATCATATCCATAGGGTAAATTATAAGAGGTAAAATTTTTTATAGTGCCATTAACAGAGTTTTGTTCTTTAATTTCAGGGGAATATTGGTTTATTACAAATAACCCAATCATCTGAGAAACTAAGAACATAATTATCAATAAAGCGGTAACCTTGATATTGTGCTTCATAATTTGTTAAAATCTATCTCCCTTTTAATTTTTATTTTACTTATATCCATTTCTGAGATCTTTTTCTTGTAGTTTCTCTTGTAATTTTTTATAAATTCTGAGAGGTTTTTACTTGTTCTTATCCGAGCATAAATACGTCCCTTATCAATAAATACTTTAGGATGTCTTTTCTTAAATTCAGTTACATGCTCTTTCATTTCTGACAAGGGGCCTTCTTTAATTAAATCTTTCTTAGGTTTGGTCGCTATCCATACAAAAGCTTGTTCATTATTAGAGTAATAAAATTCAGAAGCGATTATGTTAAATTCTCGGAGGACATCTTTAATCAACATATTATAAAACTTCTTTAGTTTTGAGCCTGCGATATCTCCAACTTGTTTGGGAGTGTTTAGAAGGATCTCGCAAAATTCTCCCTTATTGTTTTTAGCTTTTTCCACTACTTTAGAAGAATCTCTTTCTCTAAAATTAAAAAATTCAGAAGATGGATTTTTTAGGAACGCCCTAGCAAATTCTTGAAATTTCTCAAAACTCTCTTTGCTCAAGGCAGCTAAGACATTCCTTTCCTTCCAAGTGGGGTCTATGAGAACTATCGGGCTCTTGAGCTTATTCTCATTCAATTCCATGATTATTTGATCTTTATTTTTATAAAATCTTTCAGGATCCAGGATTATTCTTTCTTTGACTTTAGTTAATTCTTTTAACATTTTTTCAAACGATCTATAATTGACGATTAAACATTCTAATCCATAACCTGAGAACCCTCTAATATAGCTTTCTGCGCCATAAACACCCGCAGCTTTACAAAATGCTTTTGCTTTAACCATCTCTCTTGGATTTATTCCTTTTTTCATTTTATTTTTAATGTAATTAACATGAAAATAGCTTAAGTCAGTAACATTTTTTGCGTCTTTAGGATTCCTCACTCTCAATACTGGGATGATTTCAAATAAAACGTTCTCTCTCATGATCCTAAAATAGTCCCTACTTCCATGAATCTTATCAATTTGTCCTTCGATTTTAATTTGTCCAACAATCTTGGATAATAGGCGAGACAGATCCTGGTTTTCATACTTCCTATCGAATCTGACAAATATATCGATATCATTAATATCTTTCTTGACAAGTGTTCTCCTAGCTAAGCTACCGCCAATAAAAATCTCAGCAGAGATTTTATTTTTCTTTATACTCTTCTCTAAGATCTTCTTGAGCTCTTTAGCCGCTTTTTCTAAAATAATTAGTTCTTCTCTGCTTAGTTCTCTTTTAGACATGGAAAAAAAGTCACCTTTCATGGTATTATCAGGAAATTTGGCTTTAAATAGCTTTTATTCGCTTTCACCCTTATTGCTTAAATCTACAATATATTTCCCATCTTCTAATTGATATATCCTAAGCTTATTCATCGAGAATAATTTAGTAAGGTCTAATAGGTACTTGCCTGGCTTTATCACCCTAACACTTTCAAAATCCAAGAAGACTGGCGTTTCGCTATCCTCTTCTAAACCTACCATTTCTCTAACGTCCTGCTCAATTTGATCTTTTTCCTCAGCACTCAGTTCAGGAGCCTTATTTTTATTTGCAAGTATTTCTTGCAATTTCTCTTTTTTGATATAGAAAAAGAATTTACTTTTACATTTATTGCAACCAGTAAGGATCTCTTTAGACCCATCTTCATAGATTTCAGAACAATGTATACATTTGTAAGGCATAAATTAAAAACAGGGCCTTACTTAATAAATATTTAGATTATAAAATGTTCGGTTAAACGTATAGTTCTATCCTAATAGAAGTTCAATTTTCCGAGGATCTCTCTTTATCTCCTTTACGATGGAAGAAGGTCCTACCACTGTCAAAGCTTCACTATCCCCAACAAGCCTTTTAGCTAGACCGTGTTTAAGCTTAGTTATGACTCCTCGCCCACTAAGTTCCGGCTCTATGACTGCTAATTCTATACCTCTAAAGTTTTTTACATGGTCTACTAAAGCCATAGTATCTTCGATTAAGCGTGCTTCCTCTTCAGCCCTGAGTCTTCCATGGATAATAACGATTTTGTTGTTTAAAACTAATCCAAGTATTTTCTTTACCCTTTCAGAGATGCTTAGTTTCTCTATTTCTGCAAATGGGATAACCTGCAAACTCAACCCCTTTACTTTTTTATTTTTCATGATTATATCTTTTTAGCTAATCTAAATAACGCCTCATAAAATTCATCCAAGTTAGTGCCTTCTTTAGCGGAGATTCCTACAATTTCATAGTCTGGAAAAGCAGAGGCCACTTTATCTACTTCTGCCTTCTTCAAATCTATTTTATTAGCCACAATAAGGACTGGAATCTTTCTTGCAACGAGATTTCCTATAATGGTTATATTTACTTGGGAGTAAGGATTCTCAGAAGCATCTAATACAATCACCACTGCATCCATATCATCTAACCATTGGATAGATTCGATTATTCCTTGAGTAGCTTCTTTAGCTCTTCTTTTAGCCTCATTTCTCTTTATCCCAAATTTAAGAAATTCTTCGTAATCAATTTTAGTGGCTATGCCTGGAGTGTCTATCAATTTGAGGACGAGAGTCTTACCCTTATGTTTTATTTCCACTTTTTCTTTAAATTGAACGTGGCGAGTTTCATGAGGGACTTTGCTTACTAATCCTATATCCTCACCAGTCCAGTCCTTGCAGATTCTATTTGCTAAACTAGTCTTGCCGGCATTTGGCGGGCCATAAAAGCCTATTTTGATACTTTCCCTTTTTCTAAACAAGCCCCTCAACATCCTCTTGGAGAAGCTCTTTAATATTTTTAACATCTAAAAATTAGTTACGGCCTTTTAATAAATCTTGCGCCAGGCCCTTCAGGCTTATTTAATTGTTTTCTCTTGTTAATTTCATTGATCACTTTTCTCTTCTCAAAGAAGCTGAACAAGGGTATTTCAAACATCCCCGTTCTCTTGCCATCTATTTTCTTGAAAGCAAAAGCAGTTTGCTCCCTGCTCCAACCAGAGTCCTCTAATTTATTCTTTACTTTCAGGTCTTCAGTTCCATCCATTCTAGAGTTGTGAATGAATGTTATAATATTATATAAGTCGTCCTTATTTACAAATAGATGAGACTCATAATATCTTTTATACCACTCTTGACAGATAATATAGACAATAAAGAATCCAATTATGGTTAAAAGGTACAAGTAAAAGGCTTTTGATTTTCGAGGATTTCCGTTTATTTCATCCTCTATAGCATCTAATACAGGGCGAATTACATCAAGATTTGGAGATATGTAAGATTTTAATTCAGTAGGTTCAATTTCTTCCAAGATAATAAATTCTAAGGTGTTAAGTCTTTGTAGTGGAATGGCCACTCCTTCCCCTTCTTCAGAAAATACCCTCAACTGACCATAATCTTTAGAGAAAACAATGACCTCTTGAGGATAATCTATAATGAAATAATTTTCTATATTGGAGTTGTTTTTAGATAAAAGAGTAATATTGAAAGTAGTAAAAAGGACCGAAGACTGTTTTTTGGTTTTGAGAGAGATAACATCCGAGGACATTTTGCCGTTGTAATTATCTTTCATCCATTTCAATATCTCTCCTTTCAAGGCATCTTTATCAGAAACCGATCTATTAGAAATCTTCTCTATGTAGGAGGTGTCTATTTCTAAGGCAGCTAAATCCACTGGAATATTCTGCCAGGATTTACCAATAATAATCGATTCAGGAGAATCTAAATTTAATATTTCTCTGACTATGTCAGAATAATTTTCAGGCGCAGATTCATTTAGTCTTTTCTTTATTAAAGACAGAGTCAGATTGGTCAAGTTTAATTGAGCCTTCTTTTCAACTTGAGAAGCAATCCAAGGAGGATAGGATCTCATATTTGAATAAATCTGGTTTATGTCCTCCTGATAAATCTCGATTAGATGGTTTGCAGATGACCTTGCATCTCCAACTTCGATTTCAAATTTTTTCTTAGCCACAGCTCCAGACTTATTAATTGCTTTGACTTCTATTTCAAATTTACCTTCATCATAGAACGTCTTTTTTATTTTATAGTCCGTAACTTGATTTTCAGCCTCTCCTAAAAATTTCCAAGAAGAAGAAGTTATGTTGGTTCTTGCGATAATCTTTAGCTCCGTCTCTTGGGCTATAACTATTCTTTTTGGAGAGATATCAAAATCAAAGCTAGGAGTTATGTTGAGATCAGTTTTTCTTAGAATCTCACGATTACTTATATATAAAATAAAGTTCTTTTCTTTAGAATTAGTGGGGATAAAAAATCTCAATTTGTCTAGGCTCAATATTTTTGAGATCATATTGATCTTAGCTGCTTGTTTATCGAGTAAATATACCTCTCCAGTTGAAAAACTCCCAACATCTGAAGAATATCTTACTAAGTTATTAGATAAAGTCAGATTCTGGAAGATTTTAGATTCAATCTCAAAAGGCAGGAAACAGCCTTGGGTACAATTGCCTTTGTAGATATCTAAAAGGTAATTCTGCAAATACCCGGATAAGGTCTCATATGTCCCTATAGTATCAAATAAAGTCTGATTTATGGAAATGTCTGCTGATCTAAATTGCATGGGGCGGCCATAAATTTCGTAGTCTGCAACATACTCATCAGAATCTATACCATTTGATCCACAATTCGGCCCTGCCGTTTCTAATTTTATGCTGTATGCTCCGCTGTCTGTTTCATCTGAAATGCAAACATGGTAATTTTCCTGGTAAGCACTGGTGTGATTTATTATACATTTGACTTGAGAAGTCGGCTGTGAGGGAACAGGCAAATCGCATTTTCCAACAAACTCTTTCCCTTTGTTATACAGCCACATGGTAAGGCTACCCTGGCCTGCTCCACTTACAACAGCGCCGACTTCAAAGGCGGGAGCAGGAGGCAAAGTTATATTGGCACAATAGGGTCTGCTTCTTATCTGTGCTGCCACCCCCGTACTTCGATTGTTGAAACATCCAAAAATGGGTGCCCCACAAGGGGTTGAAGTATATCCTTTGCTTTGTATAATGTAATCTTCTTTACCAGCTATCTTTATTGTTAGCGGGGAGTCACAAGTAGGGAGGGCTTGACTTTGTACTCTTAAATTGAAATCTTCAATATTAATACTTCTTCCCACTATTTTTAATCCAATTACTTTTGTCTCATTTGCTTTAAGGGGGAGAGAGTCATTTCTTGGACCTTCTATATAGTCTTCTTTACAATTATTAGTTGAACAAGTATAATCTATATCATATGAGAGTGAATTATTGTTGATCCAATCAATTAAAGTAATGTTGCCCCCAAAGTTGCTCTTAATTATAGAATTAGCAGGTTCATTCGCAAAAGAAATGTTTATTGCTCCGCTTATGTGGTCTCCACCATAGTAATCTTTTTGCACAGTAGAGTTATAATAAGTAAATGCAGCATCCACGTTGCTCATTAATAAAATGAATATTCCTAGAAATATAACTAAAATTGCCTCTTTTTGCATAATATCTGTAGTTATTATTTCTTTAAAAATATAACTACTCTATCTAAAGAAAAGTTTCGGATAGGCCCACAATAGAAGAGGTATTATCTTCTTTTCTCAGTCTTATTACATTTTCTACAAAGTTTTCTATCTTAGGCTCATGACTAACTATAATTATTTGTTTGACGTTCATTTCATCAAAGACCTCTTTCATTTTATCGATTTGAGCTTCAGAAAATCCCTCAGTAGGTTCATCTAAGATGACTAAGTCCCGTGTCTTGACCTGGCTAAGTACTGAATTGATAGTCTGATTCAAAGCAAGTCTATAGGCTAATGCTACAGCAGTCCTTTCTCCTCCAGATAAAAAGGAGTAATCCATTTCTATCCCTCCTTGGACTATTATCGGGGTAAAATTCTCATCAAGTCTCGCTTCAAAGCTTTCCCCTCCCAGTATAGTAAACCATTTTCTGAATAGCTCTGAGAATTCATTTCTTAATTTCATCATAACATTCCTCTCAGTGAAATCTATCAAGGATAAGAAATAATTTGAGAGCCAGTCATTTATTTCTAATATCTTATTCCATTTTTTAGCAGATTCTTCTCTCAGGACTAGCCTTTCTTGAAGATTATATATCTCTTTAGCTTTTAATTCAATTTCTTTTTTGAGCTCTGCCAGGGAGACTTCTGCATTTTTCTCATTATTTATTGCAATATCCAATTCTTCCTTCTTTAGTTTATACCCTTTCTCGAATTTAAAGTATTGTAGCAAATCTTGTTTAATAGTCTCTATATGTTTATGTAACATGAGATGGTCTTTTTCTAAAGACCTCTTAATTTTTTCCAGTTCAGTCAATCTAACTTTATTTTTGGAGTATAAAGCCTGTCTGGATCGTATTACTTCTAGTTTTAATTTTCTTTCCTCTAACTGAATAATATCAAGTTTTTCTTTTTCATGGCTTGCTGCTAATTCCTCCCTTTCTTTTTTCAATTCCTCCAACTCTCTTTTTATTTTGACTATTTTGCCCTCTGTTTCATTTAAAATATTATGCTTATGGGCAGAAGGCACGTCTTGGAGACAAGTTGGGCAGATATTTATGCTAAAAAACCTCTCTTTTTTATTTGCCGAATCTATTAAAAACTTTTCCAGATTATTAAACTGTCCCGCAAGTTCTATCTGGCGAAAATTTATTTTGTCTAGTTCAATCCTCTTTTTTAGTATAGCTTCCAAAGTATTTCTAAAATCTTCTTCAGAAAACCTCTCCTCTTCTTTTTGACCTTTTTTCAATTCCTCCAACTCTCTTCCCAGTTCGAATAAGCTCTCTTCCTTATTAGCAATCATGACCTTAGATTTTTCCAGTTCAGTCTCTAACCTATCTCGACCTTTGATCTCTCTTCCTATGTCCTCTAAAGATTTTTCTATTTCACCCTTTATCCTCTTTTTATCTTTCAGATTTTCTTCTCTTTCCTCAATCTTACTATTGAGTTGTCCCAGTAAAGTTAGTTCATTTTCTATCCTTTGTTTGTCGAGTTCTATATCTTTAACCTCTCCCTGAAGAATTTTAGCCTCTTCTTTAAGTTTGTTTAGTACTATGGCAAGATTTTCTCTTATTATCTTATATTTATCAACTCCAAATACATGTCGTAGGACGTTGAGTCTAGTCTCAGGATCTTCCAAGATGATAAATTTCATCTGTTCCTGAGGAGTATAAACTGTGTATCTGTAGAGGAGATTATTTTTTTTAATAAATTCTGAAGGGTATCCAATCAGATTAAGGACTTTTGTCTTCAGTTCAGTAATTGAATATTCCTTCTTTATACCATCTATAGCCATACTTGCATAATCATTTACAACTGATTTTTGACTTCTTTTCAACCTCCTCTCTATGACTATGTTTTTACCCCCTATTTCCATTTCTAAGATAACTTCTCCATAAGCACATTCATTTCTCAGCAGGGCTGCTCCAGTTTGGCCAGGTTGCAAGCCGAAAAGGGCGTATTCTATGGCTAGCAAAATAGAGGTTTTACCTGAGCCTATATCTCCAGCTAGAAGAATGGGCCCTTCTGGAAAAGAGATTTCTTGTATTTCATAGCTCCGAATGTTTTTTAGGCTTATTTTGATTAGTTTCATAATTGAAAGATCTTTTTCACTTCCGAAAATATTCTATCTCCAAATGTGAGCGACTTCTCATCTTCTAATTTTTCAGGCTGTAAAGCTCTTATTAAAGAAGGGATTATTTCATTATTTTTATTAGGATTTTTCTCTTCAAATCTCTTCATTATCTCCTCCTCTAAGTTTGCCGAATCTATATAGTCTATCTTCATTTCTGGACCAGTCACATAAATTCTACTAGTGCTTTTTAGTAAGACGAAAGCTTCTTTTTTCTTAATGTAATCTTCAATTTTACTAAATTTTATATCCCCAATCTTGCCTTTTTTAAGTACGCCTCCTATCTTAAGCATTACAACTTTATCTTTAATGAATCCTTTTTCCATTTCAGATATTATTTTATCTGCGGCGTCAAAAGCATTTTCGATTTCTATTTTAAAAACAACTATCTCTTTTATCTTCAATTCTTCCCTCCTTAATTTCCCATTGTCAAATATATAGAAAGATCCACCTTGCAACTCCTCTAATTCAGATAAACTATTGGGGAATATAGGGCCCGAATAAACTCTTCGCTCTCGGTTATATTTAATATGAAGATGAGAGAGGGCAAGGTAATCTACGGACGGTAAAGCAGTATGATCTACTGCTTTAATGGGGAGGTTGCCAATTGCGTCCCTTAGGGTAGTATGTAACATGAGTATCTTAAATAGGCCAGGGGAGTCATGTATTTTTATCCTCTCAATATCTTCGACTTCTAAACCAGACTTTTTCCCCGGATAACCATATAAGGCCACATTTCTAAATATGGTTGGATGTAAAAATATTTTTCCATTTCTCTCTTCAAATAAAGAAACATTTTTGCAGAAACCGGCCTTTTCTAGAACTTCTAAAAAAGTTTTACCTGAGACAGAATAATCATGACTTCCAGCAATAAGGAAAACTGGAATATTTGCTTCTTTTATCTTTCTAAACTCATTAAAAGCTTCTTTTAAAGTTTCAATAGAGGGATAAGCGGAATCTAACAAGTCTCCGCTGATTAATATAAACTCAACTCTTTCTTTTAAGCACTTTTCTACAGCTAATTGAAAACTTTTAAAGTTTAATTCTCGCAACTCTGGCTGTCGCCACCCTCCGAGATGGCAATCGCCCATGTGGGCAAATTTCATAGATATGTCTCAATAAGTTATTATTTATAGATTATTGCTGTTAATTATAAGGTCAGACTAATCAAGGGCCCGGAGCAATTCCGCCTGCTCCCCCTCCCCCTCCAGACCCGCAATCGATCTGTTGAGATATTACTGCATTCTCGCAAACCGCCCAATTCTTGCTTTTTCTATCAGCAATTACTGGCTGAATTTCTACCACATAATCTTTGCCTGGCGAAAATAAATCCAATCCATATTTATTTTTTAATAACTCTAGATCTTGAGAGTTAGCAGTAAAGGTATACCTCTGACCAGGTTTAAATGCTATACCTCCAGAGATATCATTTAGAGGATATCTAATCTTGCTCGCATTTAGCCCTATTTTAACATAAAAATCAGGAATGTTGAACTTGCCGTTATTATAAAGTTCCAAGGTTAGCTTCTTTTGAGTAACATCACATGAGTACTCCCTTATAGACAAGCTCACTTCATCATCACATTCTGTCTGCCCTTTAGGAGTAAAGTCCTTCAAATAGTTAAAAACAAGAACGCTTAGGCCCAAGGCCCCCACTATCAAGAGAATGTAACTTACCATTTCACTTAAGCCTTTTTTATTCTGCTGCGATAACTTTCTCATTTTTCTCACCTCTTTCTATCAAAACATTGAAGTTGTATACTTTATCATTCAGACTTAGGTTATAATAAATGTTTCTATAATCTTCATTCCATTTTATCATCAAATATTTTGAATCAGAACTTTTTGTAACATTTAACTCAGTAGGAACAGTCGCGCTGGCTCCTTTCTCATAGAAAAATTGGGACTCTTTGCCCTCAGAAGGAGAATAGAACCATCCAAAAATAAGAAGGTCAGAGTTCAAACTGGAGTAATTAGATATGACTGAATTTAATAATGGAGAAATCTGTTCAAAATTTTTTCCTTCTTTGACGCCATAGTCTATAGTCCTGAGAGCTTCGTATTTTATTTCTTTGGCAAGATTGCCAACTCGGGAATTTCCTTTAGGAGCGTTAGCAGAGTTATAGATTACTCCAAAGCTCATTAATAGAATTATTAGGATAAGGGCGGCCGCAAGAAATATTTGTCCTCTTTTATTCATATCTTGTAGAGCAAAAAAAGCTTTTTATATATTTCGTGTAGACGGGGAGCTTGCTCATTCTTATCATACAAGCTGCCTTTTACCTTCCTCAGCTCTGCTACCTTGTAAGCACCTAACATCCTGTTTAGGGCTGCTCCGATCAAGGTCTGACCCATTTGGCAGGAGCAAGATCGAACAAGACAAAGCCTCAACGTCCGGCAAAAGACTTGTAAGACTTAAAATCACTTGCTCCTTTAAGCCCACCATGAAGTCCGTTTGTGAATAGCGCAGGACTAGCGCGCTGGCTCGTCTACAATAATACGAGCTAGGAGACATTTATAAGTTTGTCGATTTAGGAATTAAGCAGGCACAATGCTTCTTTTATTGATGAATTCAAAAGCAGAATAAGCTGCAGTGCAGCCTTCTGCAACCCCCGTAATTGCCTGTTTGAAAGGTTTATCTGCCACATCTCCTGCAGCAAATACTCCAGGGAGATTTGTTTCGGATGTCTTGTGATCTAGAGTGATTTCTTTCTTTTCGTTCAATTTAACTCCTAATTTTTCAGCAAGGTCGGACAAAACAATATGGCCTATAGCAACAAAAACCCCATTCAATGGAAGCTCTTTACACCCATTATAATCTCTATCTAGAATAACGGAACTAACAAATCGATCACCTTTTATTTCTATAACATTCGCATTATTAATAATCTCGATTTTTTTATTTGCTTCTATTCTTTTAAGATTAATAGGCTCAGCTCTTATTTTCTCTTTTCGGTAAATAATATAAACCTTCGCTGCATGTTCGGCTAGAACAAGAGCATCTTTAGCCGCAGAGTCTGATCCACCGATGACTGCAACCACTTTATTTTTAAATAAAGGCGCATCGCATAGGGCACAATAAGCCACTCCCTTATTTTCGAATTCCTTGCTTCCAGGCACTTCCAATTTTTTCCATTTAGTCCCCATGGCAAATAAAATAGTTCTCCCTTTGTATTCAGAGTCAGATGTTTTAACAGTAAATTCCTCTTCGGTTTTCTGAACATCTATAACTTTCTCCTGTTTTATTGTAACTAAGTCATAAGATCTAGCATGTTTTTCAATAGCTTCTGCCAATTCCACCCCACTTACTTTTATAAATCCGGGATAATTCTCCACAATGTCTGTAGTGGTTATCACCCCTCCTACTGGCAATTCAGAACTAGAAGTCGTCCCTAGGCAGAGCGTTTTAAGCCCCAGTCGTGCGCCGTACATAGCAGCAGAAAGCCCTGTCACCCCTGCACCGATTATTATAAAGTCATATCTTTCCATAACATCTGAATTCTAACCCAGTTTATAAATTTTCGCGAAGACTTTCATAAAACTCTTGATTTTTCAATACTTTAGGCTCATCTAAAAATATATTAATGCGATCGATAATTTTATGTAATGGATCAAAATTTAAAGCTCTATCTAAAGGAAAAGGGTATAATTTACAAGGAGCATACTCATCCAGCAGTATTTACAGTAGCAGAGTCGAAAGAGGTAATAAAAGAGTATTCTTATTTACATACTAAGAATTTATTCCTAAAAGATAAGAATGGAAGATTCTATTTAGTTTGTCTGCCTGCAGAAAAGAGGCTAGATGTTAAACTTCTAGAGAAGCACCTCCATATAAAGAAACTAAAGTTTAGCTCTCCAGAAGAGCTAAAAGATGAGCTCAATTTAACCCCTGGGAGTGTGTCAATATTTGGCATAATTTATTCTAAAAAGACTAGTTTAATAATAGATCAGGAAGTCTATGATGCAGAGAAGACAGGATTTCATCCAAATATAAATACAGCCACTTTAGAAATTGATAGGAAAAATCTTAGGATTTTCTTAGAATCCATCAAAGTCGAAAAAGAGGTAATAAAGCTTGAATAGAAAATTTGCCCTTATTCTAGCTTCCCTTATTACCTTATTAATTGCGAATTCTATTTACTTCTTCTCTTTATCTTCAGATAATAAAATGATGGAGACCGTAATACTTAGTAGGGTGATAGATGGAGACACTTTTGAATCTGAAGATGGAAGAACTTTCAGGCTTGCAAACATTAACGCCCCTGAAAAAGGCATTGTTGGAGAAGATTTATCTAAAGATTATCTAAGAACATTTCAAAATAAGAGCTTGGAAATAGAAAATTTAGGAAAAGACAAATATGATCGTTCTTTGGTGAGACTCTATTCTGCAGAGTACCTCAATTTAAAGATAGTGGAATTAGGAATGGCTTCTAAATTTTTAGTTGAAAAATCAGAACTTAAAAGATTTGCAGATGCCGAAGAAAAAGCCATTTCTAATGAAAGAGGGATCTGGATGAAGTCTCCTAGTTTTGGTTGCGTCCGATCGCATATACAAGCGAGAGAAGAAATAGTAGTATTCAATAAGATTTGTGATACGGATAATGAGGGTTGGTATGTTAAGGATGAAAGTAGAAAAATTTATTACTTCAATATATCTTTTTTTAGCATAAAGCTACATTCAGGCAAAGGTGAACAAAATAATACCGATTTATTTTGGCAAAGCGCAACAGATATCTGGAACAATGACAGGGATTCTCTATATGTATTTGACCAAGAAGGGAAGATCATACATTATCATGCTTATGGTTATTAGCGCCATTTTGTCCTCTTGCTCGGCGAGTGCAGGAAAGATTAATTTAGAAGCCCCTAGCCACATAAATATAAATGAGAACTTTTCAGTTACTGTCACATACGATTCTCAGGAAATTTTGGATATCAAAATAACAGTTCAGGATAAAGAGTCTAAGGTCTATTCTGAGGTCTACGAGGAGGGATGGAAAAGCTCATTCTACTATCTACAAGAAAAATTTAGATCCAAATCAACTTATTTATTGAGGGCCAATAAAGAAGGTGAAGACCTGGATATATGTGTAAGATTGCGTAAGGGAGAGAAAGTTTTGCAAGATCAAATTTGTAAGAATATCTCTTTACTAATTGGGAGGCGATCTATTCCAGTCAATGCGCCTCCTGAGCTAGACGAAACTATAAAAGACGAAGGGCTATCCTCTAATTATTCAACTTTAGATAATTATAGAGAGATTATTAATATAACTCTTAATAGAAAGATTAAGAATAAAGATTTAGATGAGGCGACTAGTTATACTTCCCAACAGGAAAGAATTAATCAAGGGATTTTAGCATCTTTTCCATTTGTCCTTCTTATGATTTTATCTTTTCTTTTATATAAGCATCTAAGCAAGATTTAAAAGATCCAGATTATACTTTCAATTATGGAAAAAATAAAGGTTCAATTTATTTTAGAAATTTTGGGCAAACCACCAGAGCATATTACTCAGTCTCTTATTAATCTAATTGATAAAATGGATAAGGAAAAAGGAATAAAGGTAGTTGAAAAGAGTTTGCATGACCCAGTACCTTTAAAGGATTCTAAGGAGCTTTATACCGCATTTGCAGAAATAACTGCTGAATTAGACTCAGTAGAAAATTATTTTGCCATAATCTTCTCTTATTTTCCAGCAAATATAGAAGTTATCTCTCCAAAAGGATTTTCTCTTTCTCTTGATAAATTAAATGAGTTGGGGAACTTTTTAGTGGGAAGATTGCACGAATACGATAATCTGGCTAAGACTTTAGTGGGAGAAAATACAATTTTAATGAACAAGCTTAGAGAAGTTGCCCCGCATCTATTCGTGCAAAAGCCGGCGCAACCAATAGCCCCCCCACCTATTCAAGAAGAAAAAGGGAAAAAACAAAAATCTACTAAGCAAGGTAAACGAAAGAAAAATTAAGGTAATTTCTTTTCTGCTGCATCGACCTTCTTTTTGAAACTGTCCCCTTTATTTTTCTTAGTTTTTTGGTAATTATAATAAACATAACCTAAGATACCTACCAAAATAAGGCCCAATATATAGCCCAACCAAGAATTAGAACCTGATTTTTTCTTTATGTTGCAGGCCCCAATACAACAACTTCCATCTAAGCTACTAACACTTTGCCCTGAACAAACTTGTCCCGCGCTGCAAAATCTTCCGCCTCGAATTTCAGAGCATCTTAGTTCTTTATTTGTTTTGTTTATGGATGAGCTATTTAAATCGCTATCATTCAATTCAGAGTTTGCCACAATATTAATATTAACTAGCAGACGAGCATAAGAGGCATTGGATCTTGCATAAATCTCTTCGTAATCTTTCAAATTTGAAATGTTCAAGATGGTCAGATTATAGTATCTTGTTTGATTAGGATTCAAAGAAAAGTTGCCTTTTGGTAATATCCGAAACTTAGATTCATCATAGGTGAAATGGATATTTTTTATTTCTTTATCCTCCGAATTTCTTACAGAAAGAGTATAGTTTGATCTTACGTCAAGAGAGCCTCTTTCAGAAATGACTGAAGGAGATATTACTAGTCCCTTTTTTATAACAATTTCTTTAAAGTCATTATCAATCAATTTTACCGGCAATAAATAAGCCCCCACTTTGAACCTTTTATCATCATAGTTTACTAGGTCTCGAAAGAGGATTTTAATTTTATTATCTCCGGGTTGGAGAAATATTTGCAGGTTATCATCTCCCAAAGAGATGTTCTTATCAAGATCCCTATTTAACGTTATATCAATTTCTATATCTTGGGAAGTCAATATAAATCCAGGGACAACAGAATACTCGATCATCTCTCCCGAAACAGAAAAATTATAGGCAAAATCGATCTTCTCTTCCTTTCCATTTATTGTAGTTGCCACGTCTTTCATCAAAAAAGTATAGTTGCCTGGAGATTTGGGAGCCCCAGCCCATATAAAATAATTGTCTCCAAATTTTTTTAAGTCATACTCCAGGGGGACTCTTACATTTTCTCTTTTGAATTCAACATCTTCAAGTAAAATTGGATCAAAAATAGGGCCCCTGATCTCAGCAATTATGGTTTCTCCAGGAGAATAAACTTTTTTCATAGAAATTTCTAATGCCGTGGATTCAACAGAAAGCGATATAATGAATAAAAAAATAAGAATGTACAGTTTATAGGCCCTCATAGAAAAAATAGATCTCAGAGTTATATAAATATAATGTTTATTTATTCACTCATTTCCTTTAATTTTTTGAGAGTCTCTTCTAAATCTTTGTCTTTCTGGGAAACAGGCTTACGTTGAGACCCTCCCTGGGAAACAGGTCTTATTGCAGGTCGAGCAGGAGGCATTCTATTAGAGGAGATAAATTTCTGCTGAGGCCTCAGTCCTAATTGAGGGCCAGGTCGAGGTTCCCCTCCCATTGGAGGGACGCCAGGCCTAACAATTGCAGAAGAGCTTACCTTCCCTTTTCTGGAATACCACCAAACTCTTAACTTATCTCTGTAGATGATGGCGAGCACAACAAGCGCAATCAGTATTATTAATGCTATTATGAGGCCCCAATTAGGGCCATTAGATTTTTTATCCGCGATGCAACAAATTTCTCCAGTTACAGAGCACGTCTTACTCTGATCTTCCTTTTGATTGGAAGAACAAGAAGAAGCACATTCTCCCCCCCTTACTGTACAGGTATCTAGATCGGCAACAGGAGGTATTTTTTCACATCTCCCTAAGCAACAACTTCCATCTGAACTTGTCACAACCGATTCATCGCATTGTTCATCAGCGGCACATACTATTCCATTTTGTTGAGCACAGGTTTTTAGAACAACTTCTTCAGAGCAACATATTTTCCCAGCCGCACATAAGAATCCAGGCACCTCTTGGGCCCCAGCGCCCACGCAATCCGCTCTAACTTCACAAGATTGTCCGCTCTTAAACTCGCATCTTGGATCCGAGCCGCCTCCACTTCCAGACCCGCCACCTCTTCTTACCATTTGATTCCAAACTGAATAAAGGATGAATGAAGTATCTCTAATAGGGTCCACTGCTGCCCAGCACCCTCTTGAATTTTGTTCTTTAGCAAGCGCTTCTTTAAATTTTTCTACTTCTGCTATCTCTTTTCCACCCAAGCCGAACATTGCCACTCCACTATCATAATATTTGCCATATCTACTTCCAGTTATCTCCCAAAATCCATCCCTTTTTTGTTTTTGAATTAAATCGTTATAAAATTCATCAGATCCTGCGTCCTTTCCTAAAAGACCATATAAGAAGGCACTAGGAAGGTAACGAGTGTTATCTTCTGCTAATGCAATTAGGTAAGGTAGGTAGATTTGAACATCCAAGCCCGCCTTATTAAGAGCAAAAGCTGCCCAGAGAGTTCCTTCGTAATCGCAAGTATTTCCTTTGGCAAAGCATCTAGCTTTTACTTCTTCCACAGTTGTAGAGTTAGAAGAAGCCTTATGGGATTCTGAAGAAACATATACTGTTTCACCATTATTCTTTTGATATAACAAACTGGTCAAAAAATCCTTATTACAAGCAACCTTAAATTTCTTTGATACACAACTAGGGGCGATCTTAAGCCAATATCCTTTCCCAGCTATAGATAGACAATCACTTGCAGTATTTCTAGATAGAGTCATGTCTTCCAAAATTTCAACATCTCCACTTTTAGAGTCATATTCAACAGTGCATTTAGCAGGGCTGTGATCTTGAATGTCTATCTGTAAATACCAAGCCAGCTCGCTAGGAGTGGAATTTTTAGAAAGAATCCATTTGGTAACTTTGCTCGTGTCAGATCCCTTCTTTTGTAAGGCAAGAGTCACTTGGGCACTTTCTTTTATTTGACAGCCTCCTTTGGGCCAGCACTCTTGAGGATCTTTGTCACTACTTATCTTATTCTCTGCTTTCTCATTTGAACCTAGAATCATTGATGCGAATATTGCCTGTTCAAGAGTCAGAGTACTTTTGTTTCCTATTTCTTCATTAATACATTTGAGAGCATTATCAATTATCGTTTGATTGTCTGCGGCCACAACGTTTTCAGAAGAAACTACAACGAAGACGATTGCTAAAAGAAGAATAGTAAGGACAATCTCTCTTTTTTTCATATGAAATCTATGCATGAGTTATTTAAAAATGTTCTCACCTTATTGGGACATCTTTGCAAAATAACCTTTATAATTCATCGCAGTAAAATTTTTATACCTGAAATTATCTCATTTTTTATCTAAATTTAAATCTTTAAGATATGAAAATAATTCCAATTGGGGACAAGGTAATATTAAAGGCCATGAAGGCTGAAGAAAAGACTAAGTCTGGACTTTATATCCCAAAGGGTACTGAGGAAAAAAAGCAAGCCCTTGTGGAAGAAGTCGGCCAGGATAAAGATGGAAGGCCTTTGCCTCTTAAAAAAGGAGATAGGGTAATTTATTCCGGTTATAGCTCAGAGGAAATAGAACTAGAGGGGGAGAAGTATATAATAGTCGAATTTAAAGATATTGCTGCAAAATTAGAATAAAATGACTAAATCATTACACCCTTACAGAAAGAACGGACTTCATCTAACTCCTGGAATGAGAACTTCATTAGAATTCAATCCCAAAGTTGAAGGGAGCGCCGCAATACCAATTAGATATCTAGGAAAAGAGGGAAACAGATTAGAATTCGTAGGCAGTGTTCCGAGTTGGGTGGCAGGGGATGGCAAATTGGTTTTCCAAGCCTATATCCAGTCAGAAGAGGTAAGAGCAGGAGAGAGAGGAGGATTAGTTGTTAATCTTAATGTGGAATCAGAGATAATAGTTGCAGGGCCACATAGGGGCCAAAACAGAAAAATTTATAATTACATAATGGGACACTTAAATTCTTAACATGGCTTCAAAACAAATAATTTTCAGTGAAGATGCAAGGCAAGCTCTGCAAAGAGGAATTGATAAAGTCGCAAATATTGTAAAAGTGACTCTGGGCCCAAAAGGAAGGACAGTCATTCTTGATAGAGAACCTTCGCCTTTAGTAAGCAATGATGGCGTAACAATTGCTAAAGAAATAGAACTCAAAGACAAATTCGAGAATATGGGTGCGAAACTCATTAAAGAAGTAGCTTCACAGACGCAGGACAAAGCCGGCGACGGGACTACTACTGCAACTTTACTCGCACAGGTGATGATCTCTGAAGGGTTGAAGAACATTGCAGCAGGTGCAAACCCAATAGATATGAAACTTGGAATAGAAACAGCAGTCTCTAAAGTAATCGAATATCTGAAATCTCAATCTACAGATGTTAAGGATAAACAAAAAATCGCACAAGTAGCCACTGTTTCTGCGAATAACGATGAAAAAATTGGATCTTTGATTGCTGAAGCAATGGAAAAAGTGGGGAATAAGGGTATAATTACTGTAGAAGAATCTAAGAGTATAGATACCTACTTAGAGCTCGTAGAGGGAATGCAGTTCGACAGAGGATATCTGTCCCCCTATATGGCTACAAATAGTGATAAGTTGGAAACCTCATTCGAAGACCCTTTAATTTTGATTACAGATAGGTCTATATCAAATATAAAAGAAATAGTTCCAGTATTAGAAAGTGCTGCTCATGAAGGTAGGTCTCTCTTAATAATCGCAGAAGACGTTGAAGGGGAAGCACTCACGATGTTAGTTTTGAATATATTAAGGGGCGCAATAAAAGTTTGTGCTGTAAAAGCCCCAGGATTTGGAGATGAAAAAAAAGATATCTTAGAGGATATAGCAATTCTTACAGGCGGGAAAGTAATTTCTAAAGACAAAGATGACAAGTTAGAAGATGTCCAATCTTCAGATTTTGGTTCTGCCAAGAGAGTTAAGATTAGTAAAGAAACAACAGTAATAATCGAAGGAAAAGGGGAAAAAATATCTCTAGAAAAAAGAATTTCACAAATCGAGAATCAAATTTCTCAGGAAAATAATGATTATAGGAAAGAAGATCTAAGGAAACGCTTGGGCAAGTTGGGGGCAGGTGTTGCGGTGATTAATGTAGGGGCGGCAACAGAAACGGAATTGAAAGAAAAGAGATTGAGGATTGATGATGCTTTACATGCTACTAAAGCTGCAGTAGAAGAAGGAGTAGTGATAGGGGGCGGAATAACTTTGTACAGGGCAATTAAAGAGATAGATTTTCTGAAGCTTGCAGAAGAACAATTAGTCGGGGCGCGCATCGTAAAGAAATCTTTGGAAGCACCAATCAGACAATTAGCATTCAATGCAGGTAAAGACGGATCTGAAATTCTAGCTTTATTAAAAGATAAGGGGCCCCAATTTGGCTACAATGCTAAAACTGACAAGGTGGAAGATTTATTGGTCGCAGGAATTATAGACCCTACAAAAGTGGTTAGGAACGCTTTGCAATCTGCAGCTTCTATAACTTCAATGGTCATCACCACAGAAGGGTTGGTGGCAGATTTCGATGAGGATAAAGATAAAGCTAGCCCTGCAATAATTATTTAGTTGAATTTTTCCAGACATTTCTCATTACTTCTACAATTGGATTCTTTACCTTAGGAATCTCGTCCAGGAGGCCTAGGTCTTTGTAGAAACTTTCATTATCATAATTAGGCGGCATGATTTGTTTTTTTTGTCTTAGATGCCATTCGATTTGGCTTTTTACATATCCTTCCTTTAAAGGAGGATCATTTAATTTATTCCACTCCCTCAATTTGATATTAATATATTCAGGAGAGAAATTCAAACTTTTTAAGAAAGTCAATAAGATGAACAAGCCTCTTTTCTTTCCATCCTTGAGGCCCTTAAGGAGTTTCTTAATAGGTTTGGGGAACATCTCTTCAGTCACCCCCTCCACTTGTATCTTTTCATAATTTTCATACTTTTTTTTCTCCAGTTTTTCTTCCTCTCCGACTTGCGCCTTTTTCCATTCAAGTGCAGCAATAAGTAGATTCTTAGCCTCTTCAGGTAGAGGGATAGGCAGATAATTCTTTATCTTAATATTGAATGGATTAGCATCGCGAGGGGAAAAAGATTCAATTTCATCCTTTCTCAAAACAACGCTTGCAAGCGCGGTCTTCTCGTGCAAAGAATAAGGCATTCTAAATAAGTGCCTTGGTGCGACAAGAACTAAATCTAGTTTAGCAATTTTCTCAGCATTTATTCCCCGCATTTCTTCAAATAATTCAGGATTTTTATCAGAGTTCAATGGGAGTTTTTCATTTTCAGAGTCTTTACAGTACTCACAATAGTAATAGTCTCTCTGGTCCAAAATTTCCAGAACTCCTGCGCAATTGCCATTTAAACACCTCAGCCTTCTTTTAGTCAGCTTGAAATCTCTGCGATTCATTTGAAGTCCACAAACAGGACATCTAAATTTCACAAGGGAACCTTTTTTCGCGCTTTTTCCACATTGCAAGCATTTTATAGTCATTAATTCTTCTTCTTTTAAAGAAGTTCTTTTTTCAATGTCACCAACGCTTAAAATTTTACCAACTTCTTTATAGTATTCTCTTTGAATGTAAGACATAATAAATTCAGATATCGCGCGAGGCCACTCAGGAAACATTTCACTCATCCTTTTGCCATCATATTCTTCTGGAAATCCTTTGCCTGGAATAATCAAATGAAATCCTTTGCTACCACTAAATTTAATTCCATAATTCATTACTCCGTGCCTTTCTAAAGCTGCAAGAATTAATTTTGCAGCAATCTTTGAACAGTCCAGAAATGGAGAGTCTATGTCTATCAACAAATCCCATGATTTTCTTAATTTGTTAAAGTCTTTACTATCCATCTCTGAATTTATCTTTAGAGGGTCAGCCCATATTTCTTCAGAGGCATGGAAGGAAGTGGCTCCCCTATTGACCAAGGCCATGACATCAGAGGGATAAGTCAGGGTATCTGGCCTTCTGCCAAATCCTTCATAGTATCTAGGCACCACTTCTCGTTCTCTAGAAAAATCCAATAATATCTCCTGGATTTTAGGATTAGAATAATATATTTTAGTTATTGCACGTATTCTCTTTTCTTTCTCGCTTTTTTCTTCAGGTTTTTCTTTAATCTCTTTTTCATTCATAAAAAAATCAAAGAGACCCTTTTTAATTATTTATTGCTTTTTACGAGCCTCTGTTTTTCATCACAACAAAACTTAAAAGCGCCCCTTATCTATTAAAAAAATGTTGCTTAAACTTGAAAATCCTAAAATACTTTCAGATATAATAACCATAATTTCAGAGTTAGTTACCGAAGTGAGGCTTAAGGTCAACAAGGAAGGCATGAGCATTACTGCTATAGATCCTGCAAATGTAGCGATGGTGCATTTTAAAATGCCTCAAGATCTTTTCTCCCAATTTGAAATAGAAAAAGATGAAGTCCTTGGAGTTAATTTAGAAAATTTAAAAGCAGTTCTAAGAAGGTGTAAGATAGGCAGCGCCCTCACTATTGCTAAAGATGATAATCTCTTAAAACTAGGTATTCAGGACAAGATAAAAAGGGACTTTTCCCTGGCCTTAATTGATATAGACGGGGAGGAGAAGGAATTACCTCAATGGGAATTCAAGTCAGTGGTTAAGATGGACTCAGACTCTTTTGTAGAAGTCATAGAAGATTGTGCAGTGGTTTCGGATGCATGTACCTTTGTTTCCGAACCTAATAAATTTGTGGTAGAGGCACACGGGCCCCTCAATGCAGCCAGAGCAGAGTTCTCATCAGATGAAATAGAAATCTATTCAGATTATAGCACAGCGAGATTTTCCTTAGAGTACCTAAGTAAATTTATTAAAGGGGCGAAAATCTCTTCAAAAGTAGCTTTAAATTTCTCAGACAATCATCCTATAAGGGTAAATTTTGCAACTGGGAATGTTATGCTTTCTTTTGTTTTGGCACCTAGAATCGAGCAAGACGATTAAGTTTAATTTCTCTCTGGAAAGCTTTAAATACCCTGAATTTATCAGAATGATAGAATCTAATTGGACAAAGCGGTCTGATAAACCGAGAGAAGTTCACCTTTAAATAAAGATAGAGTTGCGTCTAAAATGAAATTAACAAACACATCACTAAATGGCAAAGTTATCAAGTCCGAGAGCAGGAAGTTTACAATTCTGGCCTAGAAAGAGAGCCGAGAAAATACTCCCCAGTCCTAATTGGAGGACTCTCAACGGGAAGGGAAAAGGCATCTTAGGATTCATAACCTATAAAGTAGGGATGGCTACTGCATTAGTAAAAGATAACACTGCAGATTCTATAACCAAGGGAAAGAAAATAGTAATTCCTGTCACAATTCTTGAAGCTCCAAATATGAAAGTCTTCTCAGTAAGATTTTATAGAAATGGTCAAGTAATCAAAGATGTCATCGTTTCAAATGATAGTGACCTAAAAAAGATGGTTAAACTTCCTCAACAAGTGCAGGCTTTAGATTCTCAAGTGCCTCAAGAATATGATGATATACGACTGATTGTCTACTCTCTACCTAAACAGACTTCTATAAAGAAGACTCCAGATATTGCAGAAATTGCATTTACCGCGGATAACAAATTAGATTTTGTCAAGGGTATCGTAGGTAAAGAACTTTCTCTAAAAGAATCTTTTAGCTCAGACTTAGTCGATGTTAGAGGATTAACAACTGGTAAGGGATTAGTTGGGCCAGTAAAAAGATTTGGAATTACTTTGAAACAGCATAAGACTGAAAAAGGAGTAAGAAGGCCTGGAAGTTTGTCTCCCTGGCACCCAGCGAGAGTCACTTTTAGAACCCCTATGGCGGGTCAATTAGGGATGTTTACCAGGGTACACTATAATCTAAAGGTAATAAGTCAGAACGCAATAGCTGATAAGGATATCAATTCGGAATCAGGATTTAAGAATTATGGAAAAGTAAAATCAAATTATATTTTAGTTAAGGGAAGTGTACAGGGGCCCTCAAAGCGTCAGATTCTAATCACTCCTTCTTTTAGACCAACTAAGTCTCAAACAAAAAAGAAATATGAATTGATAGAGGTTCTAAAATGAAAGTAAAGTTATATGATCTAAAAGGCGATGTTAAATCAGATATTGAATTGCCTCAATTTTTCTCAGCCCCATTGAGAGAAGATTTGGCTATGAAATATTTTGAAGTTGAAAAATATGAGTTAAGGCAGCCATATTCCACAAATCCTGAAGCTGGAAAAAGACATTCTGCTTCTGGAAGGATTAGACACATCAGGCATAAATGGAGAACAGCATACGGAAAAGGAATTTCCAGAGTTCCAAGAAAGACCATGTGGCGCAGAGGAACTCAGTTCTTATGGATAGGAGCAGAAGTGTCCAATGCAAGAGGTGGAAGAAGAGCTCACCCTCCACAGGGAATTTACTCAGCTAGGAAAATTAATAAAAAAGAAATTAAATTAGCTTTTAGTGCCGCCTTTGCAGCAACAGCTGATAAAGAAACAATATTGAAAAGATATTCTAGTCTAAATACATTTTCAATACCTACTCCAGTCGTGGTGGAGTCGCTTCCTTCAAAAACTAAGGAGATTCTTTCTTTATGTAAAAAAATATTCGGTGAAGCATATAGTTTAGTTGAAAAAAAACAGACTGTAAGATCAGGCAAGGGCAAGTCAAGAGGCAGAATGCATAAGTCTAATGCTGGACTCTTAGTGGTTACTTCAAAAGATGAAAAGATAAAGTGCTCCAATGTGGAAGTTAAATCAGTAAAGGAAGTAAAAATGGCAGACCTTTACCCATTGGGAAGATTAACATTGTATACCAAAAAATCATTGGAGGAATTGAAAAATGTTGCTTAAACCAATAACTTCTGAAAAAGCTGTAAAGATAATTGAATTAGATAATACTTTGTTATTTGAAACTGAAAGAAGAGCTAGTAAGACTGAGATTAAAAAAGAAGTTGAAAAAATGTTTAATGTTAAAGTCTCAAAGGTAAGGACTCATGTTCAGGGAAATGCAAAATACGCATACGTAAAATTAAATAAATCGAATCCTGCGATAGACATCGCAAGTAAATTAGGGGTAATATAAAATGGGTAAAAGAATAATCTCACAGGCAAGAGGACACGGAAGTTTAACTTATCGAGTAAGAAAACAAGCATACAGATATAAAATAAAATACCCTATGCAGGAAGGGGAAGCAGAGATTATAAATATCCTTCATTCACCTGCCCATAGTGCCCCCCTATTAAAAATTAAAATTAATAATGAAATATTTTATAATTCTGCATTTAATAGCGCTTTTGTCGGGCAGAAGATAATAATTGGAGGTAACGATGCAAAAGACGGGAACATTCTAATGTTAAAAAACGTACCTGCCGGATCAAAAGTTTATAACTTAGAGCTCAACCCTGGAGATGGGGGGAAGATGGTGAGAGTAGCGGGCGGCAGTGCTACAGTAGCAAAAGCACTCGAGCATAACAAATTCATTATCTTAATGTCCACAAAGAAAGAAGTCGTTCTTAGCGGAGATTGCAGGGTCTCTATTGGAACAATCGCCGGGGACGGAAGAACTTTAAAGCCATTTATAAAAGCAGGTAAGAAGTTTTATAAAATGAAATCTCGAAACAAACTATGGCCTAGGACTTCTGCGGTCAAGATGAACGCTATAGATCATCCATTTGGTTCAGGTAGAGGAAAGAGAATCAAATCTAAGATTGCCAAGAGGAATGCGCCTGCAGGAGCACGTGTCGGACATCTTAGACCTAGAAGAACAGGGAGGGCAAAGAAATAATGGCTGAAGAGATAATAGTCAAATCTAAGGAACACATTTACAGAGGAGTAAATGTGGAAGAGTTGAGAAAACTAGACGTAAGAGAATTCGCCAAGTATCTTCCTTCTAGGAATAGGAGAACGGTTCTTCGAAATTTTGATTCAATCGAAAAGTTTGTCAAAAGATGTGAGATCAAAATGGCGAGAAACAAAAAGATAAAAACGCACGATAGGGACATGGTTATCGTGCCTAAAATGATTGGAATGTCTATTCAGGTTCATAATGGTAAGACCTTCAATGACATAAGGATATTGCCTCAAATGTTAGGGCATAGGTTGGGAGAATTTTCATTAAGCAGGCAAAAGGTTTCTCATGGGGATCCAGGGATAGGGGCGACTAAGAGTTCATCAGGAGATAAGAAATAAAATGGAAAAGCAATATACCCCTAAAAAAGCCAAGGCTGCGCAGTTAACTAATGATTCGGTAGATAGCAAGAAAAATCAAGCCGAAACTAAAAATTTACAATCGCCCGCTATTCAGAATTCAAAGCAAGAAAAGGTAGATAGCGTCGATGTAAAGACTGAACTGAAAGAAGAGGCCAAAGAAGTTAAACCGGCCAAGAAAGAAGCAATAAAAGTAAAGAAAGAAGAAGCCATTGCCCATGGACTTCATCTACATGCTTCAAAAAAGCATTGTATGTATATTTGTAGTTATATTAAAGATAAATCCATCGATAAGGCCTTACTTGACTTGCAAGAAGTTATTAAAATGAAGAAACCGATACCTTTCAAGGGAGAAATTCCCCATCGAAGTTACCCTGGCATGATGTCTGGAAGATACCCTGTTAAAGCGTCGAAACAATTTATTTATATTTTGAAAGCTTTAAGAGGCAACGCGATTACAAACGGTTTGGAATTAGAAAAAACCAAAATAGTTTTAGCCTCAGCTAATTGGGCTTCGCGACCACAAAAACGAGGCGGAGCAAGATTCAAAAGAACACACGTATTGTTAAAAGCAAAAGAAATTGCAAAAGTTGAAAAACAAGTAGGAGAAAATAGATAAATGGAAGAGAAAAAATTTGTAAAATTTAAGAAAGAAGAGTTAGGAGTAAAAGAATATGTAAAGAGATCTTTAGGCAAGGGAAGAATTAGCGATGTAACTATAGAATACACTCCAGTTGGAGAGAAGATAATTGTATCTACTAGCAAGCCAGGGTTGGTAATTGGGAGAAAAGGAGAAAAAATAGAGGAGCTTACAAGAGTAATAAAGAAAAGATTCCATTTTGATAATCCCCACATTGAGATAAGAGAAATAATTGAACCTCTCTTCGACGCCAAGTTAGTCGCTGATGAAATAGCTCTTTCTTTAGAAAAAGTAGGGTCTCTAAAGTTTAAAGTTATTGCCTACAAAATGTTGCAACAGATTATTGGCCGCGGGGCATTGGGAGCGGAAATAGTTTTATCTGGAAAACTTCCTAGCGAAAGGGCAAGGAGTTGGAGATTTGCCCAGGGATATCTAAAGAAAACAGGCCATCCTGCAAAAGTAGTAGACCGCGCAATTTCTCAGGCTAAGACTTTGCCGGGAGTTGTTGGGATAAAAGTAAGTATTTTGCCTCCAGATGCGCATATACATGATAAGATAACGATTGACTCCATTATGATCAATAAAGTAAAAGTAAATGCGAATATTTCACACCCCTCACAACCTCATGAAGAATCAGAAGAAAATATCGAGAAAAAGGTAAAGAAAAAATCAGGAGGCTTACAAAATGGCTCTGCTTAGATTTGAAGATGTAAAGAAAATGGATAAGAAGGCAAGAGCGGAGAAAATTCAAGAGCTAAAATTAGAGCTTGTTAAAGCTAACGTGACTGCTCATAAGTCTGCTGCTAAAACCAAAGAGATTAAAAGGGCCATAGCAAGACTAATTACATTTAATACCTCAGACAAGGAGGTGTTGAAGGGAAAATAATATGGAGATAGATCCAAGACTAGGACTGCCTAATGAATCCGGCGTCTACAAGGAGATTGCTAAAGGAGAACAGAAGATAACTGTCTCGACGGTAGCTCGCAGATACGGAAAAATTACCACGCTGGTTAGCGGATTTGATAAAAACTTTGATATTAAGGGTACTGCGAAGAGTTTGAAAGAACAACTCGCATGTGGCGGAACTGTCAAGGATAATGTTATCGAGCTCCAAGGTAATCATAAAAAACAAGTAAAACCCCTCCTGATAAAATTAGGTTTTCCACAGGATTCGATTTCAGATTAAAATGAATAACAAAAAATCATACAAGCAAGAAAAGAAAGAAAAGATGAACACGAAGGAGAATAACACTTCAGTCAGCACTGCATTTTCTTCTAGAGGAAGAGCGTTCGAAGGAGTGGTCACAAAGAAATTCCCTACTAGAATAGTAGTTGAATTTGAGAGAATAGTTCACATGCCTAAATATGAGAGGTTCTATAAGAAGAAAAGCAGATTACATGCAAAATTACCTAAGGATCTGAATGTTGAGGTGGGAGATTATGTTCTTGTAAGAGAATGTAGGCCTCTAAGTAAAATAATCCATTTTATCCTAATCAAGAAGATACGTTCTTCTACGGAGGCAAAAAATGAAGTCAATTAGTGCGAAAGTAACCAGAGGATTAAATATCGGAAGCAATGTTGTAGCTGCGGACAATAGTGGAGCAAGAATAGTAAGAATTACCGGAGTGAAGCATGGGAAATCTAAGAAGGGAAGGCAACAATATGCTAAAGTTGCAGATTGGGTTAAAGTTTCAGTAAGGGCTGGAAAGCCAGATATGAAAGGACAAGTTTTCGACGCAGTAGTAATAAGACAAAGAAAGTCCTATAGAAGATTAACAGGGGAAAGAGTTTGCTTTGAAGATAATGCTGTAGCTTTGCTCAAAGATGAGAAAGGAAATCCAAAAGGAACAATGATCAAAGGGCCCGTTGCTAGGGAAGTTTCTGAAAGATGGAAAGAGGTCGCTAAAATAGCGCAATACGTATTATGAAAAAAGAATTTTCAACCTCTTGGGTTTCCAGCAATCAACCTCGAAAGCAGAGGAAATATGTTGCAAATGCTCCTCTTCATGTGAAGCATAAGTTTTTAAGTGCTAATTTATCTAAGGAATTACGTAAAAAGCATGGCAAGAGAAATCTTCCTCTTCGGAAAGGGGATGATGTGCTTGTCATGCGTGGCAGTTCTAAAAAGAAGAAAGCTAAAGTTTTAGAGATCAATTTAAGGAAATGCTTTGTTTATTTGGAAGGGATTCAAAGAACAAAGAAAGATGGCGCCAAAGTGAATGTGCCTTTCCATCCTTCAACTTTACAAATACAATCTTTGTATATGGATGACAAGAAGAGAATCTCTCCTCATTCAGAAAAAAAAGAGGAATCTTCTAAGGCTGCTAAAGAATCTAAAAATACTAAAGAACAAAAAACTAAACTGGAGAATAAATAAATGCATCAAACAAGAAAAGAAGCAACAACTAAATTGCCAGTACCAAGAAAAGGAACAAAATATCTAGTCAGAGCTTCAAGCCACGTTAACGATTCAGTTCCAGTCTTAATTGCTATTAGGGACATGCTTAAACTGGCATCTAATTCTAAAGAAGTGAAAAATATCATACATAACAAATCTTTAAAATTAAACGGTAGAATTGTAAAAGATTACCACGAAAGTATAAAATTATTTAATATACTCGAGGCAGGTAAATCTTACACTCTCTCAATTCTCCCTTCAAAAAAATTCACATTCATCGAGTCTAAAAATAAAGATTATCGTTTATGTAAAATATCCAACAAGAGAATATTGGGAAAAAACTTATTCCAACTCAACTTACATGATGGTTCTAATGTAGTAAGCAAAGAAAATTTGCCGGTGGGGGGGTCTCTTTATCTCGACTTTTCAGGAAAAGTAGTGAAGCACATTCCTTTAGTAGAGGGAAGTAAAGTATTTGTGATGTCTGGAAGACATACTGGCAAAGAAGGGACCATAAAATCATTGTTAGAAAATCGCACTCTAATCAACTTTAAGGAGGGATCTGCCCAGATTGAAAAAAGCAGAGTTATAGTATTATGAAAGCAAAAGTCCAATCCCCCAAGGTAGCAGCCAAGCCTGAGAATGTTATGAGGGCCCCATATATAGAGAAGGTTATAATCAGCGCAGGAGCCACTGGAGATGATTTGATTAAAGCGAGAAAACTTTTAGAATTATTATCAAAGAAAAAAGCTCAAATAGTACAATCTAATAAGAGGATACCTGATTTTGGAGTCAGGCCTGGTTTGGAAGTTGGAACCAGAATAACTCTAAGAAGAAAGGACGCAATAGACTTGCTAAAAAGATTGCTAGGAGCCATGGACAATGCTTTAAGGAAGAAGCAAATATCCGAAAATCATTTTTCATTTGGATTAGAAGAATATATTGAGATTCCAGGGATAGAATACCAAAGAGACATAGGAATTAGGGGTTTAAATGTAACGATAGTTTTTGCAAGAAAAGGTTTAAGAGTAGGTGTGAAGAAAATAAAATCTGGAAAGGTGCCAAAAAAACAAAGAGTCTCAAAGGAAGAAATAATCACATATATGGAGGAAAACTTTAAGACAAAGTTTAATTGAAATGACTGCAAGCGATTGGAATAAAACATTGAAACAATTAAGGAATAAACCTGCAGTCATGCAGAAATACATTAGGCACTGCAAGCCGAAGGTTCGTAAAACAGGAATTGCTGCCCGAAAATGCGAGAGATGTGGCAGATTTGGCGCACATATAAAACAGTATAATATAAATTTATGCAGACAGTGCTTTAGGGAGATAGCAGAAGAAATCGGCTTCAATAAATACAACTAACATGAGTCAAGACATAATATCAGACACTTTGAATCAAATGATGAATGCTAAGAAGGCGGGAAAGACTTCCCTAGTAGTAAAAGCTCATTCCAAACTCTTACTTTCCATCTTAGCATTAGTCAAATTAAAAGGTTATGTCAAAAATTACGAAGTAGATGGGAGATCTTTAAAGATAGAGTTTGCAAGATTAAATGGATGTAATTCCATAAAGCCAAGATTTATCGTAGGAGTCAAAGATATAGATAACTATGTCAAAAGATACTTGCCTGCTAAAGGTTTAGGGATTATAATAATTTCAACTAGCCAAGGGATAATGGCTCATCAAACTTGCCAAGAAAAAAATATTGGAGGAAGCCTTTTAGCTTATTTTTACTAATGAAAAAAGAAATAATTGAATCCTTGCATATTCCAGCAGAAATATCTTGCGTGGTGGAAGGAAGAAAATTAATCTGCAGAAAGGACAATGTTGAGATGACTCGCACACTCGATATCCCGAGTATCTCCTTAGAGATAAAAGACTCTAAAATAGTTTTGTCTTGCAAGAAGGGAAGTAAAAGAGAATTTAAGGTAATGAAATCCTTTATTGCACATACCCAGAATATTTTCACAGGCTTAAATAATAAATTTGCCTATAAACTAGAAGCTTGCAATCTTCATTTTCCCATGACTTTGAAATTGGATAAAAACACTTTGTTGATAAACAATTTTTTAGGAGAAAAAATCCCTAGAACTGCCACAATTTTACCCGGGGTAGATATAGAAATCAAAGGCAGCAAAATTGACCTTTCTTCATCCGACAGAGAAGCTGCAGGTCAAACTGCTGCAAATATAGAAAAAGCAACCCGAATAAAATATCGGGACCGCAGGATTTTCCAAGATGGCATCTTTATTACTCACAAACCTGGGAGAGAGGAGAAATGAAAAGGCAATTTTTAAGGGCAGACACATTTAGATATAAAAGGATTGGCAGCCATAGCAGAAAGCTTCTAAAATGGAGAAGGCCAAGAGGTAAACAGAACAAGTTGAGGCTAAAACGAACAGGACATCCACAACAACCATCTATAGGATTTGGAACTTCAAGGTCTCAATCAGGAAAGATAAGAAATTTGGTTCCTATGAACATTAATAATCTCAAAGATTTGGAGAAGGCCAGCAAAGATAACATTTTGATAATATCTAGACGAATAGGTGCAAAAAAGAAATTAGAGATAATCAAGATTGCTGAAGAAAAAAAAATACAAGTATTTAACATTGGAGGGAAAAAATGAATTTAGGAAAAAAGAAAATTTTAGCAGCAAAAACATTGCAAGTTGGAAAAGAAAGAATAGTATTTAACATAGAAAGATTAAATGAAATAAAAGAAGCCATCACTAAACAGGATATTAGGGATCTCTTTAACAACAAAGCCATATTTATAAAAGAAGTCAATGGCCGTAAGAAGATAGAAAAAAGGAAAAATAGAAGGAGAAAAGGAAGTATAAAGAAGAGTATCAAAAGAAGCAAGGAAAAATATATGATCTTGGCAAGAAAGTTGCGAGCTTATCTCTTCGAATTAAGGAGGAAGGATCTATTGCCTCCAGAAAGATACAATCATTTGAGGCGACAGATAAAAGCAGGAGTATTTAAGAGCAAAAATCATTTAAAGGAAAGCATTGGAGGATTTGAAAAATGACTAAAGTATTAAGAAGACGAAGATTTGAAGCTAAAACTGATTATCGGTCTAGATTGGATCTTTTAAAATCTAGTTTTCCTAGATTAATTATTAGAAAAACTAACAGGCAGATTATTGTTCAGATAATCGAAAGCAAAGATGCTCAGGATAAAGTTCTTTTTAGTGCAGCATCTAAAGACCTCTTAACCCAGGGATGGCCAAAAGATTTAGCCGGCAGCTTGAAGAGCAAACCCGCAGCGTACCTTACCGGATACCTATTAGCTAAAAGAGCAGTTGGTAAAACTAAAAAAGCAATCTTGGACACTGGTTTGAATAGAAATGTTAAAAAATCACGACTTTATTCCGCTCTTAAAGGGGTAATTGACGGCGGCATTGAGATCCCCCACAAGGAAGATGTCTTGCCTTCTGATGAGGAATTGTCTTCAAATGTGAAGGTAGGAAGCTTAATAAATAAATTAAAAGCTAAAATATAAAATGGCAGAAAAAGAAACAAAAAACGAACCAAAAGACTTAATTGAACCTGTTCCAGAAGAGCTTGATAAAGTGGAAGTAGGGTTAATTGCAGAGGAAAAAGAGCAGAAGAGCTTCGAAGAGGAAAGGAGAGAAAGAGAAGAAGCCAAAATGCAATCGGATCTAGATAAATGGGCTCCAAAAACGCAATTAGGCAAGTTAGTCAAAGTTGGAAAAGAAAAAGATTTTGACAATATTCTAACAACTGGGAAGAAAATACTTGAACATCAGATAGCAGATTCATTATTAAAACTAGAAAATGACCTTCTTTTAATTGGGCAAGCTAAAGGCAAATTTGGTGGAGGGAAAAGGAGAGCCTGGAGGCAAACACAAAAGAAGACTATGGAAGGTAATATCGTAACTTTCTCTTGTATGGCCGTTGTAGGCGATAGAAAAGGCCATGTAGGTATAGGGTTAGGAAAAGCTAAGGAAACTCTTCCTTCAAGGCAAAAAGCTTTGAGAAATGCCAAGCTTAACATAATCAGAGTGGAACTTGGATACGAAAGTCCCGAAGAGGAGAAGACTTCTCCACATACCGTTCCTTTTATAGTAGAAGGAAAATGCGGGAGTATTAGAATAAAATTACTTCCAGCTCCAAGAGGCACCGGGCTGGTAGTTGGCGATGAGTGCAAAAAGATTTTAAAGCTAGCCGGAATCCAAGATGTTTACGGAGTAACTAAGGGCCAAACAAGAACCACTTTTAACCTCGCAAAAGCTTGCATGGATGCCTTATCTAAAACAACAAAAATGCTAAAATGATAATTGTAGTAAGAATTTCAGGATTAGTGGAGATACCTCAAGAGGTAAAAGAGTCGCTTTATAGACTAAGACTTAGAAGGAAATATACTGCGGTCCTCTTAGAAGAGACTAAAGAAAATGAATCTTTGTTACAGCAGTTGAGAAATTTTATAGCATACGGTAAATTGAACCAAGAAACTCTTTCTCTTTTAGTAGAAAAAAGAGCAATGCCTTTACCAGGTAAAAAGATTGAAGCAAAAAAAGTAGTGGAAGGATTAGATAAAAAATCTCTTGAGGAACTTGGAGTAAAGCCTTTCTTCAGACTTCATCCGCCTAGAGGTGGAATCGACTCTAAGACTCATTTCCCTATAAGAAAGGGAGTGCTCGGAGATAATAAAGAAAAAATCAATGATCTTATAAGGAGGATGTTATGAAAGGAAAGAAAAGACGCAAGTCTTCTAGGTATCGCGCAAGTCAGACGGCTAGACGTGGCAAGAAGGCCAGAACTAGAGGTTCAGGAAATCAAGGCGGCAAGGGTTGGGCAGGTACTGGAAAAAGAGGAGATCAAAAGAAAACTCTAGTCATTAAACTTAGCGGCGGAAATAATTATTTTGGCAAGTCAAAAACTCTTAGGAGAGGAAAAGTGCCGGCAAAATTAGAAGCCATCAATTTGTCCCAGGTGATACTTAATCTTCCATCTTTTATTCAAAAAGAAAAGGCTAAAGAAAGCAAGGGAGCTTACGAGATAAATCTCGAAGGTTATAAAATACTTGGAGAAGGAGAAGTTAAAGGTAAATTAATTATTAAGGCCTCAGCGTTTTCAGCCGTTGCCAAGGAGAAAATAGAAAATGCTGGCGGGAAGGCTATTTCTTCAAATGAGGCCGACGGGGCATCTGAGTAGATCAAATCCCAACCTTTAAAAACGTCTTATTTTTATATTGATTATGGATATAAAAAAGTTGTTGTATAATCTTCCTGAAGTAAAACGTCCAGCAGAGAAGAAACTCAGCTTTAATGTCAAGCTGAAATGGACTTTGATAATCTTGCTAGCTTTCTTCGTTCTTGCGAATATTCCTTTATATGGTTTAGGTAAGAATTCTCTTGAACGTTTTGAATATCTGGCGACTATTCTTGGTACTGATTTTGGGAGTATAATAAGTTTAGGTATAGGCCCAATCGTCATGGCATCTATTATTCTTCAATTGCTAGTCGGTTCAGGCCTGATTAATATCGACACCAATACTAGCGAGGGGAAGAAATTATTTCAAGGCATCCAAAAAATAGGAGTGTTCATCTTTATCTTATTTGAAGCAGGAGTTTATGTTTTCATGGGCGGACTTCAACCAATTGCCCCTTCTTTTACAGGAATATTAATATTACAACTTATCCTGGGAGGGCTAGCGATCGTCTTTATGGACGAAGTAACAACTAAATGGGGACTTGGCTCAGGGACTTCTTTATTTATAGTAGCAGGAGTAGCTTGGAGAATTGTTGCTGGTTTATTCCAATTTATCACTCCCTCAGCCGGAGTAGGAGCAGCACAAACCAATTGTCTCATCCATTTCACGGGCGAGAATTCAGTTCAATGCTCTGGCAAAGTTTTAGTTATACTCCAGTCAATTGCAAATAGCGGCCAAGGCGATCCAACAGCTATCATTTCTGCAGCGGCCGCCATTCTCACAACTGCGTTAATATTTTTAGTAGTAGTATGGGCCCAGAATCTGAAAGTCGAAATACCTCTCAGCTATGAACGTATAAGGGGATACAGTGTAAAATGGCCTCTCCAGTTCTTCTATGCTTCAGTTATTCCAGTAATTTTAGTTGCGGCGCTTGTAGCAAATTTGCAATTGTTCGGAGGCCTATTACAGAATTGGCTAGGGCATCCTACGATATTGGGAAATTATCAAGAGGGAAGGGCTATTTCAGGATTTGGTTTTTGGATAAGCAGCACCAATGTTTTAGATAGCATTATCAATGGCAGTTTAAGCACAATTCAAATATTTCAGGCCTTGACGAATATGCTATTTTTCATGATCTTCTCTGCGATTTTTGCAGTCTTATGGGTCAAAACTTCAGGTATGGATGAATCTAGCCAAGCTAAGAAAATTCTCGCTTCAGGATTGCAAATACCCGGGTTTAGAAAGGACGAAAGAGTTCTAGAGTCTATTCTGAGGAGATATATCATGCCTCTTACCGTAATGGGAGGTCTAGCAATTGGAGCGCTTTCATCGATGGCGGATTTCCTAGGGGCCTTAACTTCGGGCACAGCAATTCTTTTAGCAGTAATGATTACGTATCAGTTATATCAAAATATCGCTCAGCAACATGCTATGGACATGCATCCTACTCTAAGAAAGGTGATGGGTGGGTAAAATGAAAGGAATGGGAATTTTATTATTGGTAATGCTTCTAAGCGCCTTAGTTGCATCCATGTGGAATTCAGTCCCTTTCATTAAAGATGCAGCACATGCAATTTTAGATCCAACTGCGGGATCAATGCTTGATTGGAATCTTTCTGTAGGCTTTCTTATAATCGCGGCGCTTATTACTTTGATAACTACACTCATACAAAAATATTCGACTGACCAAAAAACTTTAAAGGAATTAAGGGAGGAATCCAAACTTCTTAATGCAGAGATGAAAAAATATAAGGAACACCCTGAGAGATTAACAGAATTACAAAGAAAACAATTCGAAATATTGGGCAAAACTATGCCTTTGACAATGAGACCTTTGTTGTTCACTGCAATCCCCTTTGTTCTGTTCTTGAGGTGGTTCGGAGATTATTTTATGCTCCACCCTGCGAAGATATTCGGTCTTTCCTGGTTCTGGGCTTATTTCATCTCCAGTATAATCTTCTCGATTATATTTAGAAAAATTTTGAAAGTTCAGTAAAATTAAGTCTTATAAACCCGATAAATAACTTGCCATTTATTAGATTTGATTATTTGAGTTTTTAATCCAAAGGATTCATAGTAATGTTTTATCTCTTTTGCAGACATAAATCTTCTATATGTCTTTCCGATAAATATTGAGATAATTTTTCTACTTACGCTGATAGGCTTTATTGGCTCGTGTGTCAGAAGAGAATATCTTTTTTTAACGAGGCCTTTTAACTTATTTATCACAAAGTAGAATTCTTCATCATTCAAATAGGAAAAAAGACCTTCGGTGAGGACTAATCCTTTCTTAGCTTTGATATTATATATTTTACTCCAGACTTTATATTTAGTGATGTCTCCCTTAACAAACTTATAATGGGGACGATCGCGATCAGTAATATTCTCTTTATCGATCTGAATAATATTTTTTATAGCACTTTTATTAACTAACGGAAAGTAATCTTTAGAATAGCCCGAACCGAGTTCTATCAGGATGTCAGGACGATATTTTTCAACTAAATTTATCATGTCTTTTTTCAATTTCAATCTACTTTTCGCCGCTATTTTAATATAATTTGGAAAGAAAATTTGACAAAAATAAAGCAATATTTGAGTTTTGAGAGAAAAAGACATTTTATACGATTTGTCAATCGTGCTTAATAACGCTTGAAGAAATTCGCTACTTCTCATTATTTAACATGCTTCTTAAGCTCGTCACCATGCAATCTCACGAGCTTTCCATCTTTTACAGAAACGTATCCAACATCAAATCTTTGAATATCAAAGTTTTTCTCTAAAATCTCTTTGAATATTTTAAGCGCAAATTTAATACCTTCCTCAACATTCATCTCTTCTCGGTAATCTCTTCTCAATATCTCTTTAATTTTTTCATCATTTTCTCCAATCGCATTCGCTTTATAGGAGAAAAAGTTTCCAGTAACATCTGAAGTATAAAGAGAAGCCTTGCCTCTTACAACTCCTCCAAGGATGAAGGCTGCTGCAAAAGGTCTGACTCCACCATACTGGGTAAACATTTGCTTCTTATCAGCTATAAGTCTCATTATCGACACTGGTTCAACTGGACTATCATATGTAACTCGGTTTTGCTGCGCCATTAGTTGAGCTTGATCTATTAGCATTCTGATGTCTGATAATATTCCAGATGCGCTTGCGACAATATGTTCATCTATCTCAAATATTTTGTTAGCAGATTCTGGAGAAATTAACTTATCTCTGACTCTTCGATCAGCGATTATTACTATCCCATCTTTGCACACTAATCCGATACTTGAACTACCCAGTCTTACTGTCTTCTCAGCATATTCTACCTGAAGCAAATGTCCGTCAGGAGAGAACATGGTTGCTGCACGGTCATAGCCCATAGCTTGATGCTGCATTTCTGTCGGTATATCCATTTTAGAAGTTTCCTCTAAGGTTTTTTAGAACTTGGTATATTTAAGCTTTACTACTTTTTAGACACATTATCAATTTTCATTAAAGAAAACTTTAAAAAGGCTGACAATTAGAATTTGATGATAAAGATATACAGAGAAGAAGATTATATTCTGTGGTCTTATACAATGCCGATGAACAATTACATTAATGAGGCTCACAAAGCCGAAGAAGCTCAATCTGAAGATAGTTCAGTAAAGAAGAGGAGAATTGTTATACCTGGAGAAGTGATAGCCACAGGCGAAGATTATCTTCCTGGAGAAGGCGCACGAAGGGAAGGAGACAATGTTTTAGCAAGTCGATTTGGCCTTGCTGAAGAGGCTGGTCGAGTGATTAAAGTCATTGCTATAACCGGAGCCTTTATTCCTCGAAGAAATAATGTGATAATTGGCAGAGTTACAGCAGTTAGCTTCAATGGCTGGATAATTGATGTAGATTCCGCTTCTTCAGCATTTTTGCCAATCGATGAATCTCCTCGATTTATCAATAAGAGTGAGATGAATCAGTTTTTGGATATAGGAGAGGTAGTGGTGGCAAAGATATGGTCAGTTAATGCAAGAGGCATAGATCTCTCTTTAAAGGGCCAAGGGCTGGGTAAATTAGATAAGGGATTTATTTTTAGAATTATACCTAATCGAGTCCCAAGAGTTATTGGTCGCGAAGGCAGTATGATCACTTTAATTAAGGAGAATACAGGATGTAATATCACAGTGGGCCAAAACGGGTGGATATGGGTGTCTGGTCCAAGTTTAGAAGCAGAAATAAAAGCTAGAAAGGTTATCGAATTTATTGTCGAGAAAGTGTATGTATCGGGTTTAACAGAATTAGTGGAGGATTGGTTTGTAAAAAACAAATAATATGGTAAATTTTAAAAGATCAAGTGGAAGAACATTAACTGAAATGAGAAAGATGTATGCAAAAGTAGGGGTAATCCCTAATGCAGATGGTTCTGCAATTTTCTCTTTCGGAGACACAGTAGCTATAGCGGCAGTATATGGCCCTAGACAATTGCACCCTCAGCATATGCAAGATCCTGCAACAGGCATACTCAGGGTTAATTATGACCTATTGAGTTTTTCAGTTTATGAAAGAAAGAAACCTGGGCCTTCTCGAAGATCTCAAGAGATTTCTAAGGTTACTGAATGGGCCCTTTCTCCAGTTTTAGACTTAAAAGAGTTTCCAAATACTGTAATTGATGTACAGGTCTATATATTACAAGCAGATGCTGGAACAAGAACCGCGGGCATAAATGCTGCATCTTTAGCATTAGCACACGCTGGGATTCCAATGAGGAATCTTGTTTGCTCAATTTCCGTTGGAAAATTGGACAAGAATCTTGTTGTAGATTTAGATAAAGAAGAAGAAGATTACGACGAAGGAGAAGGCGCAACTGACTTCCCAATAGCAAAGATAGCTAATTCAGATAAATATACTCTACTTCAACTAGATGGTAAAATACAACCAGAAGTAGTTAAAAAGGTTTTAGACTTAGCTGATAAAGCATGTGATGAAATCTATGAAGTTCAGAAAAAAGCCCTTAAGGAGGTGACTGAACAATGAGCGCAATGGACTGTTCCAATATAACTAGGGAAACTTTGAAGAGGCTCTTTGTAGAAGGGAAAAGATTTGATGGAAGAGGATTGTCAGATTATAGAGATTTTAATATCTCTTTTAATGTTTCCAACAAGGCGGAGGGAAGTGCAAGGGTTAAAATCGGTAAAACCGAAGTCGTAGTAGGAGTAAAGATGGAAGTTGGGAAACCTTATGCAGATTCTCCTGAAAAGGGTAATCTTACTGTATCGGGTGATTTATTGCCAATGGCGTCTCCTCGATTTGAGGCAGGGCCTCCAAAATTCAATGCCATTGAATTACCACGTTTAGTAGATCGTGCTATAAGGCATTCAGGAATTCTAGATCTCAAGCAACTTGTAATAACTCCAGGTGAGAAAGTATGGACAGTCATTATTGATATTTATCCCATTAATGATGATGGAAACATCATTGATGCTGCTACAATTGGTGCGGCAGCCGCTCTAAGGAAAGCAATGGTACCAGTCCTAAATGAAAAAGGGGAAATAGATTATCATCAGGAATCTAAGACTCCTCTCCCCATATCTAAGGAAATATTTCCAATGATAATCACTTTCTTTCGATTGGGAGATTCAATTATCCTTGATCCGACTCGTGAAGAAGAAGAAGCTTGCGAGGCAAGAATTGCTTGGGGAGTGTCTAAGTGGGAAGGGCAATACATGATTAACTCTTGCCAGAAGGGCGAAGAAATACCTTTAACAAGACAGCATATAGAATATATGATGGATATTATCCCTAAGAAGTTTGATGAGGCAAGCGAAAAGCTTAAAAAGTTTTTTTAGGTTGAGTTAATATGGAATACCAATTTACTAAATATGAGATAGCCCGTATAATCGGAGCAAGAGCCTTGCAGATAGCTACAGATGCACCTTTACTTCTCAAAATTGCAGATAAAGAACTAAAAGAGATGAAATATGATCCTATAAAAATTGCTGAGAAAGAATTCCAGGAGGGAGTTTTGCCTATTGCAATTAACAGACCCTTACCTAGAAGAAAGAAAGATAAATTGACTGCCATAAAGGAAGAGAATGTTTCTGATGAGGAATTAGTTGCTAAAGAACAAGAAGTAGAAAAAGATATTGTAGAAAATGCCACTGAAATGGGCCTTGTACAGCCTGAAGATGAAGAGGCACTTGATCTCGAGACTGGCGGAAGCGAAGAGCAATAGAATTGATAGTCATCCTTAAAAACTCTCAAGTATTCTGAAATCAATGCATATAAAAGAGGTATATGCGAGAAAAATAAAAGATTCTCGCGGTGAAGAAACTATCGAAGTTTCTATCAACCGATCAAAGGCATCTTCTCCATCGGGAAAATCAAAAGGCACTCATGAAACTCCATCTTATTATCAAAATTTAGATTGGAATATAAAAGCTATCAATTTACTAAAATTTGATTTTTCCATTCAAGAATTTCAAGACCTCAAGAAAGTTGAAGATCACATCTCAAAAGTATGTGACTTTTCAGATGTGAAAAGCTTTGGGGCAAATGCGCTATTTGCTCTGGAATCTGCAATCTTAAAAGCCCTTGCTCGATCAAAGAAGAAGCAGTTGTGGCAAATAATAGATCCAAGAGCAAGGAAAATTCCAACTCCTTTGGGAAATGCAATTGGCGGAGGGGCACATAGCGAGGATTTCGCAATTCATCCAGTCTTCCAAGAATTTCTTCTTGTTCCCAAGGGAAAAAAGTTTAAAGATAAACTGAGAAATATGAACGAAGTCTATTATAAACTAGGAGGACTTCTTAAAGCAAAAAGTAAGAATGATGAGGGGGCTTGGCAATGCGGGCAAAGTGAGGAAGAGATATTAGATTTGCTTTCAAAATTCAAATTCAAGGCAAGGATAGGGCTAGATATAGCAGCTTCTTCTTTCTATAAAAATGGCAAGTATCATTATCACGAATTTGATTTAGATGCAATTGAGCAAATAAAATATATCAATAATCTAATAGAAAAATATGATTTGTTCTACGTAGAAGATCCTCTTAACGAGGAGGACTTCATAGGGTTTAAAAAAATAAAGAAAAGATCTTTAATATGCGGGGATGATCTAACAGTAACCCATCTTGAAAGATTGAAGAAAGCAATATTCTTTGATTCCGTCAATGCGATGATAATTAAACCCAACCAAAATGGTTCACTTCTAGAAGTATCAGAGATATTTAAAATTTGCAAGGAGAATGGAATAAAGACGATTTTATCACACAGGTCAGGAGAGACTTTAGATTCTGCTTTGGCAGACTATGCTTTCGGTTTCCAAGCGGATTATATAAAATGTGGCATCTCCACAAAATGGCGGGAAGTCAAGTTGAGTCGGTTAGCTGAGATAGAGCAGCAGATAAAATAGAATAGTTTAAAAAGCCTCAATATCTCAAACTTTTAATGTTTAATCGACAGAAGATTTACACGTACCGGCTGAAATAAACCTGGACAAACCCGTGTGCTCTTTATAAAAGTTTACAATGGCAAAGAAAAAGGAAGATAAAGAAAATGAACAAGCTGAAGAAGTTGTAGTTAACTCTGAGAAAGAAGAGAAAAAAAAGAGGTCGAAAAAAGAGGATGGGAAAGTTGAAAATTCTGATGACGATAGCAAAGAAGATAGAAAAGCAAAGCTTGCAAAGTTACTGGAGAAAGCGGAAAAACTTAAATCTAAAGTAGAAGATGTTAAAGATGTTGATTTAAAGAAAAAGGTAAGGCCTGAAGATAAAGAAGATAAGAAAGAAACTCTAGTGCCTATGGAAGATTATCTTAAGTCTTCAATCCATCTAGGAACAAGAGTAATAACTCCCGATATGCGTAAATACGTTTATAGAAGAAGAGCAGATGGATTAGCCGTCTTTAATACAGCGCTTTTAGATGATTTAATAAGAGAAGGCGCAGAGTATCTATCTAAATTTGATCCAAAAGACGTTATAATTGTTTGTAAAAGAGAAGCCGGATGGAAAGCGGTAAAAAAGTTTGCTGAAATAATAGGCATGAGGGCATTTACAAAGAAATATCCTGCTGGAATTCTCACCAATACTCAATTAGAAAATTTTATAGAAGCTGAAATGATCTTTATTTGTGATCCATGGTTGGACAAAAATGCCCTACAAGATTCTAATCGAATAAAAATACCTGTGCTGTCAATTTGCGATACAAATAATTTTACTCAAGGTATTACCAAGATAATTCCTGGAAACAATAAGAGCGCGAAAAGTTTGGGTATGATATTATACTTACTTGCTAAAATCTATATTCAAAATAGAAAATTAGATGTAGAAGAACCTAAAATTCAAGATTTTGTAGACGACTGGGATAATTTAGTGCCTCCTAAGTAATCCTATTTAGAAATATAATGTTACTAAAAAGGAGTAACAAAAAGAAAGCTTTATAAGTGCCCAATTCTAGAGTTTTTAATGAGAACGGCAATGCAATATACGCCTGAGGACTTCAAGAAAGCAGGAATTGAAAATGGAGATTTAATTCTTTTAGCATTGAATATTTCTAAGAAAAGACTGGCATGCGGATTTTATGAGGATAGAGGAGACTCATCAGTTGACGGGTCAAGGCATTTCCATTTAAATCAAGGAATAAGGTTTCAGAGAGGAAAAAATACTTTTACAGTAGGTAAAACTGTCTGGTATAGGGAAGTGGCACACGTTGAGAAGGTAAGAAACAATTCTTACTTATCTCAAATTTTAGGAAGAAGTTGATTCTTTAATGAAATTATTCAGAATACAAATATTTTTATAGGATTTTTTGTTTGTTTATATGATGAGGATGAGGCACCTTCTTGAATCACAGCAATTAGACCCAGACCTTCTATTCCATCTTTTTTCTCAAGCAGAATTATTCCGTAGGAATCCTAATCTTAGACCTTTAAATGGAAAAATAATGGCTACTCTTTTTTATGAACCTAGTACGAGAACGCGATTAAGTTTTGAATCTGCAATGTTAAGATTGGGCGGAGAAGTTATAAGCACGGAAAACGCCAAGGAGTTCTCCTCTGCAATAAAAGGAGAATCTCTAGAAGATACTGCAAGAATAATCGCAGCATACGCTGATTGCATAGTAATGCGTCATTATGAAGATGGAGCTGCAAAGAAAGCGGCTTCTGTCTCCAGAGTTCCAATAATCAATGCAGGAGATGGAAAAGGACAGCACCCTACTCAAGCATTGTTGGATCTTTATACGATTTATAGGGAGCTAGGGAGAATAGAAAAGATGAAAATTGCAATGGTTGGGGATTTATCTTCTGGTAGGACAGTACACTCGCTGAGCTATCTTTTAGGAAAATTTAAAGATATAGAAATAATTTTTGTCTCTCCAAAAAATTTGAGAATGAAAGAAGAGATAAAAGAATATCTATCGCGCCACAAGGTAAATTTTAGAGAAGAGGAAGATTTGAATAAAATTTTGTCAGAAGTAGATATTGTATACATGACTAGAATCCAAAAAGAAAGAATTTCAGCACAGGATTACGAAGATGCAAAAGGAAAATATGTTATTAACTTAAATAATTTGAATTTACTCAAGTCTTCTTCAAGAATATTGCATCCCCTCCCCCATGTTGAAGAGATAGACCTTCCTTTAGAAGTTGAGCAATCAGATAAAAGAGTCGCTTATTTCCGCCAGGCCGAAAATGGATTGTACATTAGAATGGCTCTTCTTTGCTATCTTTTAGAATGTGATAATTTTTCCCATGCCTCGACTCTGAATTTCGTCGCAAATCTCTCTTAAAAAATAGAAAGCTTTATAAAGCGCAGCCCTATCCATTTATTACGTTACAATGTTAACAACAATGAGTGCCTTAATGTTCAAAGTTGGTAGTAAAAATCAACATATATCTGTTAAGGTATGAGGTATGCAGACAAGTTAAGTTTTAAGTCTATATTTCTCAAATATAATATAATAATATAAACGATACCAATCGTTTGTGGATGCAAGCAAATCTTCACAAAAAGATTTGCTGCACAGAAAATCTCTGCAGAGAGATTTTCTCGTGCTCAAGAATATTTCTTGACATAAGAAAGTCGCTAGGAGGATAAAGAGTGTTGTTACAATTCTTGTAAATACGTGTAACATAAGAATTTTTTGAAATTCTAAATCCAGTTTATCCTGCTGGCGGCTGCGGCTATTTGGTTTGCACTTAGACATGCAAGTCTTTGTATTTCGTAAGAAATGGAAGGCGCACTGCTCAGTAACACGTAGCTAACCTGCCCTATAGCCCGTCATAACCTCGGGAAACTGAGGGTAATAACGGATAGATGATTTTCTCTGGAATGGTTAATCGTCGAAAGTTTGCGATAGGATGGGGCTGCGGCTGATTAGGTAGTTGGCGGGGTAATAGCCCACCAAGCCGATGATCAGTAAGGGCCTTTAGCGAGGAAACCCTGAGAGGGAGTCTGAGACACTACTCCCAGCCCTACGGGGTGCAGCAGTCGGGAAAATTTTGCAATACGCGAAAGCGTGACAGAGCAAGCCAAAGTGCTTTTCTTATAATTTGAAAAGCTTTTGTGAGATGTAAATAGTCTCACGAATAAGGACTGGGCAAGACTGGTGCCAGCCGCCGCGGTAATCCCAGCAGTCCAAGTCGCAGCCACATTTGTTGGGTCTAAAATATCCGTAGCTTGCCTTGTAAGTCTTTTGTTAAATCGGGCCTCTTAAGGGTCCGGCAGCACAAGATACTGCTTGGCTAGAGACCAGGAGGCGTAAGGAGTACAGAGAGGGTAACGGTAAAATGTGTTGATCCTCTTTGGACTAACAATCGCGAAGGCACCTTACGAGAACGGTTCTGACAGTGAGGGATGAAGGCTAGGGGCGCAAAGTGGATTAGATACCCATGTAGTCCTAGCAGTAAACACTGCACACTAAACATTAGTGCCTCCTCGAGAGGCATTAGTGCTGTAGGGAAGCCGGAGAGTGTGCTACCTGGGAAGTATAGTCGCAAGACCGAAACTTAAAGGAATAGGCGGGGGGGTACTACAACGAGTGACGCGTACGGTTCAATTAGATTCTACACCGTGAACCTTACCAGGATCGACAGCAGAATGAAGGTCAGTCTAAAGGGCTTACCTGACACGCTGAGAGGAGCTGCATGGCCGACGTCAGCCTGTGTCGTGAGATGACCAGTTAAATCTGGTAACAGGCGAGACCCATATGTACATTTGCTTCGTGCACACTGTACAGACTGCCTGGGTAACCAGGAGGAAGGTGTGGGCTACGTTAGGTCAGTACGGCCCAAATACCCTGGGCTACACGCGCGCGGCAATGCTGCATTCAAATGGCTGCAACACCGAAAGGTGAAGCTAATCCCATAAACTGCAGCTTAGTTCAGATCGAGGGTTGCAACTCACCCTCGTGACGCTGGAATTCGTAGTAATCGGATTTTATCAGAGTCCGGTGAATAAGTCAATGCCCCTTGCACTCACCGCCCGTCAAACCAACCGAGTTT
>JAUYMA010000010.1 GCA_030698805.1 Nanobdellota archaeon
AAAAGGGTTGAGTGACGTTGTCACGACTGTTCTTATCATATTATTTGCTATTGTTGCTGTTGCTGTTGTTGGTGGAATCGTAATGAATCAAATCAACAAAGCAGGCAAGAATATTGACAAAGCAGGGTTATGCACTGAAAACATTGTTGAACCTCTTACTTGCACTACTTCTGCTACTCAGAGTGTTGTAGGATTAAAGAGAAATTCAGGTACCGCAACTATCTCAGCTATTAATCTAGCATTTACAAAAGCTGATGGAAGTGTGGGAAGTGTTGCTGTTGCTGCCGCTAATGAACCAGATAATGCTGGACAGGCTGCTTCAGGTGTTTATACTGCGGTAACTGCTCAAAATGCAAAATCAGTAAAGGCTACAGCAATTTATTTTGTAACTGGGAGTAGTGGAGATACTGCAACTTGCGAGTCGAAGGTATTAGATTGCACTAGCGGTTAAATTTTATTTGATTTTTATAAGTATATATAAAGGAATAAAATGGCTTTTAGAAACAAAAAAGGGTTGAGTGACGTTGTCACGACTGTTCTTATCATATTATTTGCTATTGTTGCTGTTGCTGTTGTTGGTGGAATCGTAATGAATCAAATCAACAAAGCAGGCAAGAATATTGACAAAGCTCAAGTTTGTACGAGTAATAAAATTTCTCCGATTAGTTGTGTGCAAGATGGTTCCAATGTTTTAGTGGGATATCAGTATAAATCTAAATCTTCTGATGTTTCTGGAACGAGTAGCATCACTGCCTCTTTTGAATCTGGTGATGGAAGCATTACTTCTGCATCTATCAGTCCTTCTGGTCTAACTTTGGGTAGTGCTGCAACATCAATTATCTCAGCAGGAGTGAGTGGATCATTGAAAAATGTTAAACTTGCGAGTACTTTCACGATGGCGGGCGGAGGAGAATCAACTTGCAATTCTGAAGCTTTAAATTGTGAGGTAAATGTTGTCCCACAACAAGGACTCACCGGTTATTGGAGTTTCGATGGTGGAAATGCTGAAGAATCCACTGGCAAGGGATTAACCGGCAATTGGATTGCTTCCGGAGCACCAAATCCTACCTATTCTCCTGGAGCACAGGGGCAATATTTAAGGCTTAATAATCTTGGATCACTTCAAATTCCTTTAGTGGGAGGTAGCGGGCTGGCTGGCAATGCTATTTCTACATGTGCGTGGGTTAGCTTTGATACTATAGGTACTGAACAACAGATAGTTTATATTCAGGTTCCTGGAATGAGCAGTCCAAGATTTACTTATTATTCTACTTATTGTGGAGGCCCAACCCAAAATTGTGTTCATTTTGGAACGTTAACTACTACAGGTGCTTGGGGGAGATCCGTACAAACCGGGGCAGCATTCACTACTCCTAATATTTGGTATCATGCATGTGCGACTTTCAATTCTACTAATGGTCAGACTATATCTTATATAAATGGAGTTCAAAATGGCATTACTACGAATGTAGCAGGAGTGACTCCAGGCACACCTACTTATATTTATTGGGGATCCTCTCATCCTGAAGGCGCAGGAAGTAGAAAATTAGATGGAAATTTAGATGAAGTAATGGTTTACAATAGGGTATTAACTGCTCCTGAGGTATCAAATATCTATAGTGCTCAAAGGCCTAAGTTTCCTTAATTAGAATTATTTTTTATAAATTTAATACCCTTAGACAATCAAGTTTAAAGAATAATTTAATCTTATTTCTTCTTTGATTTTTTAGAAGATTTTCCTTTAGTAGATTTTGGCGTGTTTTTAGCTGATTTATTTGCTTTTTGTTTATTTTGAGATATTTCTTTTTCTAATGCTTCCTTTTCTTTTGTCAGTTCAGATTCTAATTCTTTTCCTAGTTCCTCTAGTTTTTTTATTTTCTCTTTTATTTGTTCCGGTTGCTCTTTTATTTGTAAAGGCATCTGCATTTGTTCAGGATTTTCTCCCTCTTCAGCAGGCATGCCTTCCTGAGCAGGTTGTTGCTTAGCCATCTGCTGTTTGAAGGTACCCGCAGGTACTTTTTTCATTATATCCATTAAAGATTTCTTCTCCATCTTTAATACGGAGCGGGATTCGTCTTCTACGTGGGCGCTTAGTATATTCATACCTGAAAGAATACAGTTAAGGTTCCAGATCTTTTTGCCTTCCAGGTTTTGAAGAACGGCGATGACTTTTTTTATCTCATCAGTTATATTTCTATTCTTCATTTCATCTTCCAATATTCCTGGAATCTGGTCTAGGTCTACTTTTGTTTTAATATCTAGTTTTTCAGGAACCTTGCTATTCAATAAGTCTAAGATCTGTACTGTAACCTTTTGATCCAGTGTAAAAGCTGCTATTTTCTTCTTCGAAGGAATATAATAATCAATTTGATGCAAATTTTTACCCATTTCTAAGTCTAGAATAAAGAAACCGGCCACCATAAATGCATCACCGTGTTGTTTCTGGAAATTCTTGAATTCTCCTGAATTACTTAACTTATCGACGTAAGGTTGTATTTTCATTATCTCTTTTTATTACTTATTTTGATAAGATGAATAAGTTATCTAGGTTTTTAAGGTTTTAGGTGGTTTTGCCTAATCATTTTATATTGTTCTATTATCAGATCTCCTGCAGAGTCCAAGAAAATTTATAAGGCCTTTTAACTCATGAATAACATGTTCAAAAGAGGTATGAGCGGGGTAATAACTACTGTTCTGATCATTCTTTTCTCCATTGTAGCGGTAGCAGTTGTTGGAGGGATAATATTATATCAAATAAATAAGGCTAAGTTAAACATAGAAGATTCTCAGATGTGTACTGAATTAGCTAATTCTCTCAAACCTTTAAAATGTGTTTATAATGAACAAGCTGCTGTGCCAGCAGCAGTTGTAATGGTTTTTCGAGGTCTTGCAGACAATAATGCGGAGTTGGTTAGAGTTGGCATGAGAGTTGAAACTTTAGAAGGGGCAGTTAAAAGTGGCACCATTACAGGAACAGACCTCCCTCAAGGGCAATCTAAAATGGCCCCAGTCTTTATAGTTTCCACAGATCAACTTAAAAGCGCCACTATCAACCCTGTTTTTAAAGGCCCAAGCGGGAAAGAAGTTGTTTGCAAACAATATACTGAGAAGATTGATTGTGAGAAAAGGGGAGTTGATAGGAGAACACTTCCGGATGATGATTCCACTTTATCAGAAGTGTTGGTTTCCCATAGTGGAGGAATAGCTACGAGTATATTGGCTATTCAGGATCCCGGATTAGGATATCAAGAATTTGGAGTACAAACTTTAGATCAAGTTGGAACGCAAGGAGTTGCTACAGTCTATGTAACTTCGGTTGGATCCAATGGCCAGATTACAAGTTTAACTTTAATTGATGGCGGTTCAGAATGGAACGGTTTAACTAATACTCGTGTGAGATAATTTATTCTTTTTTTATTCTATAGAAACGAGAATTACTGTTTTGTGCCTCTAAGTCTGTAAATTCAAATGAACCAGTTCTATTAGTGCTAAGAGGCATCCAGTTTGTTAGATCTTCTGATCCTTCCAAGATAATATCAATACCGCCAAAATTTTTAGCAGAAGTATAAAGAGAAGGAATATTGCCGTTTAAAGAAGGATTTTCTCCATTGTTTGTGTCGTAAAATACATATATATTGGTTGAATGATTGGTAGGAATTGTTGCTGTTAGAAGCTCTCGGTATCCTGTTTTTAATGACCTCATGTTTGGGGCGATGCCATCTAAGGCAGAAATATCGATTTCATGCAAGAATAATTCACTTTTTACTGATTCAGTTTCATTGACTGTAAAAGTATATCTTCCGATTACTCCTCTTTGCAGCGTAGGTCTTGTTTCTGAAGGTTTTACCATTCTGCTAAGTTGCAATATTTCGCCATCTGTCCAAGTGGCATTATAAAATGAATCCATCTCTAAATCTGTAAAGAAGTCATCTCGATAATAGGGTGAAGGTTGGAAGGCCTCTTTTATGGTCACTCCTGCTGGTTTTTTAAAACCTAAATTAACAAATCTCGTGGTACTATTTGTCCCGAAGGGATTTTCGGCTAGGATCTCTAAGGTATAGGTTTTTCCGGGTGTGAGATCTCTAGTTTCTTGATTTTGATCATCAAGAACTTTACCTGAGATTCTTAGATCATAAGGGGTAGGAGTTGGTGAATTTTGAGCGTGAGAATCTTGATAAATGATAGGTAAAGCAAGAAGAACAGATGCTGCGAGACTTTTGAGTGTTTTTTTCATGGTTTATGCTTTATTATTAAAAGGGAATTTATCATCGTCTTGAATGATATATAATAAACGTGAAGGAGTTAGAGGCAGGGGTTGGGACTGTAACTCGCTAGGCACTGACAATTTTTGTTCCGGAGCTTTACGATCTCTTAGGAACTTCTCAGTTTCATATATATTTGAATAAACCCATACATTTAGGGCAACTCCCGCAGAGAGAGTTAGAAAAGTCATCTTTTTTACAAAGGGATCTTCCATCCAATCACAGAAACGATCGTACATACTGGAATGACTTTTATATGTTTCATATGAGGTTAAAGCAGAAGGTTTGGCTCCTCGGTGAAGGTCAGATTCGCTAGGTGCTCTTGGATTAATTTTCCAATGTTTAAGGCCATTCATCTCTTTGATATGTTTATTAAAATTTTAAACCTTTGCTAAGTTATGTTGTCATTAATTAGGAATAACAAAAGGAAAGATTTATAAGCTATAAAAATGCGTAATTCTATGGGAAAAACGACTTGGAATACAGTAAATAAGTTTCTTTCTGTAGGTTTAATAGCAAGTGCTCTTTTAGGTTCGATAAAGATTGCTGGAAAGAAAACTGACTTATTGGATAGTGCGCCATTGCAAGTAAAGGCTTTAGATAATACAGGTAATGAGTTAGTTTATAATGTTCCGACTTATAATTCTTTTAAAATACCTCCTTATAATTGCTCCAGATACGCACGAATGGCTGCGCAAGATGTTTTTGGTGTCAATTATAGTCCTGGCAATGCTTGGGATTTAAAGTACGAGAATGATGTAATCTCAGAGGTTGAGGGAGGAAATCTTGAAAAGTTTGCTGAAACCAGAGTTCTTGAGCCTGGTATGATTGTGGGGATATTTAATCCTCAGAGTAAGTACCTTCAAGAACCTGATAAGAACGGAAATCCTAGAAAATATACTCATATAGCCCTTTATCTGGGCCAGGATCCTGAAGGAAAACCTTTATTGGTTCATCAGTATGGAAGCAACATAAGAGTTGAAACTTATGATTCTTTAAGAAAAAAAGGGTTAGAAGCTAGAGAGATATTGGCTCCCAGAAAAAATAGTTTATGATTTGAAAATAAATTTATCAATTTCTTTCTTTGCCTTTTCTCTTTTTTCTTGATGCTCTTTTAGGAAAGCATTTATTTTTTCTATTAAGATTGCTTTTAATTCTCCTGAAAGGAGCTTTCCTGATCGATAATCTTGCTCTATTTTTGCTAGTTTTTTATCGTCTGGTTCAAACATCATTTTAAGATATTGGAAAGAAACGTCAATATCGGGATTTCCCCCTAACTTTCTGTGCTCTTCTATTGTGTCTCTGCCGCCTGAGAAAGCATATTTGTTGATTTTGCGTTTTACTTCTGCAGGAGAATCTGTTGTAAAGATAGACCCGTCTTTATCTGCAGAAGCTGCCATTTTCCCCCCCATTCCAGTCAAAGGAGGGAGAAAAACATTATGCATTATCGCTGGCTTATAATAACCTAATTTAGGCATGACGTCACGGGAGATTCTAAAGTGGGGATCTTGGTCTATGCCAAGTGGAATTACGCAGGGGATATTCTTTCCTTTTAGTACGGAAGGTAAAAATGCTGGAACTGCTTGCATGCTTGTATAGAAAATGCTCCCAATATTGTTGCTATCTGTAAATCCAAAGCTAGATTTTACTGTGGAAAATGTAATTTTCTTTGCCACTTTACATGCTTCTTTATACATTAAATTTGCATGCTTTGTATCAAGAAGGAAGAAGGTTTTCTTAGGATTAAATCCCAGAGCGATTACATCCAGCATATCTTCATAAGACGCTTCTTCAGTATCTTTTAGTGTCAATTCCGGCTTGTAAAGGAATTTTTCTTCGTCTGGAAATTGGAACCACATTTCTACATCAAATTTATCTTGTAGCCATTTGCACATTATCCATGGCATGAGATGGCCCAGGTGAACTTTGCTTCCTTTGGATGAAGCTCTGCCTGTATAAACAAAGAACTTATTTCCTTTTTCGTATTCGTCTAAGAGCCAGTTGAGGTCTCGATGGGCAAAGAAAACTCCTCTTCTAAGCAGAATATGTAGATCTTTGGCATGGTTTTTTATTCTTTCAATTAATTTATCACTTATTTTTTCAACTCCAAACTCTTTGATAAGCTTCTCATAATCAACTTCTCCTTTAACTTCGTAAGGCGTGACCTCGTACTCTTTTTTCATGATTTTTTATAGGAAGCCGGATTTATAAAGATGGCGGGACTTCTGGCCGCAAGGCACAAGATTCCTGAATATGCTTGCTCATTTACCAAGATCGCGGTGAAATTCTCTTCTGCTTTTTGCTCTCCAGTTGAATCCAAGGCTATTATTTGGCCTTTTTTAATTTCCTGGAAGTTTTTTATGAGGACATTCTGATTTTCTTTTTTTATAATGCCAAAGACTTCGTAAATCTCTATTTTCTTGGAATAGTTTTTATTGTTAATTAAATTAAAAATTGAATCTGACACTTCCTTTACGTTTTCAACTTTATGATGAGGCCCGATTTCAAGACTTATGCCGCATTTGACGAAATCAATTAAAGCCCTTCCACTTGCTATGGATTCAGACATTATCACAAGACGTTTTAATCCAAGTTGCTTTGCCAGTTCTATTTTTTCTTCATTTGGATTAGTAATTATACCAAATAAAGGGCAGTTATTTGAAGAAGAATGAAGATCAATTACATAATCAAAATTAGATAATGTGTTTACAAGGGAATGGGCAAGTTTTTCTTCGTGATTGCCGTCTTTGTTTCCGGGGAAACATCTATTCAAATCAGATTCTAAGAACCTTTTCTTCTCTTGCAAAGCCCTTTCATTTCCAATAAAGGAAGGAATTGAGACTGGAAGTCTTTTTATGACTTCCAGTCCATAAGGCTCAGTGCCATGCAGACAGCAAACCACGGCTAGTTTCATTTTAACCTTCCCAATCCCACGCAAAGAAGAGCGTCGCCCTTTTCAATTCTTAAACCTAGTTCTTCTTTGAAGAGGCTAGTAGTTTCTGGATGCTTTGGCTCTTCCCCATAAAAGAGGCCGCCATAGTATCCCCTTACAATTCCCTTTTCATCTATTTGGCAATTCATTAGTTCTGCCAAGGCCTTTCTTATTTCAGCTATTGCAGAAGGAATGTCCTTTTTATCAGGGTATGTAATAGAGCAATATTTTTGCAATGCTCGATACATCCTAGGGTTTTGTGTTCTTAGACACACTGCATATTCCCCGTTTCTTGCTTCATCAGTTATCTTGGCGAAAAGCCCTTTTCCCTGACTTTCTGGCGCAATAGCTATCCCTTCGACTATAAGAGAAGGTATCCCTGATAGAAATACAGAATTATAGCTAGCCATGGCTAAAACTTTATTTTGTTCTTCTGCTAAGAAAACTGTTTCAGGCGAGGTGACATGCAAGTAGATATCTTCATAATCCATCTGCTCCCTTCCGAAAGCCCTCCTTACAATTGTTATGATCTCCTCAAGCTTCTGTTTACCTTGACTGCCAAAGTAAACTTTTGGTTTTTCAATTCTCCTTATTGAAACGCCAACCAGAATTAAGTATAGTCTTTTTCATTTCCCCTCCAGGAGATTTAATTTCGGTATTTTCTCTCAAATTCATCTTGTTCCTCCTGCCTTTCGGCTAAATTTATTTGAGGATAAAGAGTATTCTGTTTAATAAGGCTCAAGCTAAAAGAATCAATTTGGCTTTTATCGCCACCGACAAATCCTTAAATTAAACATATTATAATAAGAAGAGGAGAGTATATAAAATTTTCGATGGTATTAAAAACCCTTCTCTCTTAGTCATACAAAAGATGGTATTTCCAAACTTTGAGAATAAGCATTTACAGGAAGCACTTTTTAGCCCCAAGGATTTTATAAAATATCGAAAATTCAAAGGTAATTTTCCTAAAAAGTATATTATTACTTATCAGTCAAGGGCTTTGAATTATTTTAGGAGAAAATACAAGCCTAAAAAGCATAAGTTCTATTCTCTTTTGAATGTGTACGTCCATAAAGATATAGGTTTTGTGAGAATGACAGGAATAGGGGCTCCCAATGCAGCGACGGTTATTGAGGAACTTATTGCATTAGGTGGCAAGACTTTCATTAATGTTGGAACTGCTGGGGGATTGAATCATGAAGGTGTTTTCTTATGCGATAAGGCTATTAGAGATGAGGGAACTAGTTATCATTATCTCCCACATGGAGAGGAAGTATTTCCCGATAATAAACTAACAGAGAAATTAGGTAAGTGCATTAGGAAACAAGGGTTGGAATATTTTAAAGGAACTACTTGGACTATTGACGCCCCTTACAGGGAAACTAGGGTCGAGGTAGAACATTATGTGAAACAAGGAGTTGCTACAGTGGAAATGGAAGCTTCGGCACTTTTTGCTGTTGCCAAAGTAAGGAAAGCAAAAATTGCTTCAGCTTTTGTAGTAAGTGATCTGCTTGGAAAGAAATGGCTTCCGCAATTTCATAGGTTTAATATTAAGAAAGCACAGAACAAGCTTATTGATGCCGCGGTTAATTGTCTCATGTCTTAATTGTATAGCAATTTTCATGATGCGACGAAGTGCAATAAGGTTTATATAGGAAAAAACTTTCATTCCTAGATGGAAAAGAGAGTGATAATTATTGCCTTATTAGGCATAATTGTTTTTATGGGAGCCGCAAGTGCAGAACTCTTGATTGGACAGACTGATTCTTTGTATAGCATTGGAGATTCTCTTGATTTTAATATTACTTTAAGCAGCTCTACAGGGGTAAGTGAATTCTTAGTGACTAAATTAGTTTGCAGCAGCGGCGAGATAGAAATATACAGAAGCCCCTACAGCCTTTCTGCAGGAGAAAGAAGAATTATTCCAATTAGCATTAAACTTGATTCTTTACTTTTGAAGAATCTTAATGGGATGTGCAAGATTGAAGCAATCTACGGATCATCCAAAACATTTAGCCAGAATTTTTATATTGATAGTAAAGTAAGTGTAGTATTTTATGCAGAAAGCATTGTTGATCCAGGTAAGGAAGTTAAAGTAAGTGGAACTGCAAAAAAGAGCAATGGGCAAGTATTAGAAGGATTTTTAGATATTTCAATTGGTGAATTGGGATTATCTAATAAAGATCTTGTAAAGAATGGCGAATTTAATTCTACTTTGTTTATTCCTAGAAATGCGAGAAGCGGCAGTTATGAAATAACCATAAGAGTATATGATAAAGATAATCTGAATGTAGTGGCCAATGAGGGAAATAATAGCGGGATGCTTCGCATTAAACAAATTATAGAAAAGATTGATCTTGCTTATGAGATACTAGAAACCAATCCTGGAACAGATTTTCTGTATTCTGTTATCCTCCTTGATCAGGCTGGAGATTCTTCTAGGCAAGAAGTTGAAGTGTCTTTAATAGATCCTAAAGAGAAGATCGTACAGAAATCTTTTGTTGTTTCTGGGACAACGAACAATTTATCTTTGGATTCTGCTGCACTTCCTGGAAACTGGAAGATTATTGCGAGATTCAATAATTTAGTTTATGAAAAAGAATTCTATGTTAATGAATTTGAAGATGCTTCTTTTTATATCGCAAATAATACTTTATACGTCAAAAACACTGGAAATGTACCTTTCGACAGCCCTGTAAGAATTTTAATTGGAGAAGAAATAGTCGTTAAAGAAGTGGCCTTGGGGATAGGTGCGATTAAAAAGTTCAAGCTTTCTGCTCCAGAGGGAGACTATTCTATTGGAGTTATGGAGGACGATAAAGAATTTTATCTTGGAACTGCTTTATTGAGCGGAAATGCGGTGGGAGTTGGAGAGTATGATGAAATATCTGATGGTTTATCTTTTTGGATTTGGCTTTTAATATTACTTATATTATGCTTAGCTACAGTTTACTTCTATAAGAAACATGCCCATAAAAGTTACTACGGAAAAGAACCCGTCTCTTCCACTTCATTTACTCCTAGAGATTCCGGAGCAGGTTCAGAGCCAGTCTTCTCTAAAGCCGCGGCCCCTCAAAGATCATTTTCATTTGAGGAAAAAGCTATGAAACTTAGGGAGAATAAGGCTGAAAGCTTTGGCAACAAAGAAAAAGCAGTTATTGTAGCATTGAATGTCAGAAACTTAAGTGAGATAGCTGCTTCTGGAGAAGATTCTTTAGCACCTATCGGCAAGATCATTGAAAGCGCAAGAAAGAAAGGGGCAAAGTTTAAGGATGAGGAAAATTACAAACTATTCATATTCTCCCCCAGTGTAACGAAAGATCCTAATCTGAATTATAACGCTTTGCAATTTTTAAATAAAGCAGAAGTTTTCTTAAATGATTATAACAAGAAAAAAGCTTTGAAGATTGACTTCGGTTTGGGTGCGAATGCCGGCGAACTAATAATAGAGTCTTCTAGAGGCAAGATTAAGGTTAGTTCTTCAGGAAACACTATTCTAGTGGCTAAGAAGGCAGCCTCGCGGGCTAAAAATGAGGCTATTATTTCACAGGCATTAAAGAGAGAACTGCCTGCTGTATTAAAGACAAGTCCTTTGCCTGGAGAAAACTTCTTCAAGCTTAATAGCATAGTTAACAGAAGCCCTCAGGAAGAGTTTCTCAGCAAGTTTATGAATAGAAATAAAAAATAACTCTTCTTAATAAATTATAGATAATATGAATGTGAGAAAAGAAAAATCTTATATCTCTAGCGGAATTGGCTTAGCAGTTTCTATCTTGCTCTTTATAATTGCATATGACTTGCCACAAGGCTTTTTTGGGAGACTTATGGTTATAGCAGGTATATTCTTCATCATATTATCTTTCTTGAGCTTTTGGAAACCTCAAGAATTTGGCATACTTGCCGCCCGTATTTTCTTGAATAATAATAAAAAATAAATTATTCTAGGCAAAATATTCTACCAATTTGTCATCGTCTAAATAGTATCCTGAATGGCCTGCTTCTTCTTTAGTCAGCTTTTCAAGCTCTTCGTAATCTGGCAAGATATTCATGGCTTTAGATTTCTTTATCAGATGGGCCTTTAAACAGCGCAGGCAACATATTTTTTCTCCTGATAAAGGCTTTTCAACTAGGGAATTACGATTGATAAAACTCTGAGCTTCATCTAATAAAGATTTAGGAATATTAGAATTTAGTAAAAGGGTGTTGTATAAACCCTCTGCAAGAACCTGTTGTGATTTTTTTAATGTCATGGAATTTTGTGCAAGAGCCGGGAGGTATTATCTCGGTCTTACTTAAATTTAGAAATAAAGACACAAGTAGGATAGTGTTGACTAAGATTCATTCTTATCCAATTCATCCTCTTGTTTATCATACTATATTACAGGCTTCCACATTTATATATCTTTTGGTTTCTTCGATATTTTATAATGCAAAGAATTAAAAAACTAAGCATCTGAACTATAATATGAAGGCTAAGGCAAATAAAAAAAGAAAAGTGTTCATAGGCTTAGGGATATTGGCATTATTATTGGTTGCAACTTACTTTTTAGCAATCAACATAACTCAGATTACCGGCAAGACTATTAGTAATAACGACGGTGATTTAAACTCTTGTTTAATCTCTAAGCAGGTAATCTTTTATGGTGCTGAAGAATGCGTTAAATGCATAGAACAGAAAGAGATTCTTCGTGATTATTTGAGCAGTTTGAAATATGTCGATTGCGGAGTTGATTATTCTGCTTGTGCCCATCTTGAAGAAGTTCCTGCTTGGGAAGTAGGCAGTCAAGTTATTACTGGAGTTGTCGATGTTAGCGGATTGAAGAATTTTGCTGGCTGTTAGTTTCTTCACTTTTATTTGCTTTGTGGGATTAATTCCATGTTTCTTTTTAGAGCTTCTTCGCGAGGATTAAATTGCAAGTCTCTTCCTTTTGATCTGGCAGCAAACCAAGTTACTCCTGATGAGATATATTGCCCTAATCCATTGTAAACATCTATTTTTGCGAGTGCGGATCCATCTCCATTTACAACATTATCATTGAAATAATAAACTCTTATTTCATCAGCCCTACCATTTTGATTTGCATCTACTAATTCAACATAGGCTCTGAAAAATTGAGCAGAAGGTTTTCCTTCTCTATTGGGAAGATAAACTAATTTGACTCCATCCACGCTAATTTTTACTTTAATTTTATCAACTTGAGCAAGCTGATATATTGCTGCAGGATATTCTCCCCCTGTTTCGTAATCTTCAAATCTTTGATCTTCCAATAATTCTTGTAATGATGGCAAGCCCGACACGCTGTATCCTTCTTCTCCTTCGGAGCCTTGTCCTAAGTGATTTGTCTTTCTTCCATTTCTTCTATCTTGCAAGGAAAGATGAAAACCTTTTTCTGCGATATCTCCTGAGCTTTCTGTTTTACAAGCATTCGGACATAAGTAAGCTATAGCCGAAGCAGCGCTTATCTGGACTATTGTTCCTGCAAACTTTTTTTCTGATGCATAAGGATAAAGTATTTTCAATGCTTCTTCTCTAGATTGCAGGCGAATTACCTCTGCAAAAGAAGCTGCACAGATCAACTCTAGATCTTTCTTAGTTTTATCTTCTCTCGATTTGTGCTTGCTTAATGTTTGTATATTTATATCTGCTTCGAGCAGGTCTTTTGCAAGAATAGTTCCCGAAGGATATACCCTGCTAAAATCACTTCCGAATCTCTCAAGATATTCTGCAGTTTTTATTGTATCTTTAGCTCTTGTTAGCGTAGCTTTTAGAATTGAGTCTCTGTCATTTTGAGCTATGAATTCTAGAGTTCTTGCTCCGCTTTGATAAGCTCTTTTTTCAGAAGTTAAAGTGGGATACCTTTTATCCCGGTCTTTTTCGTGTTGAGCTTCATGGGCTATCACTCCTCCAAATGTTTTTGGATTTTTTATTGAAGAATCATCTGCTAAAGTATCTATTAAGATAATTCCTCCTCCAATGGAGAGCCCATTTACATCTTCATGAGAGCTGCCTATTCTGTTCACTACATTTGGAGAGAATATAATATATTTTACGCTTGTTTTTACATTTTCTTTGTCTTGAGGATGCAGTTTATCAATAAAATACCCTGCAAATTGTGAGTCGGATTTACAAACAATGGTATTTCCTTGCAAAATTTCTGATAAATTCTCTTCTGAATAATCGTCTTCTAGAACTCTTAATCCTGATTTATCAAAGACTATTGCGTTTTGAGAGCTTTTTTCTAAAGATACTATTAATCTATTTATCTCCTCATGAGACACATCATGGGCTCTGTGAAATTCCGATATTCTATCTTCTAAATTTGGGATTGTTCCAGGGATATAAGATTGAATCATAGTTACTGTCTGAGCAGGGATGCTGTTTTTCCCCCTATAAAGTCCATCTATTGCAACAGTGCCAAGCATTCCTGCTAGACCTATTAATGCCCATTTTTTCAATTTAGATTTATTAAACTTCATAACAGAAAATTGCTAAAATGCTTTATAAAATTATCTTTTGTGATAACTTGATAATAGTTACAGAATTAGTCATTGGAGAAATGTTTTACTAGTTCATCTACTGCTCTTCTTACATTTCTATCATCTTTTTTCTTTAAAGCTGTTCTCTGCCTACGAACATCTCAATAAGGCAGATTTTGTAATGGCACAATTGACATTCCAGTTTTCTTTCCTGTACTTTCAAATCTTCCTCTATAAATGTGGATTGTTGCAGCGAGATCTTCAGCTTGATCTGTGGGCACATCTATTCCATATCTATGTCCGTTTTCCTAGAATCCATAATATCTTTGCATGTTAGTTAGAAGAATTGTAAATTAATAAAATTTTAGATAATTTCTAATTAAGCTATAGAAACAACTTTTATCTTAAATATTAAAGTTTTTCCAGCCAAAGGGTGATTGAGATCAATTGTCACTTCTTTTTCATCTACTTCTGCGATTTTTGCAGGAATTTGCTGTCCAGTCGGAGTTGCTAAAAGAACAGTCATTCCTTTTTCAGGATTTTGCCCTTGAGGCAAGGCTTCACGAGGGAATTTCTTTATCAGTTCAGGATTTTGCTCACCATATGCTTCTTGAGGTTTTATTGAAAATTCCTTTTCATCCCCCTCTTTCATTCCTATCACTGCATTATCAAAACCAGGGATAACTTGCCCTGCGCCAACTTCAAATTCTATTGGATGTGAATGATCTCCATGCTTAGAGCTATCAAAGACTTCTCCGTCTTCAAATCTCCCTTCATAATCTAATTTTACTTTACTGCCTTTCTCTGCGATCATATTTAATATATTCTCAGACCTAGTCTAAAAACTATTATTTTTATGAATTTAGGGTATTTAAGAGTTTTGATATTCCTTTTTCAGAAGATTTATTAGTTAAGTTTTGCATAATAATATATGGGTGATTATGAATTTATTACAGTGACTTCTAGAAGAGAGAAAGTAAAAGTATTTTTGATAAGCATTATTTTATTGTCTTTAGTGGCAATTATCACGGTTTATTTCTGGGATAAGCTAATATTTTATTTTTATTCGGCTCTCGGTGAGAAATCGGGATTTGATTTTGCCAAGGATGCAGTTACTAATGTTTCTCTTTCTAAGTTATTTTGGATTAGCTTCCTTGGAGGGTCTATTTTTATCCCGATGCCTATCGAACTATTTTATTGGTTTAGCATGACTAGTGGAAATGGAATCTTTTACTCATTTGCTATTGCTCTAGTAGGCTTTGTCTCTATTCAATTAGTTAATTATTGGTTGGGATTGAAATTAAGCCCCTTCTTCCTTAACTTTGTCTCCAAGAGGAAAATCTTCAAAGTTAGGAGAGCAGTCAATAAATATGGTGCATTGGCAGTTTTTGTCCTGAATGTGGTGCCTTCCCCTTCTGAGTTGCTTATTTTTGGATTAGGTGTAACAAAGTATAATTTGACCAGACTTTTTGCCGTATTGACTCTGGCTACGGCAATTAAATATGGGATAATGGCTATTTTTTATATAATCTTTTATTAAATAAATTTTTATACTGGGATTGGTTATTAGACACATGAAAAAGATGGATTTTTTTGTTAAATCTGGCGCCCATTATAAAGATACTTATGATTTAAGAGAGCTAATTGGTTCCAGAGTAGTCTCAAAAAATGGCTTAGTAGTGGGAAAGATAGTTGAAATAAGAGCTATACCTGGGGAATTTGATATAGAGGGTATAGTAGTTAGAAGGGGGATTTTCAAAAGCAATTTATATCTAAATGTCAATTACATCCATCAGATAACTGCTGAAGCAGTCTTTCTTAATATAGATCCAAGCATCATGCTTAAAGGAATGAAGGTTTTAGATTCTGAAGGAGAATTAATAGGCAAGGTGTATGGTGTTTTGCGCAAAGGAGACTTGAATGATCTTGATAAAATAATAGTTTCGTCTTTTTGGAGGAGGAAAGTAATCATTCCCGTTTCCGCTATAAGGAAAATAGGCGAATCCATATTACTCGCACAAGATTACCATGTCAACAAAAAGTATTTCTGGCAAAAACCTTGATCAGGCTTTTACATCAGATGATTTATTAGGAAAAGATGTTATTGATGCAGATGGAAGTGTCATCGGAGTTGCTGAGAAGATCTTCATCGATCCCAATTCCTTGGATTTCATTGGAATAAGTGTAGATAAGGGGTTTTTAAAACAAGGCCTAGTTATAGGCAAAGATTATATTGAGAGAGTAACTGCTCATGTTATTTTTCTTAGGATTAAGGTTGTTTCCGAGATTAAGAATATGAAAGTATTTGACAGGAATGGAGTTCTTATAGGGAGAATTAGGGAAGTAGAGTTACAAGGGCAGAAAAACGAAATTGCTTCTCTAATAATATCTTCGATAATAAAAGGGATCCCTAAGAAAATCCTAGTAAGCGGTGCCCTTATCGAGAAAATCGGTTATAATGTTATTCTTAGAATTACAAAAGGCGATATTTTCGAGCTGAACAAGAAAGTTTAAGACTAACTTCTAAGTGCAATGCTTTTAAACTTCAATTATATTATTTCTGCATGCCCAGATGCGACAATGGTACTCGGACGGTCTCGAAAACCGTTTTCCTTCGGGATTTCCAGGTTCGATTCCTGGTCTGGGCGTACGTCAAAATTGCATTTTCCAGAGACTTGCTAACAAACGAGTCTTTGATTATGCAAAAATGTGCCATGCCTGGCGCGAGCGTTTAACTTTTATAAATCACATCGTGATGATCATAGTCTTCAAGCGTTATGGTCTTGGTGCTTTCGTCCACTGAGAAGACCAGAACAAATGACTTTCCTATATGAACTCTTTTTAGATGTTGCAAAGGCGCTCTCAGATTTTTATAATGCTGAGGGTTTTGTATAATTTCATCGATTTTTCTGGATATTATTTCCATCTGTTTCTTATCTTTTTTTGAGAGCTTAATGAATTTTTCATCCAAAGATGGCTTAATCTTGATAGAATACATTTATTTACAAGCCGTATCGTTTTTTGAATTCTTCAATTCCACCGATAGTTATTGCTTTTTCCTCTTTAACATTAGACATTCTTTCTATGAATTCAGGTCTTAATTGAGGCTCTAAAATTTCTAATCCGTAATCAGTAACAACCTTTGAAATTGCTTCGCTCTTGTCTTTAAGGTTATACCTAGCTTTCACTATATTTAGGATTTGGTTTACTTCTTCAGGTATCTCAATCATTGCTTGTATAAATTTATCTCTATTTGCCATATATTTAATATATACTCGAAGTATATAAAGGCTTTTACCTTCTTTTAGCCGCAACTCAGCGGTTGCAGCCATTCTATTTAAACCTCAATTCATTAAGAATATCGTACAAAACTTGTAAATGAATACGCCCAGAGATTGGTCAAGAATAGCATGATGAGGGTCTGGGCGTAAACCTTTTTGGTATAATCATGGGCGGTTTTTGCGTAGTTTAGCTCTCAAGACTCAGAAATTGTACTAGATATCTGACAGATATAAATCAGGGAATGTTATGGCCTTAAGGGGATAGAAAGCCAGGATCGTTATATTTAATAGTTAAAAAAGATGCGGAGAGATATGATTGAACTAGACAAGGGGAGAGTTATATTCAAGAATAAGGCAGATGATTTTATTGTTGAGGAGATAGGTGAGAATTATGTTTGTTCTATTTCTAATTCTTTATTTGCTTTTGAGAATGCGAAGGTTGATTTGGGCAAATTAGATTGCGATGATCGAAGAAATTTTCTTACTTGTGACCTGGAAAAGATAGGTTTGGATCATTTTCATACTTTTAGTATAGTTGGGAAAAAATTGGGCAAACTTCCTCATGAGCTAGGATACGCTGGCACTAAAGACAAATGCGCTTGGACTTGCCAAAGAATTTCTATTTTTAATCCCAATATCAGATTAATTAAGGATTTTTCTTCTTCAGGCATTATATTAAAGAATTTTAGATGGGCTAAGCATAAGATTAAGGTGGGAGACTTGGAAGGTAATAGGTTTAGAGTTGTTTTGAGAGATGTAGATAAAGAGGCTATTAAAATACTTAATAGGGTAAGAAATACAAAAGGATTCCCTAACTTCTTTGGAATGCAGAGATTTGGCTCTTTAAGAAGAGATAATGTGCGCATTGGTAAACTAATCTTGCAGCAGAAGTTTGAGGATGCAGTTTTTGCATATCTTGTTGGTTTTGGTGAGAAAGAAAGCGATGAAGTTAAAATAGCTAAGAAAAAGCTAAAATCTGACAAGAATTTAGTCGAAGCGATTAAATATTTCCCTGAGAAATTGAGGACTGAACATGGGGTGCTCAGATATCTTTCTTCACATCCTAAAGATTGGATAGGTGCTTTAAAGCTATTTGATGAGAAATCCTTGCTGATGATATGCCAATCAGTTCAAAGCCAGTTATTTAATGATATTCTTGAGAGAGCAATAGAAGAGGGAATCAATCTTAACAATCAAAAAATCAATTTAATTGGTTATAATTCTAATTTTTCTCCAGGTGAAGTGGGAAGAATAGAGCGAGAAGTCTTGAAAGAACATGGCTTAGAATTTAAAAGTTTTAACACTTCTTCTCTGCCTTTTTTGAGCTTAAAAGGCTCTTCCAGGCAGGCATTTTTTGAGGTAAAAGATCTAATTGTAGAAACTGGGGAAGATGAACTTTTCCTGCCAAGTAAAAAGATAATCTTATCTTTCATTCTTGATTCGGGATCTTATGCTACAACTTTATTGGAACAATTCTTTATCCTGAGAGAAGAAAGCACCCTATAGACTTTCTTCAATTTTACAAATAGCATAGCTTTATAAGATGACATTTGTCTAATTAATTATGAGAAACTTTAGAGAAGGCAATCGTGGAGGAGGATTTAATAGAAATCGTTCTAGTGGTAGCAGTGGCAGATTTGGAGGAAGAGGGAGAGATAGAGATTCTGATCGAAGATCTTCTGAAATGCATAATGTGGTTTGCAGCAAGTGTGGAAGTAGATGCCAAGTTCCATTTAAACCAACTGGAAGTAAGCCTGTTTTCTGCAGTGATTGTTTTAGACAAAACGAAGGATCAAACAGTAGCTTTAGATCTAGGCCTAGTGAGGGACCAAGCTCCTCTGGAATTTCTTCAGATCAGTTGAATCAGATTAATGCTAAATTAGACAGAATTCTCCTAGTTTTGCAAGATTTAGAGATCGATACAGGTGATGATTCTGAAGAGGACTTTGAAGAAGAGTCAGATGAAGATCCTGAAAAAGATTAAGATTCTTCTTAGTTTATAATTCTACAAATAATGGGTATGTCAAGTATTGGGGAGAAGAGCTTTTAAACCCTGGAATTTTTATATGAATATGAAAAAGAGGCAGACTAGAAAGAAAGGTATTTTTCATAGGGTATATGTAATAGAGAAGACCCTTATCCATCATGTAATAGAATGGATAGCAACTATTTTAAGTCTTACTGGGGCTTTTATGATTGCTTACAAATATGTAAATGGTTATTATGTTTGGATCGTTGCAAATGCCCTTTGGATATTCTTTGCTTGGAAACATAAGCACTATGGATTACTTGTTTTATCTATTTCCTATATGATAATCAATATTGTTGGCCTAGTTAAATGGGGAAGTTTGTAATCTAAGTAGTTTAGTGAATATGGTTGAAGATAATACTTTTTATGCTCGAGATGTGCAGGAATGGAGAAAATGGCTAAGTAAGAATCATACAAAAGAAAAGAAGATTGGATTGATTTGTTATAAAAAGCATACTGGCAAGCCTTCTCTGAGCCATCAAGAGGCTATGCATGAGGCTATTTGTTTTGGATGGATAGATACTACAATAAAACGCTTGGATGATGAGAAGTACGTGAGGTATTTTGCCAGAAGAAGCAAAAATAGCAAATGGAGTGATGCTACTTTGGGATATGCAAAAAGATTAATTAAGGAAAAGAGAATGGCTCCAGAAGGATTGAAATGGTACAAAGAAGGATTGGGAAAGCCTACGCATGATCATGGAATCCCTAAAAATCCTGAGATGCCTGAGGATTTTAAGCAGGCTCTGGAAAGAGATAAGAAAGCAAGAGAGAATTTTGGCAAGCTCACACCTTCTTACAAGAGAATTTATTTTAGATGGATATTAAAGGCAAAGAGACCAGAAACGCGATCAAAAAGAATTGATTCCGCGGTAAGTAAATTAAGAGAAAATCAAGATCTTTTTTAAACTCTGAAGGCTTTATTTTTAAATGAAAAATTTATTAGGGTATTTATTTGCAGGAAGTCGAGGCGACGTACTGCGCTTTTGATTCTATGCAATTTCCATTTGAGAAAGTTCATTGAGTTTGGCATCAGCATCAGAAGTTCCAGCTTGTTTGTATCGAAATGCAGTTCCATCGCTATGGAATATTCTGAAATAAATTTGATTAGACGACCCGCCCCATTCATTGTCTTGATAGTAATTATCTATTGAGTTTTTAGTGAATAAAGCATACTCATCAGAGGCGATTATTTCATTGCCTATTATTTGATTGCCGGTACTTTCATCTAAGATCATTCCTTCTTCAATATCTGAATGCACTATATTCTTTAGTATGATATTGTTGTGACTGTCGTCTGTTTGTATTGCTACCCTGTTGTTCCAGAGCTCATTTCTTTCAATTGAGTTGTTATTAGACTGCTTGTGTAACATTATTCCATGCACTCCATAGGTTTTCTCAACACCCTTGACAAATGCATTTTGAGTGTGGTCAAATACCCTATTTTTTGCAATAACATTATTATCACAAAACTTGCTAAATATTATGCCATGATTGCCGTTTCTGTAAACAGTATTATTATAGATATAAAAATTATCTGAGAAGTCATGGAAATCCAGACCATATTCTAAATTGTCATAGACTTCAGAGTTCTTTACCTGAACATTCTTAGAATCAAAAGTGTAAAATCCAAAGTAATTATGGTGGAATTTGCTATTTGTGATAAATGCCCTGGGAGTATATCTTAATGTTACGCCCCAATGGCTATCCGAGTAATTATAGTAATAACCTAAATAAGAGAATTCAGTATTACGAGCGTTAAAATGAGTCGCGCCCGCCTTAGTTGTAATGTCAGGCCTTCTTGTAGAATAGTTTGTTCTAGTTAGCTCAATTGGCTCTCCTGTTTCGGGATTATAGGAGGTCACTATTACATCATTGAAGGATATTCCACCATAGACAGTTATCATTGATTCTGCATACATATTGAGTTTTATACAAGAAGAATTAGAAATGTATAATGCCGCTCCATTTGCTACCTTGACGGGCTTTTTCAGATAGCAAATATTATCTTTTATCTCTAAGAAATTGGTATCTTTTATATCTCTGATGTGGTGCCTGCCTTTTACTATCGCATCACCATCTTGATATAAGATTTCTGCGTTAACAAGCGGAAAGACTATTAAGAATAATATTGGGATCAGGAGCATGACTTTTTTCATAAGTCTCCATAGCGCTTTTTATATATAAAAGAGAGAAGTATTTATCCGACAACATTCAAGAGATTTGTTATATAGGGTTCTAAAGTAATTCTTCGAGCTTTTGTGTAGCTTCAGTTATGTCCTGAGCTAAGTGTATATGACTAACCAATTCAGCATTAAAGATAAAACTATTTTTTAGAAATTGCATTCTTTTGGCCAAGGGTAGAGTATCATCTTTAACTGCTTTTAAATCAGCTGCGATTCCTCCGGTTTGAGGCAGCACGATTAGGGGTTTGTTTTTTTTGAGAGCCCCATAAGCCTCATCTAATGTCCCTAAACCTCCATTTAGAACTATTAATGCATCCGCTATTTCTGCCACATATTCTCTCCTTTCCCCCATCTCCTCTCCAGCTCTAACAATACCTAAGCCTTTATTTCCTATCACTGTACTAAGAGAGTTGTAAATCTCTGGAGGATTATAACTTATTGACGTCCTGCTTTGAAAGTTTTCTGGATCTCTAACCGAGATATTATGGGGAATAAGAACAAAGAATCTATCTGAAGGCATTGATCCTTTTTTAACTCCCTGTTCTACACAGTAGCGAGAGATTCCTGTATAAGTATCGGTTCCGACGCCTTCTACTCCTCCAGTAAATAAAGTTCCAGCCCTATTTTCTATAAATTTTCTTAATTCATAACCTGCTTTGATCCCATCTTCTTTTTTATAACCTGCCCCTGGGGAGGTCGCACCTATGACTCCAATAAATGGTCTTTGATATCTGCCTAGGGCTGCCTTAATCTCTTTTTCACCTGCGCTTTCAGTTATAAACCATTTCATTTTATTGTATAAAGTTTGAATTTATGTTTTAGTACGTCTGCCTTCAAATAATCAGGTTCGGCACGTCCATTAACTGCCGCACCGATTAATATGGCCGGCTCGTATTTCCTAGTCGCTTCCATAACTTTCTTTAGCGATCCTCCAGTACAGACATAATCTTCTACACAGATTGTTTTCTTTCCTTTTATGTCTCTCTGAAATCTTTCTTTGTGCTCTCTAATCATCTTGGGGGAATCATCTCCCCTCCTAAATGATCTTCTGATGAAACCTAAGGAAGAATTACTCAAACCTGCGAATGGCATAACAACTTCGCTGGAGCCGCATGCACATCCTACGATATATTCAGGCAAGAATAGTTTACCATCTAAAGAATGATCAAGAGATTCTCTTAAAAAAGTCAATATGCCTGAAGGATATATTCCATTATAATCTACGTTTCTAAATTTTGTTCTATAAGGTACATCTTTTAATTCTTCCATCAGAGGTCTTAGCGGGGCGATATCTTCTCTTAATTTTGTTACATCTGGCTCGCCAGTGTAATATCCTTTTAAAAATGAAATACTTAGGTCCATTATTTTATCTAAGGCTTCTAGGGCTTTGCCTCTTAGATCGGGATCCACTTTTTCTTCAATTAAAGCATCATAGAGGGGTTGGAATCCGAAATATAAGACGTTTCTCGCCACATCCGGATCTCTAAGTTCAGAGGCTGCTTTTACCCAATCTGAAAAATTTCTGAAGTTAATGTTACTAACTTCGTAACTTTTAGCCGCTTCAAGACTAATTTTGTCGAGTTTTCTTCTGACTTCTTCTATTGCATGCAAGTCCTTCGGTGGCAGCACAATCGATCTTTTCTTGAATAAATTCATTAAACGTATACAGATATTGCATTTTTAAATCTTTCTTTTGATGTAACTATATAGTAGTTATACTTTTAAGATCTCATTCAAGTGTACTTGGGCAGAAATTGTACTTATGGACTTGGTAGATGAAAAGGGATGAATAATCTCTCATGTCATTTTGGAAGTGGCTTTTTAGACCCATCATTATTTCTCTGAATTGCCCGATGTTTTCCAATTCAACATCCACTTCAAAATCCCAGGATCCCAAAGCTTTTACAACATAGACTATGTTTGGATTAGATCTGCAATATGAGAGGAATGAACCTTCAATTTGCTCAGAATTATTTCGCAATGAAATCAAGATTTTATAATGCAGATAAGGATAAACTGATTCATTTGGAACAAAATTGTAATGTTTTAGAACTCCTATTTTCTCTAGCTTTCTTATACGATCACCGATAACGTCTGCACTTATATGCGCTTTTGATGCTACGTCTACTGCAGACATACGTGCGTTTTGTCCTAAGGCCATAAGTATTTTCCAGTCTGTTTTATCTAAATTTATGCTTTCTGGAATTGCACCAAAGAAAACTTCTCCCTCCCCATGGTTTCTTTTTTTATTTAGAAGATAATCTCTCGTGAGATATTGACCTTTGAGAATAGTGGCTATCTGTCTCTCATAGATGAATTCTCCAAATTTTTTATTTAATTCTTTAAGGATATTATTGAGGTGCTCAGGGTCTTTTGCCCAGGTACTAAAAATAAAATCATAACGGCCATCACAGCTTGTCGCCCACACTACATTAGGATTACTTTTTGCGTATTCAATTAACTCTTTTTCCTTTTCTTTTGTTATATTTTGAAGCCTAAGGAAATTTTTATGGACTGTGAAGCCTAATTTTGATATGTCTATTACTGCGTAAAAAGTTGTTATAAGTTTATTTTCTATCATTTTTTGTATTCTTTGGCCCACTACTTGCTTTGATAATTCTACTTTCCTTGCTATTTCTGCGTTCGATTGCCTACAATTTTTGTCTAATTCATATAAAATCTTTTTATCTTTGAGATCTAACTTTATTACCATATTATTTACTTTATCGCTTTATTATATAAATATTACCATTTAGTAAATTATATAGGTAAAACATATTATATATAAGTACTACTTAATAGTAACATGATAGATTTTAAGGTAACTGATTTGAGGAGAATAGATGCTTTTTCTAATCTTAGTTACAGATTTGCAAGAGTGCTAGAAGATGGAGAAAGAGTTATATTAGAAAGAGATTTTCTTGGGGAGAATCCTTTGCATTGGTATGTATGTGGAAGAGAAGGGGAGTTGATTGTTGCGAGCAATATTTGTAATATCAAAGAAGATCTTGAGCAAAAAGGAAGGACTTTTTCATGGGAAAGGGTAAGAGCGGTTTCTAATAATAAAAGGGTTGAATTTGACAATGAAGCATTTAACAAAGCTTCTCCTTATGAAAGAGAATTAGGGCCTACCTTACAAGAAATACCACTCGATACTTCGTTGGATTATTCTGATTTTAGTCAAGTTGGAAAAAGAGTAAGAAAATTATTGGATAAATCTGTGCAGGAGAGACTTGCAACAATTGAAGATCAGAGGATAGGATTACTTCTTTCCGGAGGATTAGACAGTATGAGTGTAGGATATCTACTTTCACAAGAAAACAGAGAGGTTACTGCATTTACACTTAAGGTTTCTGATCAAGATAAAGATGTTGTGAAGAGCAGAGAGATATCTAGACGCTGTGGGATTGATTTAGTTGAAGTGGGAGTTTATCTAGTTAGGTCTGAGAGAGGAGAGGTAGACTTGTTTGTTGGAGATAGGCATGTTGAGAGGTTTTCACTCGATAAAGTTGTTAGTGAATCATTACATATAAGCGGAAATCCTAAAAAAGATAATTTATTTTGCGCTATCAGCATGTATCTTGCTGGCAGAGCGATCAAGGAAGAAGGAATAAAAGTTGTATTCTGCGGAGAGGGCCCAAATGAAATGATAAATGATTACGGTTACAATCCTAGTCAATTAGGGTACGGAACTCCTGATAAAGGCAATTCTGCTTTTAGAGAGGCTCTTACTTTTGGAGTTAAGGAAGGAGATCTTCAGTTAGGGAGGGGAGGTTTGCCTAAACATGCAATTGCAAGAATGGGAAAGATGTTTTCCCATTATGGGATTAGATTAGAGGCCCCTTATTTCAATGCAGAGATTGCGAAAATTTTGACGCATGTACCACATATTCCCTCTTATGACACGGTTAAACAGAATTTAATTACAGAAGTATTGCAGCATGCTCGTTTAGATGATCTTATTGCAGGAACTTCTAAGGAAAAGTTCCAGGATGGATCAGGAATAAGCAGGATTCTTGAATCTTATACCCAATCCGAATTAGTAGATCGATTTGAGAAAATTTATGGGATAAGAAAGACTTCTTATTTATCGAGTTGTAAAGTTGGATAATTACATTACAAAGGTATTTAAAGCACGGTAATTTCTCTTATTTATCTAAGAATAGGATTCTTTAGATTATCAGATTAGAAAAATTTAGCACTTCTTCTAACTTTTATATAAAACTATGAATACTAACCGAAATTTTAGAAGAAGAGAACCGTTGAGAAAGATCATCGCTTGTTCTTGCGGCATGAATGCCAAATTATCTAAACGTAGAAATTTTCCCCATGGTGTCAAGTCCAAGGGAAGAATCAGAATAATGTATCGATGTGTTAACTGCAGAAAAGAATCTCCTATTAAGAAAGTACAGGAGGTAAGAAGATGAGTCAATTTAATGGGCCAAGAGGAGGAAACTTTAAAAGACCTCGATTTGACGGGCCAAGAGAAATGCATAAAGCTATATGTTCAGATTGCAAGCAAGATTGCGAAGTTCCTTTTAAGCCAATAGAAGGCAAGCCAATTTACTGCAAAGAATGTTATTCTAAGCATAAAAAGTTTTAATTTCTTTTCATAGGTTTTATTAATTATAGATTATTATACTTAGTATGAACCATAATGATATGCCTGCAGATGAAAAAGAATGGAGAAAGAGGCTGAGCCCTGAGCAATACAAGGTTTTAAGGGAAGGAAGTACCGAACAACCTTTCATGGGCAAGTTTCTGAAAAATAAGGATAAGGGAAAGTATATTTGCGCAGGATGTGGCGCAGAGCTATTTTCTTCAGATACTAAATTTGATTCTGGGACCGGCTGGCCTAGTTTTTTTGATGCAAATTCTTCTAGTGTGGAGCTAAGGAAAGATAATGAATTTGGAATGAGCCGAGTAGAAGCAGTCTGCAAAAAGTGTGGCGGACATTTGGGGCATGTTTTTGATGATGCGCCCCATACTCCTACTGGCAAAAGATATTGCATCAATTCTTGCTCTTTGAAGTTTAAGAAAAAGTAAAAAGAGATAGTTGTCCTGCTTTAGATTCCATCTTTATTTATAACTTAAATGCGTGCATTATCCACGGCAACTCAGGCACAGATCCATGCAGCTAAAGAAAATATCAAGAAAGCTCAAGCTGCTAGACGTAAGATGTAATATGAAAGTAGTTTTGATTTTATAATTTCAATTCATCTAGAGATTCAAATTACCACTCAATTTAAATGAAAAAATGTAGAAAAGATATTTAAAATGTTGGGGGTATGGAAATTAATGGCTATACCTGTCAATGGGGCGCATAGAATAGAGGTTATTTCTAAGATCGATGATGCCCGCGCCATTGTTAAGAAAAAAGAGATAGAATCGTTAGGTTTTGCAGGTAAGATAAAAGAAGTGCATGTTATTGATGTTTATACTTTTGATCATGATTTTTCCCCGATAGAGTTGGCAAAGATTTCAGACATGCTTGTAAATCCAGTTACTCAAATTGTTAAGGTGGATTCGCCTAGCGATATTAGAGGAGATTGGGTTATTGAAATAGGTTTTCTTCCAGGCGTTACTGATAATGTTGGTAATACTGTTCAGGAAGGCCTTGAAGATCTTTTTAACAAAAGATTTGATAAACATCTAGTTTTCACTTCACAGATGATTGTTTTAAGTGGAGACATATCTGCCAAAGACGCTTCTTTTATAGGGAATGCGTTTGCTAATTCTTTAATCCAGAGAATTTCAATAAAAGATAAGGAGAAATATCTTAAAGAAGAAGGAATGGATTGTATTGTCCCGCAGGTAAGATTGACCGGGCAGCCTTCTACTTCTCTAGTTGATTTGAATAGCTCAGACGAAGAGTTAGTGAAACTAGGCAAAGAAGGCATTGCCAACCCTGATGGATCTAGGAGAGGGCCTCTAGCTTTAGATCTTGAATCGATGAAGACCATTCAGGATTATTTTCTTAAGGTTGAGAAAAGAATGCCTACCGATATAGAATTAGAATCCATTGCACAGACTTGGAGCGAACATTGCAAGCACACTATCTTCGCTAATGAATTGGATGAAATTAAAGAAGGCATTTTTAAGGCCTGCATAAAAAAAGCTACTAATAAAATAAGCGCAGAGAGAGGTTATAGAGATTTTTGCATTTCTGTTTTTGAAGATAATGCCGGAGGGATTATTTTTGATGAAAACTATCTTGTAACTGACAAAGTTGAAACTCACAATTCCCCAAGCGCTCTGGATCCATTTGGAGGTTCTATTACGGGCATTGTTGGAGTAAACCGAGACGCAATTGGATTTGGCAAGGGGTCTTTGCCTATTATTAATAGATATGGTTTCTGTTTTGGATATCCAGAAGACACAAGAGTCTTATTTAGAGGTAAAGATAAAACAAATCCTGCTCTTTCTCCCTTGAGAATAATGAATGGAGTCATAGAAGGAGTAAAAGTTGGAGGGAATTGCTCAGGCATTCCAACTCCGCAGGGATTTGTTTATTTTGATGATAGTTACCGGGGCAAACCATTGGTTTTTGTCGGAACTTTAGGACTGATTCCTCGAAGTATCAACGGCAAAGAAGGACATGTTAAGAAAGCCAGAGCAGGAGATTATGTGGTGATGGTTGGAGGAAAAGTTGGTAAAGATGGAATTCACGGAGCTACTTTCTCTTCTGAGGCAATGGATTCAGGAAGTCCGGCTACAGCGGTTCAAATAGGAGATCCAATTACGCAGAAGAAATTAAGCGATGCAATAGTTAAGGAAGCTAGGGATTTAGAATTGTATAATAGCATAACTGATAATGGGGCAGGAGGCATATCTTGTTCTGTAGCTGAAATGGCTAAAGAATGCGGAGGATTTATTGTTGATCTAGAAAGAGTGCCAGTCAAATATCCTGGAATTCAGCCTTGGGAGATCTGGGTTTCAGAATCTCAAGAAAGAATGACTCTTTCTGTCTCTCAGGACAAATGGTTTTTATTCAAAGAACTTATGGATAAGAGAGGTGTTGAATCCACAGTGATTGGAGAATTTACTGATTCTGGAAGAGCTATTGTAAATTACGATGGCAAGAAGATCCTCGATTTAGATATGAAATTTTTACATGATGGGGTTCCTAAAAAATTATTGAGATCAGAAATAATGAGGGAAGTGCATGGCGAGCCTAACTTTCCATGCCCTAATGATTTGAATAAAGTATTAATTAGGATGATCTCGAGGCATAATGTTGCAGGGTTTGGATTTATTTCGCGACAATATGATCATGAGGTTCAAGCAGGATCAATCCTGAAACCTCTGCAGGGAGAAGGAGAGGTTAATGCGTATGCAACCGTTACAAGGCCATTATATGATTCCAAAAAAGCAGTTGTAACAAGTCAGGCGCTTAATCCACGATATAGCGAGATAGATACTTATCATATGGCTGCGTGCGCGATAGATACTGCAATAAAAAATGCAGTATGTACGGGCTGCAGTATTGATAAAATAGCTTTATTAGATAATTTTTGCTGGTGCAGTTCAACTGAACCTAAAAGATTATGGCAGTTGAAAATGGCTGCTGAGGCTTGTTATGATTATTCTCTCTTGTACAAAACTCCATTTATTTCAGGAAAAGATAGCATGTTTAATGACTTTAAGGGATTTGATGAATCAGGCAATCCTATAAAAATCTCGGTTCAACCCACTCTTCTTATTTCCTCGCTTGGAGTCATCGATGATTACGAAAAGGCAATTTCTTTAGATGCCAAATTTGCGGAGGATATTATTTATGTTTTAGGAGAGACCAAAAACGAGATGGGGGGCAGCGAATATTTTGACATGGCTGGAAAAGAATTATTGGGAGAACCATTTATTGGAGACAATGTCCCAAAAGTTGATGGCGATGTTGCATATGGATTATATAAGAAATTTCATCAAGCAGCGGAGAAAGGAATTATCGCAAGCAGCATTCCTGTAAATTTTGGCGGTTTGGGAGTGGCCCTGGTTAAAATGTGCATTGCTGGAAAGCTAGGAGCCAGTATAAATCTTTCAGGACTGAAGAGAGATATTAATGTTAGCAGAGATGATTTTGCTTTATTTAGTGAAAGCCAGTCTAGAATGATTGTAACTGTTGCTCCTGAGAAACAAAAGGAATTTGAAGAAATATTTGCAAAGTGCAGTTTCTCTAAGTTGGGAGAGATTACTGATAAAAGGTTTACTATAATGGGCTTGAGGGGAAACACCATTGTCGATTTAGATTTAGAGGACTTAAATAAAGAATACAAAAAAACATTCGGGAGGCTTAGATGAAACCTAAAGTATTGGTCTTGTCAGGATATGGGGTAAATTGCGAGAGTGAAACGAAATATGCTTTTGATTTAGCTGGCGGAGATGCGGAGATAGTGCATATTAACGATCTTATTAGCGGAGAGAGCAATCTTGAGGATTATCAGATAATGGCTTTTCCGGGAGGATTCTCGTTTGGAGATGATACTGGTTCTGGAAATGCAATGGCCAATAAAATTAAGTTAAATCTTTTTGATAGTCTAATGAGATTTATCCATTCGGATAAATTAATCATTGGAATCTGCAATGGATTCCAGATATTGGTCAACTTAGGACTATTACCTGCACTAAAGGGAGATTATGGGAAAAGAGAAGTGGCTTTGACATTTAACAATTCTGCCCAATATGAATGTAGATGGATTAATCTTAAAAAAAACAGTGAAAAGTGCGTATTTACCAATAAAATAACCCATCTACATATTCCTGTTGCCCATGGAGAAGGGAGATTTTTTGCAGAAGAAGATGTTTTGAAAGATTTATGGGAGAATAATCAAATAGTTTTTACATATTCTAATCCTGGGGGGGAACCTGCAAATGGAGAATATCCTTGGAATCCTAATGGTTCTTTAAAAGACATAGCTGCCATTTGTGATAGAAGTGGGAAGATTTTTGGCATGATGCCTCATCCTGAAAGGGCTATTCTTATGGCCAGTCATCCTGATTTCCAAAAAATAAAAGAGGGGTTAAAGAGAAAGAAAGCTATAATCCCAGAATATTACGATCCCGCATTGACTATTTTTAGAAACGCTGTTGAATATGTAAAAGAACATCCGACTTTGTCTAGAGATTTAATGAAGCGGATCCGTCCTAAGGGATTTAGTTATTTGCAATCGAAAGTAAATATTGAAAGTGAGGAAGACTCAAAAGAAAAGGAAAAAACTTACAAGGAAGCAATCCAGAATAATCTGAATAATGTGATCACTTCAGGGATGTTTCCAGGGCTGGGAAAACATAAGTCTGGAAAAGTAAGAGATGTTCATTTCACTTCTGATAAGATTGGATCTCCAATTATAATGGTTGCTAGTGATAGGGTTTCCGCTTTTGATCACATACTTGATAAAAGTATTCCTTTCAAGGGAGCAGTTCTTAATCTTCTTAGCATGTGGGCGCTTAATAATACCAAAGACATAATAAAAAACTCCTTAATTGAAAGTCCGCATTCAAATGTCATAATACAGAAATACTGTCGTAATCTGGGAATTGAGTGTGTGGTAAGGGGCTACGTATGGGGTAGCCTTGCCTCTTCATATGAAAAAGGAGAGAGAAAACTCTGTGGAGAAATCTTACCAGAGGGCCTTATAAGGTATGGGGAACTTGATGAACCTATATTTACTCCAACTGCAAAATCTGAACATGATGAGTCCCTTACGTTTGAGGAGGTTTCAAAGATCTTGGGGCCTACACTTGCAAAAAAAGTCAAAGAAACTTCTATTGCATTGTATAAAAGAGGAGCAGAACTGGCGGAGAAGAGGGGATTGATTTTTATTGACACTAAATATGAATTTGGCTTAGATGAAAATGGGGAACTAACACTTATTGATGAAGCTAATACTCCTGATTCCTCAAGATATTGCAGCATGAAAGAATACAGAAAATTTGCAATTATTGAAGAATTGATGAAAACTGGAAAATATAATAATGTCAGTGACCTTCTCAAACAAAGACCAGAACTTAAAATAACTGAAATGTCAAAACAGTTCGTGAGAGATATATTAACCGAGCAAGGATTCAGCTATGGCGGCCAGGGTAGACCTCCTTCTTTAACAAATGATCAAGTGGTAGAACTTTCTTATAGATATATTAGATTGTATGAGCGGCTTACCGGCGAGAACTTTATTTTTCCTTCTGCGAATGCGAAGGAACAGTTAATTAAAAGTCTGGGTGAAAGAGGATATAAGTTGACAAAGACAATAGGATGCATTGGGGGAGGGCAGCTTTTGAGAATGATGGGAGAAGCTATTAAAAAAGCAGATCTTCCGTTTGAGATAGTTATGCTCGATCCCAGCAACCCTTGTCCAGCATCGCCCTATGCTTCGAAGCATATTGTAGGGGATTTGAAAGATCCGGATAAAATCAGGCAAGTTGCTGAGGAATCGGATATTCTTACTTATGAGCTTGAGCACACAAATGCAGAAATTCTCCAGGAACTAGAAAAGGAAGGGAAAATAGTATATCCTTCTCCTAAGATTCTTTCTATAATACAGGATAAATTTAAACAAAAAGAATTTTTAAGAGCAAACGGATTTCCAGTTCCTGAATATCTCGCTGTTTCTAAGGAAGGAGACATTATTGAAGGAGTGCATAGATTTGGATTCCCAGCTCTTTTGAAAGCTTGCTATGGATCATATGATGGAAAGGGAAATATGCTGATTGATTCCCCAGAAAGTATAGGCGATGCTTATAGGGCTTTCCAGCAAAGAGGATCTTTGATACTCGAGAAATTTATTGATTTTGAAAGAGAAATCTCTGTAATTATTGCTCGAGATATTGAGGGAAATGTGCGTTGCTATGAAGTTGGAGAAAATTTGCATTTGGACAATATCTTGAGAAGAACTATTGTTCCTGCACGTGTGAACGAAAAGATAAAGGCGCAGGCTAAAGAGATGGGTGAGAGAATTGTTAATCTATTTAATGGAGTTGGAGTTTTCTGCATAGAGATGTTCTTGACGAAAGATGGAAAGATTATGATAAATGAAATTGCACCAAGAGTTCATAATTCTGGACATTACACTATTGAGGCTTGCAAGACTTCCCAATTCGAGCAACATGTGAGAGCTATAACAGGTATGCCTCTCGGCGATACAGAAATTATCGCTCCAGCAATAATGGTTAATGTTCTTGGCCCAGAAGGATTATCCGGGCCTTATAAAATAGAAGCTCCTGCCGGTTTTGTAAACAATCCTCACCTTTTCATACACGATTATGGTAAGAGTGAATCGAGGCCTAAGAGAAAGATAGGCCATATGACTTATATTCTCAAGGAGCCTCATGAACTTTTACCTCTTGTGGAGGTTAAGTCCCAGTGAAGATTGAAGTAAGAGTGGGAAGCGATTCTGATCTTCCCAAGATAAAAAATTCTTTTACAACTCTTGATAATCTTTCTATACCTTATTCTGTTAGAATTTTGTCTGCTCATAGAACTCCAGATGCTATGAGTGAGAATGCAAGAAATCTTGTTAAGGACGGTTTTAAAGTGAGCATTGGGGCAGCAGGGGGATCAGCCCATCTTCCGGGAATGACAAGTTCTGAAACTTCTCTGCCAGTTATTGCCCTTCCAGTTAAAACTTCATTTTTTGATGGCATGGACTCATTGCATTCAATGATCCAGATGCCCCCCGGGGTCCCTGTGGGATGTGTAGGATCTGGAAATGCAGAGGGGGCAGCAATCCTTGCAGCACAAATTGCTTATCTCAATGATCCAGAAGTTAGAAAGAGAATATGTGATTATAGGCACATTCCTTATCGGGAAATTGTATTCAAACCAAGAGTTGCATTGATAAACTCTTCTCCAAGCCTTGAAAAAGATGCTGATGCCTCGATAAAATTGCTTTCTTCATTCGGAGTGGAATGTTATAAATTTGAGTGGGGGGAAAAAATTCTTGAAGATTTAATTAATAAAGGATGTGTTGCAATTATTGCAGTCAATCCTTATCCGGGAAAGCCATTGGCTGGAGAACTATCTATGAAAACAGATCTTCCTGTAATTGTGGTGCCTTGCTCTTCTGAAAATTCGCTTTCTATCTTTTCAGACATACTTGGGACTTATCCTTTGGCTGGCCAAGGAATAAATAGGCTAATGAACGGGGCGATTTTTGCAGCTAAAGTCCTTGGAGCCAATGATGAGCAAGTAAGAATTAAAGTTGAGGAATATTCTAAAGGCCTGGCACAGGAAGTTAAAGAAAAAGATAAAATATTAGTTGAGACAGGGATATCTGCATATCTAGATAAAATGGGGATGAAAGAGAATGGAAAATAGAACACTGCCTAAAAAAAGCTTTCCTGAGGGAATTGTGGCAAAACCTGAGACTTTAACAGCTGGAAGATATGGCACTCATGACATGGTCCAGATATGGGGGCCTGAGAAAACTTTTGAATACTCTTTGTATGTTCAAGCTCAGGCAGTAAAAGTCCTTAGCGAACTTTATCCTCATTTAGTATCTGTGGCAGAAGCTAATGAGATTTTTGAGAAGGCAAACCTGAATAAAGTGAGCCCTACCAGAATAAGAGAACTTGAAGAAAAAACAGGGCATGATGTTATTGCCATCAACACTGCTTTAGAAGAATCAGTAAGCAAGGAAGCAGCCGCACATATAAACAAAGGAAGAACCAGTGCAGATACAACTCAGTCTGCGAAGGCTTTGCAGATAAAACAGTCTCTTTTGGTAATTGCAGACTCTCTTGAAAATTTAAGAGATATTATGATTGAGAAATCTTTACTGTGGATCGACGTGCCACATATGGAGACAACTCATTTATATGATGCTCTTCCTAGTGTTGCAGGCAGGGCATTTGCACATTATGCAGAGATGCTGCAATCTGATCTTAAATTCTTAAAATTTGTACATGATAATTGCCTAGTGGGTAAATGGGGAGATGCCACAGGAAACCATCATTCTGCGACTACATTGGGCATAGATGGCATGAAGTTGCAGGAAGAATATTGCAAAAAGCTAGGCGTAAATTACATGATTGCTGCAGCTCAAGTCCCAGGCCTTGAATTTGAGGCAGATGTGTTTTACCTTCTTGGAAGAATAGGGGAGACTCTTAATAATATTGCAAACTACATTGCGGTTGGAAGAGGAGACGATGTAAATATTTTTGTGAATGCTAATCCTGTGAAAAAGAAAGGCTCGTCAGCAATGCCTCACAAAGATGCGAAGAATGGAAATCCCACAACTGAAGAGCAGATAATGTCTTTAAGAAATTATTTGACAGGCAATGTGGTTACTGCTTTGCTAAATTGCGAGATGCCTTACGCTAGAAATTTATCAGCTTCTGCAAGTACCAGAATTAATTTTGAGGACGGATTCAAGTTTTTGGATCATGGGATAAGGCAACTTGCAAATCTAGTATATTGGATCGATCTAAGAAAAGATAGATGCTTAGAAAGAGTTAATAGGAGTTATGGAGTTGTGACTTCTCCCCAAATAATGACCTATCTTACTGATAAAAATAAGATTGCAAGGCCTATGACAAGAAATGAAGCCCACACAATTGTAGCTGATTTAGCTGTCAAGGCTTGGGATACAAAGACTTCTTTTATTGATGCGCTTTTAACTTCTAATGAAATCACTTCCAGAATTGATGAGAAGACTTTAAGAAAAATAAGTAACCCTGAGGAATATTTAGGCCAGAGTAAGGAAATTGTTAAATCTATTGTATTTCTTTATTATCGAAAGAAATTATTTGAAGCAATAGTTGAGCAGAAAGTTGAAAGTCCAAAGGCTGAAGAGAAAATTAATTCTTTAACATATAAGAGCTCAGGAGTAGATGTTGAATTAGGAGATGATGCTTCTAAAGTTCTTTATAATGCTGCTAAATTAACTTGGGAAAATAGAAAAGATAAACTGGGAGAAGTTATAGTGCCATTTGACGACTTTTCGGGACTGAGAATGATAGATATTAGCAAACTTCCCGAAGGTACGGTTATGTGTATTGGTTTTGACGGTATAGGCACTAAAGTTGAGATTGCCGAAAGAGTTGATGATCATTCTACTGTTGCTTTTGATTTGCTAGCCATGGTGTGTGATGATGCAGTTGTTAGGGGAGGAGAACCAGTTCTTGTCGGATCTATATTAGATGTCAATAAATTAAGCGAAGGGGAAAATACTCATTTACAGAAAGTATTGCAGCTGGCTAAAGGTTATATTGCAGCAGCCAAAGAGGCTAATGTTGCAATAATTAATGGAGAACTTGCAGAATTGGGCAATAGGGTAGGCGGCTATGGCAATTTCAATTATAATTGGGGTTCTGGATTGGTATGGTTTGCCAGAAAAGATAGAATGTTTACTGGCAGGGAGATCAAGTCTGGAGATAAGGTTGTTGCTTTTAGAGAAAAAGGATTCAGATCTAATGGGTTATCTTTAGCAAGAAAAGTTTTCAAGCAGGCCTATGGTGTAGATTGGCATCTCCAGGAATTTGATGGCCAGAATCTTGGAAGATTAGTTTTACAGCCTTCTAAAATCTATTGCAAGGCAGTCGTTGATATGCATGGCGGAGTAACCGGGGAGAAGAAAGCAGAAATTCATGGAGTAGTTCATGTTACGGGTGGAGGTGTTCCTGGAAAATTAGGAAGAGTTTTGAAACCTTCAGGTTTAGGTGCAGAACTCTTTGACTTATTTGAACCTCCACAAGTTATGCAGCATTGCCAGAGTTTAGGAAATGTCTCAGACGAAGAAGCTTACAAGTCTTGGAATATGGGACAAGGAATGCTAGTTATAACTCCAGACCCTGCAAGAGTTATAGAAATTGCCTCTCAACATGGAATAGAAGCAAAAATAGCTGGGGAAATAGTACAATCTCCAGGCATATTAATTAAACCTAGGACTGCTTTTGCTTTAACTCATTCGCCTCTTATTTTTAGATGATAAGGATAATTGATTGTGGAAGTCAATTGACACAGAATATTGCAAAGAAAGCGTTAGCATGAGCAAAGATTACCAATTATTACATGATCCTGCAAAAGGGCCAATGAGGACTGTAGTTTTTGCTTCGGGAAGTGGAACTAATTTTGAACAAGCAATTATTGAATCAAGGATGCCTGGAAGCAATTTTTCTATTGATCTTCTTGTGACTGATAAAGAGTTTAAGAAATCTAAATCTGGAGAAGAAAAGAGAGTTATTGGAGCTATTAATTATGCTCAGCAATATAGAATACCTCATAGATTCATTAATGGTTTTAGAGAGTGCGGAAGCTGGGCAGAGGCTCAGAAAAGCGTTCAAGGCATGAGAGAATATCAAATGAAATCTGAGATATTTAACTTAAAATTCTTAGATATCATCCAGAGTTTTGAAAATGAAGCAGGTATCACTTTTGACCTTGCAGTTCTTGCTGGATATATGAGATTTTTCCAGGGCGCTTTGTTAAGGAGATTTAATGGCCATGCCGTTAATATGCACCCTGCGGAACTAAATAAATTCACGCCAGATGGCTTGAGAAAATATGTTGGAGAGAATGCAGTTTATGATGCTCTTGTTGCAGGAGAGACAAGAACACGATCATCTATGATCTTGGTTGATCATTCTGTTGATGGGGGAGCAATTTTAGCTTCTGGCCCTTGGTTAAATTATAATGGCGAGAGGCCAATTACTTCTGATTTAGCAGATGAACATCAAGATATTCAAAAGAGAGCCAGTGACTGGCCTACAGAGAGATTCACCTTAAGAGAGATCGCTCACGGGAATTTTGCTTTAAGTACTATAAAATTTCATTTCGATGGAAATCCTGTCGTTTTATATAAAGGCAATAAAATGCCTTATCGGGGATTCGAATTGGACTGAGATTTCTCTCTTAACTTTTTATCTCTGACTTGCCAGTCTTTATCTTCTTTCTGTAGATTATAATCAAAAACTTTTATTTCTCTTCTTCCCAAGTATATCCTTATTCTTACAAAGGCTTCATTTTTGGCTAGAACAATTCTTTCCATATTAGCTGCGGGATGTCCTCGCCCTCTATATTCGTATTGACCAGGATTTTCAACATTGAACGGATAAATTTCCCATATTCCAGGTCCGATATAAGATCTTTCCACTCTTAAAAGAGGCAAAAGAGGAATGTAAGAAGCAAGTTTTTTTAGCAGGCCTATCTCTCCTCTTATTTCTCTTAGAACTGCTCTATTTGCATGTAATTGATCTCTCATGAGCTAGGATGTTTCCCATCCTTTTTATATTTATTTTTAACTTTTACGGTAAATTCTATTGATTTTATTATATTCGATAAAGAATTTTCCGTCAAGCGACTTCAAGAATCTAAGAACATTCCGAAATGTTCTTGGCGATTCTATCGCAGATTGATAACATTATCAGAATTGGCTGTAATTAAAGAAAGAAAAGCTTTAGGAACATTGGTTTGATTAATCACAGGATTTGGGTTTTTAAATACGAAAAAGAAAAAAGCGATTACTAAGATAAGAAGTAAAAGAACTGCGATTATCCATTTCCAATCTGTTTTTCTATCTCTCACCGGAGGATTTTGAGGATAGACTGTGTGGTCTGCAGGGTCGAAAGGAACTTTAGGCTCAAATCTTTCTAAGGCAGGATTAAATTCCATAGGAACAGGCACCACTTTCTTTCTTACTGTTTTAGACCGTGATGATCTTTTAGATTTTCTTTTAGCCATGTTATTACGAAGCAAGAGGGATTTTTATTCTTTATTAAACAAAGATCTCTAGATTCATTAGTTTAGCGGCATCGGCATTAACAGAAGTTGAGTTCTCCTCGTGGCCGAATGGAACAGAACTTAAATTAGATTTGGGAACCTTACGAGCCGAGTAAAATTCCTCATAAGCCCTGTTATATGAGGGTGAACGGAATGAAGTGGAGTGAAAGTGCAGCGTCCCCTTTATCGTTTGGGTTCGGGCGTTACTTCTGACAAACATATTGGTAGAAATCTGCATCTGGATAGGAACCTTTTTTGTAATCAGAATATTGCTCAATTTTTGTGAAACCTGCTTCTTTTAGCAAATTCAAAAGTTCTCCTCTCTTGAAAGGATAAAGAACGAGATAACCTTTTTTTCCAGTTCTTTCATCCATATATTCAAAGCGGACTTTATCATCGGAAATTTCAACAGGTTTTCCATGAACTTTATCTCCGCAATAAACATATTTGTTAGAATATTGAAATTTCCCGTGCTTTAGGATTTCTTCTCTTTTATCTAAAATACTTTGATAATTTCTTTCATCAATAATTAAAATTCCATTGTCTTTTATGATTTTAAGAAAATTTTTGAGAGTTTTGAGCTGGTCTTTTTTCTCAAAAAGATATGTTAGGGAATTGCCTAAACAGAAAACTGCATCAAAACTCTTATCCTCAAAATGCTTGTCGAGGTCTCTCCAATCATGTTCAGTAATGTTTAATGTGACCTTGTGTTTATTCGCATTTTCTTTGGCTTTCTGAATAAACAAATTATCTAAATCGTTACTTGTCACATTAAACCCATTTTTCAAAAGATGAATGGAGTCTGCACCATCACCGAGACAAGCATCAAAAATTTTCTGATAATGGAATTTTTTCAAAGTATTGAGAAGAAATCCGTCTTCGCCTTGGCGTCTCTTTTCCCATTCAATAAAGTCCGCCCACATTTCTACGAGAACTTTTGAATTGTAATTTTCTTTATGAATATCCATGATAAATAGTTATAAATTGAGCGAAATAAAAAGGTTTCTATCTTTGTAGCCCAAACCCGAATGTCGTATAACCTCAACATTAAACGCAGTTTTTCAGTAATCTTAAAATTATAAATAACTGAAAAATTGGGGAAAAAGTCTGCAAGGTTTCGGAACCGTTAAATCGCGGTTAGTTTCCCCTGAATACTTTGAAGGGCTGAAATTTAGTGCAACGATGCCGAAGGGAAAACTCAAAGTCGTCGTGTGTATAGTTTTTTATAGGGGTTGCCGCCGTCTAATTAATAAGATAATATCTTCTTTTTTCTTAAAGGATAATAAATAATTCCCAAGATTATTAAAATAATCCCTATGCTTAATGCACCATAACCTGCATAAACATATTTCATATGTTCTTCAAATAATTTTATTAAAGCGATTCCTAAGGCAAAAGAAGCAAAACCAGTTCTCACATAAGCAAGAGTATTTCGCTCATTAGCCAAAATTGTTCTTTCCTGTGCTAACTTTTTGTGGCTAATTAACCTTTTTTTTAGATAATTATTATTTTTCATTTTTCCTCTCTTTGTTATGTATAATTTAATTTATTTATAAATTTGTTTATTCTTAAAATGCTTGAAAAATATTAGGCGGCAACCCTCTCTTAATAATTCTACACGACGATTACGTATAACATGATGTTATCATAAGTTTATTCATAATAACATGCTATTTGAGAGTATTATTAATGAGAGCCATCAATTCTTGAGAAAGGATTCCAGCCATACGCTGTCCAGAGATCTGGATTATATAGGATCTCTACTTCTTTTGGTTCAAGGTCTAAATTAAATATTCGATTAGAATTATTAAAAATCAGATTGTCTAGAAGCCCTTTGGATATTCCATAATCTCTTAACAATTCAATACCTTTGGGCCAGAAAGGAAGGGCGGGAATTCCAGAAGGCGGAATTTTCCCAGTCTCAAGTAGGTCTTTAAGGGAGACTGGATGCCCAGCATGGTCGCTGCCAATAACATCGACATCTCCTCTCAATACATGCTCTAACACTCTTTCTTGAGAGCTTTTATTTCTTAAAGGAGGATTCATTTTAACTCTATTTCCATGGAGGGGATAATCTTGATCAGCATTCAATAACATATGGTGCCAGGTCTCTTCTATTACCATTTCAAATGGGACTTTATTCCTCATACTATTTATGTAACAAATGCTGTCAGGACTGGAGACATGTGCAAAGTAAAGTATGCCTTTAAATCGTCCATCTATGGCATTTCTAACAGTCTCTTCTATAGAAGAGGTTTCAGATCGCTCATTCTGCTTTATGGAATGGCTTTTGGGATCTTGAGGATCGTAATCCCCAGTAAATAAAGTTTCATCTTCAGGATGGAAAATAGAAACACCCGTATAATTTATTTCTCCTTTAAGAAACATTATGGCTTTTCTTTTTTCATGATCTGTAATTCCCATGTTTCCTGTTGAATGAGTGTTAAAGGTTTTGTCAGATCTAAGTCCGTATATTCCAGACATAACTGCTTTTAAAGAAGCTTCATTTTGCTGGAGGTCATTAGTCATGCCTATATGGATCCAATGAAATATCTTCCCCCTGTAAGGTTTTGATTCTTCAAGCCTTGCTTTTACAGCATCGACATTTGTTAGCGAGGGATTTGGATTTGGCTGCTCCCCTACTGCTGCTATTCCGACAGCTATAGCATCTCTAAAACCCAATTGCAGAAAAGGATATTGAGAATATTCTTTCCCTCTTAGATGAACATGCGGGTCGATAATATTTTTGTATTTAGGCATTAATCTTTTTAGGTTTATCAATTTAAAAAGATATATGATTACTGGAGATAGATGAAAATATTCAGTATAAATTTAAAAGTAATTCCTTCTTTAGGGATTTATGGATCTTGCAAGAAAATTAGTCGATTTATCCTATGATTTAGCTAGACCTGTCATTTTTGGATTGACTGAAAATAATCCTGAAAGAGCCCATAAGGGTTTTATAAAACTTGCTCAGGCAGTTCATGCTCTGAGATTGGAGAGATTTTTATTGGATAACGAAGCTAATGATTGGCCTGGAATTTATCGTGTCTCAAATGCAGCAGGATTCAATAAGAATGGGGAAATTCCAGCATCTTTCTTAAGATATCTAGGCTTTGATAGAAATGTAATAGGCACAGTTACTGCTGACCCTTGGGTGGGCAATCCTGATTCGCCCCGCATTTGGAGATATGCTAAGACAGGATCTCTTGTCAATTGTTTAGGGCTTCCAGGACTGGGAGCCGAAGGAGTTGCTCGAAATATTGAGAAATATGCATTAGGGGACTTGCCTATAACGATCAATGTCATGGCTACTCCTGGAAAGAAAGGAAAAGAGATATGGGAAGATGTAAGGGCTAGTGTTCACATTCTAAAGGATTTTCCAGGCGTTGATCGAATTGAGGCGAATGTTTCTTGTCCCAATACACATTCCCAATCAGGCGCTTTAGATGCGAGAAGAGAGAATCAGCAAATGGTAGCTGCAATTGTAGATGCTATTAATGAAGAAAAAAGAGGGGATCAAAGTTTGTATGTAAAAGTCTCTCCCGATTTAGATCAAAAAGGTATTCAAGACACTTATAGAGTCTTGCAAGAAAAGGGAGTAAGAGGCATAGTCGCTACAAATACTACAACTATTCATGATCCTAGATACATATCTCCTTCGCCTGGCAAAGGAGGAGGCAGCGGAGATGCTGTATATGACAGATCTTTGCAAGTTCAAAGAGCCTTTTGGAGAATTATACAAGAAGATGGAAGTCATATGGAAGTTATTGCTTGTGGAGGCATAGATTCAATTGTAAGAGCTCGTGAAAAAACATGTGTTATAAATGGTGCTCGAGAGGTTCAGATTTATACTCCTTTAATTTTTAAGGGCCCTCGATTATTAAGACATTTAAGAAGAGGATATTGATTTGAATACTTGTTGACTACTTGAGTTTAATGAAAAAAGCGCGGCAAGGTATTTAAAGAAAGATAATTTTATTTGTGGATAAGATGGAAAATCTAAGTTGGATTGCTAATCAAGAATATTTGGGAAGAGGAATTATTATTGGAAAGTTAGGAGGCGGATTAGAGTCTATCAGCTATTTTGTAACAGGGAGAAGCGCACCGAGCAGAGCCAGAAAATTAGTTGAAGAATGGAATAATGATAGGGTTAGAACTGATTGCATGGATCCTGAACAGTTAAAGAGAGGAACTCCTGAATTATTAATTTACAACGCAATAAGAAGAGTTGGAGATATTTTTGTTGTTAGCAATGGGGCTCAGACTGACATTATTGCTAATGAGGCCGCTAAGAATTCTGAGAGGAATCCTGCCAGATTACTAATGGAGGCCTTTGCTCATCCGGCCTGGGTGCAGGAAAGAAAAGACGGAAAATTTACTGGAAATTATATTGATTTAACCAGTTTTGAACCTGACTCTCCTAACTGGACTCCGAGAATTTCAGGAGTTGTTAAAAATGGTGTTGCAGGATTGGCTATTGCAAGAAAAGCAGAAGGTTCAGACGAATGTGAAAGGCAGTATTTTGAATTTCCTCTTATTCCTGGAAGAGCAAGATTTATTCCTACTTATACTGGGAAAAATGTTCCTGCTGGACAGGTCATTCCGAGCTTTAGAGGAGAACCACTTGAATTCGACATTTCTCAGTACCAAGATATAAATGCAATTTCAGAGACAGTTTATGATTTCTTAGGCCCTAAAACTGCAGCAGAAGGCATAATCTCTCCAGGCCAGGATTTCAGGGTTGGAGTCAGCGGAGTCGCAATTGAAAGGAAGCCAAGACCAAGAATTTCTTATCATACTATAAATGCCTGGAAAGACCAGCAGCAAAAGTTAGGATTATAATGGGAACCGATGTTTCTTCTTTTAAGGAAGCATATAGAACTCCAATCTCAAGTAATTTTCCTGATAGTGTGACTATAAGAATTGGAACAGAGGTATTCAATTATGGGGCAGTTAATTATCCTTTGAGATACGGTACAAATCCTCACCAACCCTTCATGGCATATAAGCCTTTATGGAATCCTTTTCTTTCTATAGGAGGATTAGAGATGCTTAAGGGTGGAAAATCAGGTTTATCTTTAACTAATATACAAGATATGAGCCAGGCTTGGCAGACTTTGAAATATTTTGATAGACCTGCAGTTACTCTTATGAAGCATCTTAATCCCTGCGGTTTTGATCTTGATCATGATTTGGAACTTCTTGAAATTCAAGGATCTAGAGGATTGGCAGAGGCATATAGAAGTGCAAGAGGATGCGATGAGAGAAGCGCATTCGGAGCAGTTGCAGGATTTAATCGAAAAGTTGATGCGAGAACTGCGGAAGCTTTAATGGAAACATTCATTGAATGTGTTATTGCTCCAGATTATGAACCTGAAGCTTTGGAAATTTTAAGAAAAAATGAAGGCACGAAGAAATTGAATAATTCTCTTAGAGTAGCTAAGGCTGGCAATCTTGATAGAATACCCAAGTTTATAGGTGACAATACAAAAGGATTCTATAATTTGCGAGTTCTAGCTGATGGCACTCTTACAATTGAAGAGCCTTATCTTACAAGAATAAAGTCTGTTGCAGATTTTGTGACAGACCCTATGATAGTTAGGGAAGTGGGTGGCGCCCCTCAGAATTATACTGCTTTAACTCAACCTACTTCGAAACAATTGCAAGATGGATTAACAGCATGGAGGCTAGTCATTCAAACTAGGTCTAATGGAATAATATTTGTCAAGAACGATCGCGCAATTGCAGTCGGGACAGGTGAACAAGAGAGAGTTGGAGCGGTTGAACAGGCTATTGATAAAGCAAGAAAAAAAGGCCATTCTTTAGAGGGGGCAGTAATGGCTAGCGATGCTTTTTTCCCGAAGAGAGATTGCATTGATGAAGTTGCGAAGCATAAGGTTGGAGGAGTTGTCTGGCCTGCAGGCTCACTTGGAGACTGGGAAACTATACAAGCGGCAAATGAGCACGGAATAGCTTTAATGGCCACTCTTGAGAGATGTTTTGCTCATCACTAACAATAAACAAAAATCTAGACGGAAATAAGAAATTATAAATACCCTGATATTTTAGGTATTATATGTGGAGCCTGAAATTTACGGTACTTAACAAAGATAGCATTTATACCCCTTTAACTCAAAAATACAATGTCATTGATTATCTTTATCCGGTAGATCATTTTATTAAGAAAGGCAGGATCTATATTTTAGGAATTCATATTCTCGAAGGAAAAGAGGCAGATAAAAAGCAGTTCATCGCGGATTTAAGAAAGAATAAGAAGGTGATTGAGCTTGAAGAAAATGGAGATCAGATTGTGACCCTTATAGCTGAAGAAGAAAGATTTTACAGCCTACTTTTTGCATCTGAGCTATACCATACTGCGCCTGTTGTAATAAAAGAAGGTTATGAAAAATGGCATATAGCCGCATTCAAAAGGAGCTTGCTAGAAAATATAGTAAAAGAGATTGAAAAGTGGAGGAATAAACTAGAAGAATTTGATCTTTTAAGCTTAAAAAGAACTGATTTAAGCGATATCTATTTTCCAAAAATATTGCCTCAAATTCCTGAGCAGCAGAAGAAAGCTTTTGATTTGGCCCTGAAGAATGGCTATTATACCTGGCCAAGAAAAGCAGGATTAGAGAAATTGGCTAAGATTATGGGAGTTTCTATTTCTACTTATCAGGAACATCTGAGAAAAGCTGAAGCAAAATTACTGCCTTTCTTTGTTAAATAGTCTTCTTCTTTTAAGAAGATTTCTTCGATTTTATGTACAAACTAGCTGATATTAGGCCTATAATGATCAAAGTGGTTCCTATCATCGATATTTTTTTGCCAATTGAATTTACAATGACGTTGCCAGTAATGGAGGGAAGAAGAAAAAAGACCCCTATCAATAAAGCTCCAAATGATATAACCAGCTGAACTCGTTGTGTTAAATCTAAATTACTAGGCCGCGGATTTTCTTGAGGTCTCTCTGCCATCTTTTTACATATTCCATAAAACTTTTCTGGAGAACTTTCTGTGGCAAGGTCGAAAAGATAGCCGGCTCTGGCCCTATGAACTTCTGCACCCTCTCCTGCAGATATGGCTTTTCTTGCGTATTCGCTACTTAATAAATGGGCAATTTTCTTTAGTTTTTCTGCATTTGGATGATGTTCTCTTGTATAATTTAGTATCCTTCCAATAATGACCTGTCTTACTGCCATGACTCTCCCGTCTGAGCCATATTCATGGGCGAGTTGAGTAAGATCTGGAAGTGTTAAGAGATGGGCATAGCGTTTAGCGGCTTGTTGTTGTTCTTTTTTGTCAGGAATAGATTTTCTCAAAAGATTAAAATTTTCGCTAATGTAACCTTGTTCTTCAGGAGTGATACCTCCTCCTGGCAAATCATGGCTAAGATATCTCTTTACTACATACCCTGCGTAGCGATCTCCTTTTCCCTCTTCTTCTAATTCTCCTCTTACACTTTCTCTCGTTCTCTTTTGTCCTCTTCTTAGTTTATCAAATTCCCCAAGCCTGCCCCTGTCAACGTCTTTATAACTCATTTTTTATCTTGCAATTAATAATCTCCTTATTATATATTTTTTGTTTTTCTCTACCCAGAATATTACGGGTAAAAGGATAATTAGTTTTCTTCTTATTGATTTTTAATAAAATGACTAAAGTCAAAAGGAAAAAACAAAATGACAGTCGAAATAAATAGAAAAATGAATTTAGAAAAAATATTAATCGTAGATGATCGAGATGAAAATTTAGAAGCTGCGCGCATGGTTATGCCTCAAGCTGATTTTGCGAGAAGCGCGGCAGAAGCTATTGAATTGCTTGGGAAGAAAGGGTATGATTTGGTCCTTACAGATATGCAGATGGAAACTCTTACTGCGGGATTGAGTGTGGTGAAAGAAGCGCTGGTTAAGAATGCAATTCCATATGTATTAACTCATACGGGTCCTGCGCATCACGGAGCAAGCACGGTAGAAATGAAACCCTACTGTGGCGGAATTTATTTTACAAATGGAAAAGCCAATGCTGAGACTTGGAGAGAGGCTTTGAGAAGAGTAGAAAATGCAGAAGGCGCACATTTAATGTATCATCAAGTTATAAGAAGAATAAAGGAAAGAGGACATCCCGTTGTGTTGGATGATGTAGTAATTACTGCAATTTATTTTGCCAGGCCTTACCAGGCAGGAGGCAAATAGGATGGTCGCTCATAAAGAAATGGTTAAGGCCCTTGTACAGAATCAAGGATTCAAGAGAACTGACTTTGATAAACTGCCAACTATTGATTTTGTCTACCCTGATTTTACGGCTGATGGTCTTACAGAAGAATTTCGTTTTGAGAGAGGATTAAGAAGGCAGCTAGCTGAAAGGACAGATTTGGTAAGGGATAAATTAAGAAATAAGGAAATAGTCTGGACAAGCGATGAAAAGGTTCTTTTGGAAGTTCATCCTATTACTCCTAGGCTTCGATTAGAGGAACAGATTAATGGAAATGTAAACACTATCTATAATTATGCCCCTATGCTCTTTGCAGGTTTTGACAAGTCTGATTTTGGAGTATATGTTGTTAAGCCTATTGTAAACGAAAGCATGGCCTGGTTCGAGCTCACTACGGATGAAAAAATTGCAACATATGGTTTATTAATGAAAAAGGCAGAGGATAGGCCTTATAGAACTTGGACTCAAAGGCTCTTTGGAGGAAGAAAATGAAAACAAATTTGAGGTCTTTAGTGGCTGCAGGATTATTTGTTGTTAGTTCTGCCAGCCAGAGTTATGCTGCAAACACAAATGATAATTATGCTATTGGGGATCGGACCAATAATTATAGTTTAGAAAATGCAGCGATAGAAGCGAGAGAGATTGAGACTGGGCATAAGGAAGGAGTAGGATTTCCATGGCCTCTTGGAGTTGCAGTGGCGTACATGTTTATTCTGGCGGCGTGGCCTACTAGAAAGAAGAAGACTAGTGAGTATACTGGGGGAGATAAATGACCAATCAAATTGAAGGCCTAGAGTGCGCTATTCTCATAAATGAACAAACTTTATCATTTGTTGAAGACAGGCTGAGACAAAATTCTTTTGATAGGCAGGCACTAGAAGTTAAAAGAGCAGCTTTAAACCAAGTAGAAGAATGGATTGCTGAGGCTGAGCAAGTTCATGGAAATCATCATGTGGCCAACCTTGGCAAGATACAGCATAATAAATATTCTGGCCAAGCTAAATATATAATTGCAGAAATAAAAGCAGGAGCATTAGGTCCTGTAAAAAATATTCTTGTTGTTGATGATCAATATGGCAAGGCTGATGATCCAATGTTTTCCGAGAGATATGGGAACGATAAAGTCCAAGGCTATAGGTTTACACTTGAAGACGCTTTTGATGGGACTAGATACAGTTCTAAAAAAGTAGTGGCCCGCATTAGAACTGAACAACGAGTCCATGGCATTTTATTGGATTTGGACTTTGGCAGACAGGAGAGTTATGGGGAAGAAATATTAAGCGATGTGAGGGCACATTATCCTGAAATTCCTATTTTAATACACTCTTCTAATAACAACGCGCAAACACTTTTAAGATGCTTGTCTAAGGGAGCAGCCGGTTCAATGCCTAAAGTGCCTTCCTGTGCCACTATGAAAGAAGTGTTAGACAGATATATTTCTTAGATTTGTCTTATCGAAAACAAATCCATAAGCAATTTAATAATAGTAATGCTTGTAAGGTAATAAAACATTATCTTCGGATTAAAATACCTGACAGAAATGAGGGAACAAGATGAATAAATTAAGAAGAGAATGGGATGTTTGGGCATATATCATATTATTTACTTTATTATTAGCCTATGTTTTTTATCTAAGGCAGACATGTGAGGAGCTAGGGTGTCTGGCTATCATAATCCCCCTAGTTTTAATAGGGATAATTAGTGTTATTGAATTTATTATCTGCATTTTTGTTCTTACTAGAAGAAAACTTTTTATTATTGAAAGGATAATTGTTTTTCTAGTAAGCGGTCTAATAACTTTATTCTCAGCTTCTTTTGCCTTATACTCCGCAGTTAATAATTAGATCCTTCCAAGAGAATGTTATCATTTGCTACCACTATCTTTAAATAAACTCGCAATGAATGCAAGGAATGGGCGAATATGAATACCGATACCCTAAAGATCAGTGGAGCGAGGTTTTTGGGACAATGCTCAAAGCAATGAATACTCATAGAAAAGAATATGCTGCTGATCTTCAAATGCTTCTAGGCGGATGGATTAGAAATAGGATAGAGTTATATGGTTCTGAAAAGAGCTTTTCTATTGAACAATTAGATAAAGGAGCAAGGTTGCAGGGACAATCTCCTATGGCTTACATAGTATATTTGTTTGGTCAGCCCACTCCGGAGCAATGGATGAAAGAATTTATTGCTTGTGCAGACTTTGATTTTGCAGGAGCCAGGCAAGAAGCCGCATAATCTCTTCACTTATTAATTGATAAATATTATATACTATAGCTTCATTTTACTTAAATGTTTAATGGGTTGAGAAAATTGGCCACTACAGGATATAAACTTGCAATTTATTTTTTAGAAGACCCTCTTGATGCTTGTATAAGAGAGGAGATAGAATATGAAGAGGAAATAGAAAGAATGAGGGCAATTCTTAGGGTAAGCACTAGATTCGTAGAGAGATCAGCTGTTTTTATAGAAGAAAATAAACCTTTTTACTTGCCTGAACAGATAGATCAGCTAGAGAGCAAATTCAATTTTTATGCATTTCTCTATGAAAAAGTAATGCGAGACGAAGGAGTCTATCGAGAAATTGAGCCTCAACTTTTTGAAAGATGGGATACTGCTTCAAGAAAATTAGAGGATTTATTTGAAGAGTGCTATCTTAATTGACTTAGTATTTTAATACTAATATGAGCGACGCTGCCAAAATTACTAGGTTCATACTGCTGGCGGTTAGGCACAACGGGCAGTATTTCTTTAATATCCTTGACTGTACATAAAATAAGAATATGGAGAATAGTACTGCTGGAATAGAAGCTAGGAAAATTAAAGAGGATAAATTAATTCCATATATACTATTTTGGAAGATTGCTGAAATCGAGATTATTAATGCCATTATATAGTAAGCAGCACCGATTATCTCATTCCTTACATAAAAAGTGTACGCCCATTTTGTATCTGTAACTGCTTTGCTAGGGTATCTCTTGGGGCGGTGAAAGAAAGGCATTTCTTTATGAGTATAAAGAAGTCTGGTTGAGGTTGCAAGGCCTATGATCGAGGCAATTATCAGGATTATTAAGTATATTGGCATGCATTTTACAAGAAAATTCATAATAAAAAATTAATGGAGGTTTAATCTTCTCTCATTACTATAAGTAACTGTATGGTGGTAACATTTATATAGGATTTTTTTGTTTTATTAATATGGGATTAGAGTTAATATTAGCACAGAAATTAGAACCTGAAGGGCCTCATTTTCCTATCAGCAATCCTCAGCTGACTCGAGATGCGAGCGAGGCGAAAGGGAATATTTTTGCTGCTTTTGAGCAAGGAGATTCTTATGATAGGGTATTAAGAGTTGAGGCTGCGCTATTGGATAAGTGGAAATGGGGAGAGAGATGGGAAGATTATTTGGACTCTCCCCTCTTAGCTCATGCTGATGCAGCTTTGTCTCTAAGGGGAATGTATGATGCGGTTGTAGGAGTAGAGAAAGGGGGAATTCCTTTTTCAGATATATTTGAGATGCTGGGATTTCCTGTAGCTAAAATTGAATATTCTCATTATAAAAGAAAAATGGAGAGGCCAAGCATGGCCGAATCAGAATTAGATAAACTTAAGAAAAAGAAGAGCATTTTAGTTGTAGATGTTGATGTAGTTACTGGGCAGACTATTAGAGCAGTTAAAGATTATTTACTTCAACACAATATTAATTTAAATGCAGCATATACTGGTTTGTCTGCCTGGCCTGGAATAGAAACGGAAGAACCATTTATTGGAGAGGATAAGGTTAATTTTAAAGCATTTTGGAAACAATGCGGAAGCCTTAGGCAGCTGAAAAGCCAGTATCCTTATAAAAAAGAAATAATTCCTGCGGGATTGAGGGTTTTTACATCCAATGGCAGAATTGTATCCAACGAAGAGAAAGCTATTCGTGCAGCGAGAAGAATAGGAGAATACTATAAATGAAAACTAGAATAATAAATCCAAGAGAAGAATATAGCACTACTAGGATAGTTGAAGAAGGATTAGCCCCTTTATTTAGAAAATTTGAGCAGGAATTTAGAAAGTATACTGCTGAAAGACTAGGCTTTGAAAGAAGATATAACACTGCTAATTTTAATCAGTATGTGGGGTATTTGGAAAGAGCATGCCATGCGGCTGAGACCTTGAGCAGCCAGTATGATCTGGGACTAGGTGTTGCAAAGAAAGGGATGTGGCTTTCTTATGTTTTCTCTTTGTATGGGTTGACTGCCCACGACTTATTAGTTGCAAGGACAGGGCCTGTTACAAGAGCAGGCTTGCCACTGACTCCTTTGTATAGCACTGATGTACCTGATAAAAAAATATTGATTTTCGATAATGATTTGGTAACTGGAAAAACTGTAGAAGCGGTGGCTGAGAAAATGATAAAAGCAGGAGCTGAAAAAACTGATTTATTGTTGATTTATGGTAATACAAGACTTACTCCTCAATTTCTTGAGCAGGTTAGTCCTACTTTGAAGGCTAGATCTAAAATTGTGGGAATAACTGTAGATGGTGAGGTAGTGGTAAACACTCATAATCAAATTCCTTCCATTATAAGTCAATCGTGGAGTCTTGAGAAAGATTTTAATCCTAGCAGGAAACATCTTACTAGATTGGCAGAGATTTTAGGAGTTAAATTATGAAGGAATCAGTAAGTGCAAAGGATATTTCTGCAGTTTCTTTTGATTTAGATGGCACTATCTTACGAAGAGAATTTGATTTCTGCTTGTGGGGAGAAGGAGGTTATGAGGGAACCCTATGGAAATTTGTCGGAAAACATCTAGGATGCAAACCTGCTGAAGCTTACCGCCTGGCCGCACAACTTATACCTCAAGTTAACTGCGGAAGGATAAGCGTAAAATCTTGGATCAATCATTACGGACTAAAAGAAAGTGAAGGGGAGATATTGGCCAGGGTTGAGGAGCCGTTGAGATTATACGTTGATTATACTCCCAATTTAATCAAAATATTACGCGCTCACAATCTCAGAGTATTGCTTTTAACTGAAAGTTCTGGCGAACTTTTGAATAAGAAACTTGATGACACAGGAATCAGAGGAGACTTTGATCAGATTTATTCATCTGTTGAAATATGCAATGATGAAAAATGCCCTGCATTTTATGAGCACGTCTTAAGAGAGGAAAGATTGCCTGCCCAGAGAGTTATTCATTTTGGAGATTCGGTAACCAAAGATTATCAAATTCCGAGATCTTTAGAGATGAGAGCATTTTTACTTCATAGAAGCAATGGATTAAATGCGAGAGTTGAACCGGGTCATCAAATAAATTACCTTTATCAAATTTTGGAGCTCATTAAATGAAAGAAAACAAAATAATAGTCTCTACTGATATTGGATCGGATCCTGATGATGCATTGTCTATACTGGCGATGCTTAATAATAATTTGAATGTTCGAGCTGTTCATACTGTGAATGGAAATGTTAATGCTCGATCTTATATCGCCAGGCACCTCTTAAATTTAGCAGGAAGAAAAGATGTCAAAGTTGCCCGCGGGCCTTCTGAATCCTTAGAGAAATTAATTGAACCTTTCTCTTATCTGGAAGATTGCTACATAGAAGATTCTTTTATTGATGAAAAGGCTTCTGAGGAAGTTGGAGATATTACCTTTAAACCATTACATCGGGTTGGAATTATGCCTCATGCCCGAATAGATTTAGCAAGCAGGCTATTCAAGGATAAATATACTCTTTTTAGCCTTGGACCTTTAACACTTATAGCTCAGTTAATCGAACAGCATCCTGAATTAATTGCCAATATAGAAAGAGTTTATGTAATGGGTGGAAGATTCCAAGCAGAAGCTTTAGAACATAATTTTAGATTTGATCCTCTCGCTGCCCAAAAAGTCTGCGATTCAGACTTGCCTTTAACTATTGTCTGCGGAGATGTATGTGAGAGTTATAGATTGCCTTTAGAAAGTCTTGATCAATTAGCGAGTCCTGCTGGAAGATATGCAAGACGCATGGCGGCAGGGTATGCTGCAGCAAAAACTGCTGAGGAATTTATTTATTATAATGAGGGTATTAGCAGATCCCTTTTACAGCTTTTGCAAGATAAGGTCAAGACAACTCCGCTCGCCGCACGAGAGCTTGGAAAGAGAGAATCCTATGAACTACAATGTAAAAAAGATAGTTTGCTTGTCAATATTGATGATCCAATTTATGCAGCATTTGAGCCTGCGCAATATACTCAACAATATTCTGCATTAATGGGCATTTTGAGAGAACCAAAAGGATATTTTGAATTTGCTGCTTCAGCATTACATCTTTTGGAAACTATTGGGCCTAAAACTCTTTCTCTTGCTGATGTTTTTGTTCCTTATTGCTTTCTCTATCCAGATCACCTAAGTGTTAGGAAGGGAAGTGTGAAAGTTAGCCTGCCTTTTGGCCAGGCGGAATTAATTGAAGGAGATAAGCATGAAATTGTTACAGGGATTGATGTTGATCATTTTAAAGAATTTGTCAGCAGAAGTTTGAGATAATTTTTTTCTCCGAGGGAGAACATTTAAATATAAGCTATTATAAGCTAAATGTAAAGGGTTTTATAAAAAGACGTGAAGCTTGATAAAAGAAAAGCAAGTTATCGCAAGAAGATAAATAGCGTTAACCTTGCACTTTATATTTCCTTTGGCGTCGCTATTTTGCTTCTATCTTTTAATTTTGTTTCTTTAACAGGGCAGGCAGTTCTGGGAATTGCTTCTTCTGATCCAAATTTTTATGTCGTAGGAATTCACTATTCTCTTAGCGATGGGATTCTTAATAGCGGCGAAAGAATAGAACTTAAGGGCTCTCTTTTTCTTTCTAACTACACTTCAAATGGCACATTAGTCTCAAGCTACGCACCCTTGCCAAATGCAGCCATAAATATTACCATCAGGATGAGCAATGGAACTTATTATTCTAATCATACCTTAACTACTGATGCAAATGGCAGTTTTTATTCTAGAAGCAATTATTATACTGTCGCGCCTTTGATTAATGCCCCAGTTTCTGCTGGAAATTATTTCATCAGGGCACAATATAATGGATTGAGCAATCGCACTTCAGAATTAAATATCCAAGTAATGAATAAAACTTTAGATGTATTCAGAATAAGCTCTGAGAAGGCAAAATACAATCCGGGAGATAGCATAGTGGTTACTCTCGAGGCTGTTAAACTAGTTGGAGATAAGGAACTTTACATTAGCAATGTTACTATTAATGGAACTTTCCGCAATTCTACCAAGGCAGTTATTAATAATTTTAATTGCACTACGGGCAGCAATGGCCAATGTGCGATTAGTTTCACTGCCCCTTCTAAATATGGAAGTTACAAACTGGAAGCTGGTCAATTCAAATCATTCAGTACTCTTGAAATTGTTCCTTTCTCTTTTAGATTAAGCATGAAAGATGAATTGGGAGAATCAGATAAGCATCTTTTTGCGGTAGGGGAGCAAGCGAGAGTTGCAGTACAGATCGTGAATACTTCTTCCTCTTCTGATCAATATTCCTTCTCAGGATATATTCGTGATTCTAATTTAAACGTCATAAAAATAATAAATTCTACAAATCTTAGCAATAATAATTCATTTACTAACTCATTCCTATTTACTGTTGACTCTTTAACTTTTAATTCTTATGGAACTTATTTCGCTTACGTAAATGTTAGTAAAGCGGGGGGATCTAGCGCAAGCGCGGGAGTGAGTTTCAGAGTCCAAGATTGGAAGATCTCAAGTGAGAAGAAGAGCACCAATTCAGGATTTGAATACGAATACAGCGCTTTCACAGACAATTTATTAAGATTCGAGACTTATCCAAGATACAGCAATAATGGGTCAATTATAGCTAATTTAAGCGCCGGATTATTTACTGTAGCACTTAAAGACCAGTCGAATAACGTCCTAAATACGACTACTGTCAGTTGGAATGCAAGCTGTGGAAAAGAAGGATGTTATGAATTCTCTATTACTGCGCCTAATACAACTGGAAAATATAACATTTATACAATTCTATCATATTCTGGAAGTACACAAACAGACAAGAAAGTAATAAGTGTTATAGATAGCGTCATGTCTGCCCAAGCCACTGACAAAGATGGAAACTTGAAAGAACTATTCGGTGCTAAAGAATATGCCTACATTTCATTAAGCGCTTATAACCTCAGCAACGCCCAATATAATTTAAGCGAAGCTGAAATATTTAGTATCACCTATACAAATGGATCAAAAATAACTTATACAAATGTCAGTAATTTTGACTCAGTCAATTCTTCGGATTCGGTATATCAATGGGCTTGGAATTCTACTCTTCAGAGAATAAAATTAGAAACTCCTCACTTCGGGGGATTGTATAACGTTTATGTTTTTGGAAACAATAAAACTTTAGGCGCAAATTCGCAATTAATTGTTAATCCCTATGATTCATGTATCGTATCTAAAAATACTCCCGGGCAAGTAAGCGGAAGTGGTTATTACTACGTCTGGCAATTCAAAACGTCAGATACTATTTATTTCGATTTAAAACTTACCCAGGCAAATAATCCGTTAGGAAAGGCTACTGCTCTTAATTCTACTAATAGCAGTGCTTATGGTATGGGCTCTGCTTGCACCACTGATTCTACCAAACAAGTAGTAAACAATGCTACTTTGACTATATTAGAAGTTAAGAATTCTGAGTCTGGAGAAATACAACAGTTTAACACTACTGAATCAACCTGTCAATCCAGTGATAGCTCTGGCGGATATAGTTGCACTCTAAAGCCTGCCAGTAAGTGGAGTGGAGGAATCCAGAATGTTAAATTTAGCGTTGTAGGAAATGACGGGACAACTAGCACATTCTATGGAAAATTTGAAGCCAGAGCCTTTTATCTTTATGGATGGACTTCCACTTGGCAAAATAATCCTAATAATAATATATCTTTGAACTTAAGACTTTATGAGGCAGGAACTAGCTACTGGAGCTCTTCAGGAAGCAGCGGAGGAGTAAGTGGCACAGTCACTTTGAAGAAAGTAGAATATATGGGGGGAGATGGAGAATGGATATGGCCTCCTGTAGATGCAGGATACAACGCTTCTAATGTTAATTCTACCAGTATAAGCACTGGGGCAGGAACCCTTACTATTCCAGTTTCTTCTGCTTCTGGAGGAACTTGGAAAACAGGAAATTACCGTGCCGTATTGCAAGCAACTACTTCTGCGGGAGATAGTGATTATGGGTATGCTTGGTTTGGCGTTAAGTTATGGGATGTTTATGGAACTCCTATTGAGTGCACCAGTTATGGATGCAATTACAAAAATTATTTTAATTCACGAGAAAATGTGACTCTTTACATAAGAATCAACAAAGCCGGAAACTATAACGATGCTGGAGGGCAAGACATTTATGGCAATGTCAGTATAAGTGTTAAGAAAATCCAAGATTGCAGAAAATGGCCTTGCACTGAATTGAATGCGAGCAAATATGCTGCAACAACAATAATTGTAAATTCTTCTAGCCCTTATTATTCCAGTGCGACTTTAAACCAGACTAAATATATGATTCGTATCAATACTACTACTGGCAGCTGGGGTAGCGGTTATTATTCTGTTGTTCTCAATGTTAATGGTACAGATACTGGTTCTGCCTGGTTCAATACAATTGCGTTCTATGCTGATGCTCAACCTGTTCATGCAAATGGTACCACTTATAGATCTAGTATAAGAAATGCAGAGCCCGCTATTTTCAATATCACTACCACAAAAGCATACAAGAGCGGATTCTATGCCACTATCAATGGTTCTTCAGTATTTAATAGGTATAACATTTCAGATTACGTCAATGTTACTATTGATGATGTGGTTATAAGGAGCTGGGATTATACCACTAATCTCAATAAGGAATATAATTATCCAGAGGATTTGAACGTAACTTCTTTAACTATTAATGGCAATAAATTAATCAATTTGACTCTTCTTAGTGGGGATTGGCCTACTGGATATTATTATGGAGATATTTCTTTGAAGAGTCTCGACAATGAAACTTCTAGTGCTTGGATGTGGTTTAATGCCCAACCTTTCAGGGTGCAATTAAGTTCCAACACTTATAATGCTGATAGCACTCAATGTGTTAATGCATCTCTATTTGTTTATGAACCTGATTGGACTAATAATCAAGTTTTAGTCGGAAATTATTCTATTGCTGAGGTTTATGAGACTGTTTGGAGCGGATCTTCTAGTTCCAAAATTACATACACTAATTATTCTAGCTCTTCTTTCAGCTCCAATATAAGCGTGCTCTTCTGCCCTAATAGTGGCGCATGGGGATCTGGCAGCTGGGGAGGATATCATTATCTGAATGTAGTTGTAAGAGATAGGATCAATAACTTAAATCAGACGGGCTGGCTTTCATTTAGAGCGGTTCCTTTCCAAGTTACTTGGGGATCGGTTTATAGCGGAACGAGCAAGCAAACTAATCAAAATATTATTGTGAATGCTAGCCTAAACACTTCCTCAGGAGCAAGCGCAAGCGGTAATTTGACTAAGCTGTATCAATGGAGATATGATAATTCACAGAGCACTTTAGAAGAATATGTCTTCAAAGTTGGAAGTTGTTATTCAAATGTTTCTGGCCAATGCACTATAACCGGAACGAGCACTATCACTATTTATGCGCCTTCTAATGGATGGAGAGTGGGATATAATAATATTTATGCAACTTGGACTTCTGCCACTTCCTCTTCTTCGATTGTAGATGATTATGGGGGGATTTATATTGAGGGAAGGGCAGCATATAGCGGATCTTTTGATAATGTGGATAGCAATGGAAATTGGAAATATTATTTTGCTAAGAATGATAATTTGACTATCAGATTAAATCTTAAAGATTTGAATCTCAATTCTGCAGATGCTACTGTTACCAATGTTCATTACGCGCTCTCTTCAGATAGTTGTTTTGATGAATGGTGCAGAACTTATTCTAGTGCAAATTGGGAAATTGTGGGGGGAGGAACATCTACAACTAGCGGCAAAGCTATACTAAGATTAATTGTCCCTAGCTCAAATTGGACAAAAGGCACATATTACATTAAGGCAAGTGTATCAGGAAGCAACGGAACAGCCACTATCACGGGGGGATATTTGAGAGTCAAAGACATGACTCCTCCAAATGTTACGGTTAGTTCACCTACAAATAATATCACCTATACTACTGCGCTTATACCTATTAATTTCACTACAGACAAGAGCAGCCAATGCACCCTTTACGTGGTGAACTATAATAATTTTAATAATTGGTATTGCGGAAGCATAGTGGGCAATTCTAGCAATTCGACTAATTCAACAGCATCTGCTGCCACTATTTCAGCTTGCAACACTAGCTATTATGGATTTAACGGTACTCGCTATTATACAAATTGGATATCTAATAATTACTACTCTTCTTATGACGGCCAGAACTCTACTTGGTATTCTGCTTCAACAGGCTTAAATACGGGGGGAACTACTCATAGCTATATGCTGAATGTTACTAGATTCCCAGCCCAACATTATAGCATACAAACTTATTGTCAAGATAGTGATTATAACTCTGCTTCGGAATGGAGGGCCATAAAGGTAAATGTCACATCATGATAAAAAAATATGATTTTTTGGGATTGTTAATATTATTTATAGTTAGTTTTGGGATTATTGGAGCAAGGTATATAAGTGCCGCAAAAGTTTAGTTTCTTAATATGGGGGGAAATAAATCAAAACCCGGATTAAACCTTGTAGTTTTACGTTCTCCTCAACCTCTGCGCTTAAGAGATTTTTATCAAAATCTGCTGGAGACTATATTCGAGGAACATACAGATCATGGGCCAATTCATTATGGGGCTGAACTTGGAGAAGTTTATTTGGAAATTTATCCCACTAAAGAAAAAGATGGATCTAGAGACGGTATTGGATTTCAGGTAGGAAGTTTGGAGGAAGCCATTGCAAGAGTGGGAAGAGAATTTTTGTATAAAGCTCCTATGCAATCCTCCTTTGGAAGAACTGCTATGTTAAAAGATCCAGACGCTAGAATAATCCATCTGGCTGAAAGAAATCGAACTTAAATTAATCTTCTGCTGATTGGCCTTCTTCCGCATTTTCACTGGACTCTAAATCCTCTTCGTTCATAGCAACATAAGCAAGAGTATTGCCTTCATCGTCTAGAATTTCTACATGATATTGGCCATTTGGAAGAAGAATATTTATTTTTCCCTGAGACCCCTTTTCTATTGCAGGATGGCTTGATTGTTTGACTTCATCATTTTCATCGTCCTCTAAATTAAATTCGACATATTCTGGATTTGGATCTCTAAGAAGCTTAACTTTTTGATGTCTTTTGAATTTTGTTTGCATTGGATTATATATTATCTATTTCTTCCAGGCTTTTTAGTTGTATCTCTCTTCGATTTTGTCTTTTCTTTTTTCTTGTTTTCCAATTTGATCTTAGAGAATAAAAAGATGTAAAGAACCTCTAAGACTCCGAAGGTATTTACTATTAAAATAATTATGAACCAGGCGGGTTGATTTAGCCTAGCTGATTTCCAGAGGGCAAAGCCTTTCCAAACTACAGTCCATATTAGAAGAATTATCAGGATTGTAGGGGAGATTCCAAGAGTATCTGAGATAGAAGCTAATGCTGAAGTCATACTTATATTAGCTGCAGAGATTTTATAAATATTTTCATCCTTTTTTAGGAATGAAAATCTTAGAAAATATGCATTTTAATTTTTGTCACTCCAGAAATAAGAATTTTATTTTTTGCTTTTTAACGTCGGAAAGGTAAAAAATATAGAAATCTTTAAATAGAGAAAAGAGTTTTGGTTAAGTATACACAAGAGGTTGTGTCCTTAATGGACGAAAACACAATATATTGTGTTTAACCTATGATATGCCCTTATTGCTTCCACAACGAAACGAAAGTGATTGATAAGAGAGATGTAGGAAGCAGTACCAAAAGGAGAAGAGAATGTTTGAAATGCCAGAAGAGATTTAATACTCAAGAAAATTTGGAAAGGGTCGAGATCAGAGTAGTAAAGAAAGATGGGAAAGTAGAAGCCTTTGATCGGGAAAAGATAAAAAAAGGGATACTGCGGGCATGTGAAAAAAGACCTATCACCGCGGACAAAATAGATAAAATAATGATCATAATAGAAGAAAAGTTAAAAAAAATGGGTAAAGAAGTTAAAAGTTCTGTTATTGGAGAGATGGTTTCAAAAGAGCTGAAGAAGCTTGATAAAGTAGCATATATAAGATTCGCTTCAGTTTATCGTGATTTTACTGATTTAGATGATTTCAAAAATGAAATAAAGGAGCTGGTTAGAAAATGACGCCTGAGAGATTACAAGAATTACAAACCGGAAAGATGCAAGTCAAGAGATTTTTCACTTATGAAGGCAAAAGCCCTTTCGAATTAGATGTATATGGAAATGTGATAAAATGGATTTCTGAAGATGTGAGTGTTACGGACGATAGGGGGAAAGTAATTTTTACACAGGCAGGGGTTAAAAGGCCTGATTTTTGGAGTCCTTTAGCTATAAAAGTTGTTGCCAGCAAATATTTTTGGGGAGATTATTCTAAGAATGAGAGAGAAGATTCCGTGGAGAAGCTTGTTGGAAGAGTTGCGAGATACATTTACAGGCAGTCTTTATTCCAAAAATATTTTGATGAGGCTCAAAGTGCAATCCTAAGAGACGAGATTTCCTCCATATGTTTGAATCAATTAGGATCTTTTAATTCCCCAGTATGGTTTAATGCCGGAATCCAAGAGTATAATAAAGAAGCGGGAGGAGTTTCAGCTTATAAATGGGATGCTGCAATCGGCAAGGTTGTTCCTGCTTTGAGAACTGAGGAAAGACCTCAATGTTCTGCTTGCTTTATTCAAAGCACCGAGGACAATATGGAATCAATACTTGCTTTACAGGTTTCTGAAGCTAATCTTTTCAGAGCTGGAAGCGGAACAGGAACAAATAGGTCTAATTTGAGGAGCTCTAGGGAAAAATTGACAGGTGGAGGAAGAGCATCTGGGCCAGTTTCATTCATGAAAGGATACGATGCTTATGCAGGAATAATCAAGTCAGGGGGCAAGACGAGAAGAGCTGCAAAGATGGAAATATTGAACATTGATCATCCAGATATTATGGATTTTATCATGTCTAAGCAGAGTGAAGAAAAGAAGGCGTGGGCTTTAATCGAACAAGGATATGCAGGAGGAATGAATGGAGAAGCCTATGGAAGTGTCGCCTTCCAGAATTGCAATATGTCTGTTAGAGTTTCTGATGATTTTATGGAAGCGGTCAAGGCAGATGGAGAATGGCAAACTAAATATGTTAAAACCAAAGGAGTATGCGAGACTTTTAAGGCCAGAGAAGTTCTTAATAAAATTGCTGAAGGGACTTATATCTGCGGAGATCCTGGGATGCAATTTGATAGTATTGTTAATAAATGGCATACCTGCAAAGTTTCTGGAAGAATAAATGCGAGCAATCCTTGCTCAGAGTATATGTTTTTGGATGATAGCGCATGCAATTTAGCATCTATTAATCTGCTTAAATTTAGAACAGAAGAGAGTAAGTTCGATGTCGAAAGATTTAGGAGCACAGTAAGGACTTTCATTATCTGCATGGAATTGTTTGTAGATGGATCTAGCTATCCTACGGAAAGAATAACTTTGAATTCTCATAACTTTAGGCCTTTAGGTTTAGGGTATGCGAATCTTGGAGCTTTATTAATGAGCTTAGGTCTTCCTTATGATTCTGATGAAGGGAGGGCGGTTTCTGCGGCTATTACTGCTATTATGTGCGGAGAGGCTTATAAGACGAGTGCTGAATTGGCAAGCTTAGTTGGACCTTTCCCAGAGTATTCTAAGAATAGGGACTCGATGTTGAATGTTATGAATATGCATAGGGAATCTGTGAAAAAAATAGATGTTAATAAGATGCCTGCTCATCTTCGATATTTGGTTAATGATGCATGGGATAGCTGGACTGACGCTGTAGAGCTTGGGGAAGTATTTGGTTATAGGAATTCACAGGCGACAGTTTTAGCTCCTACCGGAACTATAGCTTTCTTGATGGATTGCGATACTACTGGAATAGAACCAGATATCGCGTTGGTTAAGTATAAAGTTCTATCTGGCGGAGGGATGTTAAAAATTGTAAATAGAAGCGTCGCTTTAGCCCTAAGAACTCTTGGTTATGATTCTCAAACTATTGAAAGCATTATAGATTATGTTGACAAGAATGATACTATAGAGGGTGCGCCAGGATTATTGGAAGAGCATTTTCCTATTTTTGACTGCGCTTTCAAAGCTGCAAAGGGAAAGAGATCTATTCAATATGAGGGCCATATTAAGATGATGGGTGTTTGTCAGCCATTCTTGTCTGGAGCTATCAGCAAGACTATCAATATGCCTGAGCATGTGACTGTTCAGGAAATCGCAGATGCTTATGTTTATTCTTGGGAGCAAGGATTGAAGGCAGTTGCGATCTATAGGGAAAATAGCAAGAGAAGCCAACCCTTGAATACTCAGAAGACTGAAGGGGAGATGGTAAAGAAGAAAGCTATAGAAGTGGCTCAGGAACAATCTATTTATGGGGAAAGAAGAAAGATGCCTCAGACTAGAAGATCTGTTACTCACAAATTTGATGTTTCAGGGCACGAGGGATATGTGACTGTTGGTTTGTACGACGATGGCAAACCAGGAGAGTTGTTTGTGACTATGTCTAAAGTAGGGTCAACTATCAATGGATTAGTAGATGCCTGGGCCACATCAGTTTCCTTAAATCTTCAGTATGGAGTCCCTGTCGAGATACTATTCGCGAAATTCAGGCATCAGAAATTCGAACCATCTGGATTCGTAAGAAATGTTGATGGGGGAGATTTAGATAAAAGCAAGCCAGTTATAAGAACGGCCTCTTCAATCGTAGATTATATCTCTCAGTTTATGCTAAATAATTTTGGCTCCGGAGCAGGTAAAATAGATTTTGGTACTTTGGGCTCTGAAATTCCAGCCATTTCTACATCAACTGAACAGAAAATGGAAGAGCAGAAATCTCTGACAGACTTTGGGCATGAAGGATTGGTATGCCCTCATTGCGGAGGCCCTGCAAAGAGGATGGGCAACTGCGCTATATTCTGCACTTCTTGCAAGCAGACTACTAGATCTGGCTGCGGAGAATAATCTTGGATAATAAGATCGTCACTCTTAATGATGATGAAACTCTTTCCAAGAGTTTTGTCTGCACACATAAATTTCAGCATCAATCTTCAGTAAATGTGGAGGGGATAGTATATGATATTTATTTTTGTGAGCTATGTTTGCTTCACGTTAAAAAAGAGAGACCCTGCCCTTATCACATTAAAGAGATTAAATCCGTTTAGTTATAAATTCAATCCTGCGCGGGATAATAAAAGCCTGTTTGTTCTGATTTGTTCTTGTAGCGGCCCTGCATAGTCATCATCTCTTCCTTCAAAGAGTTCGGCAGAAGAAAAATATCCTTGTGATTGCCTGAAAGCTGAAGAAGTTGCGCTTAGAGTTTGCACCGAGTTAATGTATCCATCTAGAGAGCATTCTGGATTAAATGACTTTTGATGGAGTTCATTAGCGCCTTTCATGTAAAAAACATGGCCTGGAACGCAAGAGGGATAAAGAAGAAAGGCCTCAGGCGAAGAACATACCTGATGCTCCTTTATAAATTCTCCATAAGTTAAAAGTGAAGCGCATAGACTCTGTGCAAGTAAGCTTGTATTTTCACGGTTATTTTCTCTTATCTTTTCTCTTATTCTTTGGAAGCTTTCAAGAAAAGAATTATGGAATCTGTCGTGATGAATCAAGTCAGCCTTATTATTCTTAATTCTCAGTTTCATAATGCGCTCGGCATATTCTTCATTATCATGACAGTCCCAGTATATATGGGAAAAGGCTGATTTGACATTTCGAGTAATATTGGGCACTAGCTCTGATATTGCTGGTGCAAGTCCTGCAGAGAGCTCTTCAAATGTTCTTAAAACAACTGGATCTGTTGCTGAGGAACGCAGAGCCTCATAAGCTGAAGATAGGTGCAGAAAAAATAGATAATCCAAGTTTGAGACTTCCGCTACTTTATTTTGTTGAGCTTTTCTTATTATATTCATAATAAAAGCCTTCTAGAAAGGGTTAAAAATGTTTCCCTGCTAGATAATTTACTATATTTTCTATTATAGCTAAGTATATAAATCCGAAAGTTCCCCTTTTATAGGAAGAAAAATTAACATCTAGTTTTTAAAATTTATTATGAAAAGACCTACTATTGCTTTAATTGATGATGATCAGAATGATTTAATGCTTCTCACACGCTCATTAAGTAAAACTCCTTTTAATCCTATAGTTCATACCTATACTAGGCCTAATGAATTTATTGATGATTTTGAAAGAGAAAAGATAAACCCTGGTTTGATCATGTGTGATCATAATCTAATCGGGGAGAATTCTATTGATGTTGTAAAGAAATTGAGAAAAATAAATTATAGGGGGACATTTTTTGTTATATCGGGGGCAGGCGAATTTTTGTCAGAGAGCCATCTAAAAACTACTGAAGATCTAGATTTAGATATTACGGAAGTCTGGGGCAAGGAAGACTTAAAAAATCAAGAGGCCATTAATAAAATTTTAGAGGATGCCATGAGAAAGGAATTTATCCCTACTCAATATGATCTGGCTATTGCAGGAATGGGAGATCTAGGGACAGAAATAGCCTCTCAATGCTTAGAATTGCGAATGAGGGATATTCCATGCATCAGAAATATATATGTTTGGAGTTTTCATCCAGAGGCTCTTGAGCATTCCAGAAATCTTATAGGAGAGTTCAATTGGACACGAGTAAAAGAATGCAATTCATTAGATGAATTGGTAGCTAATAAGCCAGATGCTTTTGTTATTGCTAGAGGTCCTCGGAATTTTGATCCTGAAGAATTTGCAACTAGAGGTGAATTTGACCATGCTATGATGGAGGGATCTTGGCAGAAAGTTGATGAATGCTATCAAGTTATGCGCACTTCTAATTATAATGGCCTTATTCTTCCCATTTCTAATCGAGTCGGGCCCCATTGTTTAAGAGGTTTAGATTGGAACCCTGATTGGAAATATAAAATTGTCTCACCATCTGCAGACGGAGATCGCCAGGTCGCCATTCTTTATCAAATTTTGAAGCAGAGTTCAGAAACAAAACAGCGGCTTATCAGCGACCCTATCCAATTAAGAATAGAAGTTTATGGGGAACACGGCGAGGAACTATCAGATTTGGATACTGCATATGTTCAAGTGGGGACTCATAGGGTACCTTTAGGAGATATTAATCCTTCATTTAGAAGCGCAGATTATAGGAGAGCAATAGAAAAGTCCTTGGCAGAAGGGACTCATCCTTTAGGAAAGAAATCACAAGTTTCTCGAAAGCGCACAGGGTCTTCACCAAAAGACGCTGCTAATGCTGTTGCAAGATTTTTCTCTGCCCTTTCACGTAATAGAACCCCTTATTCTGCGGTTCAGTCTTATGTTGCCCCTGGAATTTTAGGGGCCACCCATGAAGAATCTTTTCTATTGCAAAGAGTAACTATTGACTTTAGAAATGAATGTGTTATCGCTGATCCAGATCCTCGAATTAAAGGAATCGGCCAGATTCCTGCAGAATCAAAGGAGAAGTTGGGAATGCAATCAGTTAAACAACACGCATTAAAAGGATATTATCCCTGCAAAGTAGATTACACTAGAGGATAATGAACGAAAGGTTTATTAAATCATAAGTATTTATTTAGTGATCTACTAATTTTATGGAATCTTATATTAACAAAGAGGAGAAAGTAATGGAAGTGTTGCGATTCATTGGCTTTCATAGAAATGAAACTTTGATTTATTTAGATTTATTAAAAAGTGGGCCTTCTACAGCGGTGGACATTTCCAGGAGAACTAAAATCCATAGGCCCAACACTTATGATGCTTTAAGAAAATTAGTTGAACGAGGATTTGTCTCACAAACGCGCACTTCTATTAAAAATCTATTTCATGCTATTGAAGCTTTCAAGATAAAAGATTATATCAGACAGAAAGAGAGGGAGTTTGATGAGCTTATCCCTTATCTTGGAGAGTTGTCTAAGAACACTACGGAGAAAGAAGATGTCAATGTTTCTAAAGGAGCTTTTGCAGTCAGGCAAGCAGCACTAAGTTTGATAGATATAGGCAAGGAAATTAAGGCATGGGGAGCGCCTAAGGAATCTGTTGATACTTTTGGAGCGGGATTTTTGAAAGAGTTTCATATGAAGCGCGCGGCTAAGAAAATAATGATGAAGCAGATTTACAACGCAGATTCTATTGAGCGTATTAAATATCTCAATAAATTTAAGCATACTGAAGCAAGATACCTTCCTAAGGATTATGACACTCCAGTGTCCACTGTAGTGTGCGGGGATACAGTTATGATGCTTATCTTTAACAGTAACCCTCCTTCAGTTATATCGATTCGTCGTCAGGAAATTGCAGATGCATATGATAATTATTTTAAGATTTTGTGGGCAAGAGCAAGAAAGCCTTAAAGGTGTCTACCAAAAGACTACTCTTTCTTATATATCTAAGAGGCGATATGTCATGGATATCATAGGGACAATAAAAGAAGAGCATGATGGTTTGGAGAGGGAAATTATTGAACTCGAAGCTATCATGGAGGAACAAATCATAAACTATCCTAACCTTGTTCACGTATTAAAAAAGATAACTGATTCTCTGAGAACTCATCTTGACAAAGAAGAAAGAGTATTCGCAGTTTTGGAAAACAAGGGAATGAATACTCCTATTCAGTCCTTAAGAGCAGATAGGATATTATTGGCCAAGTCTGTTAATTCTATCTTTAGGGCAATTTCTTCAGGAAGCGATTTCAAAGTTCGTGAATCATTAGAACATCATGGCATGGATTTTATATCTAGGTTACAGAGTCATATCAGTGAGCAGGAATGGATATTCTGTGCCTTGCCTGAAACTCACATGCCTTCACACGCAGAATTAGAAAGTGTTGTTCAGAAAATTTCCCCTACTTTACATAGGCGAAGATAGTAATTTGTAAACTTTTAAAAAATTTTAACTAACATGGAAAGAAAAAGAAATAGACTAGAAATCATTAGAGACATATTGAAAGCAGTACGAGACAGGAATGGGAGAATTAAACCCACTCATGTTTTGTATAATTCTAATCTCTCTCATCAAATGATGAGCGTATACATGAAGGGATTGATTGATAATGAAATGATAAAAGAAATCAGCACTAAGAACGGCCGAAGCTATATCATCACTGAGAAGGGCCTTGATTACTTAAATAAGTATTCTTTGATTACTAATTTCACGGATTCTTTTGGACTCAATTAAGGGTTACTTTTTACGAGGGGCACGAATAAAAATCCCGGGAATTCGTGCTTCTCTAGTTTTTTATTAATCTTTTTTATTTGAAATAAAGAATCCTTTACAGGCGCCACCATTATCCCAGGATCTTTTAATTGATCTAAAATTTGATAAACCGTTGTCAGATCCTGGGCAGAGGCGCTTATTAATATTCGATCATAAGGCGCATGAGAAGGCAATCCCAATGATCCGTCAGTATTGAATACCTTTATTTTTTTATCCCCTTCTAAGGTTTTTATCGAGTCCGCAGCCAGTCGGGTGTTTATTTCTACTCCATAAATTTCCCCTTTTTTGGCAAGGTGAGAAAGTAAAGAAAGAACATAACCACATCCCGAGCCTATTTCTAGAATTTTATCTTCCTCTTTGACTTCCAACAGTTGAAGCATTATAGCTATGACTGAGGGTTGAGATAAAGTTGATCCAACTTCATTTAAAGGAAGCGCAAGATCGTCATATGAATTTACTGCAAACTCTTCAGGAACAAATTTTTCTCTTGGAACTGCAGAGAAAGCCTCAATAATATTGTCGGAAAATTTATTTGCTCTTAGGGACTGAAGAAGTTTTTCCTTCTGCAATTGCATATAATTGTTAAGACATTCAGATATTTATATGTTTATTATTTGGCAGCAAAGAGGCAGATGGCACTTTTTCTTCCATTCTGTCATCTCTGATTCTAGAAAGTGCGAGAAGACCTAGTATAATGAAGCCTGTAATTGCAAGCACAGCAATTCTATAACGTATTATTCCCATATGAACGAGATTGGAGGCTATTAATCCCCATATAACTGGGCCTAGAAGAGAAGAAGCCCTTTCTGCTAGACCATAATAGGCAAAGGCTAGATTATGTTTGCCTTGTGGCGCTATATATCCCATTACTGATCGTGAGACAGCCCAATTAGAACCAAACCATAATCCCATGAGTGTTGTAGATACGACAAACCAGATAAAATTGTTCACCCATCCAACCAGAGGCAATATTATGACCCATCCTGCGAGAATCCACATCAACGTTCTCTTATGCCCAAATTTGTCAGCTATAAGACCTGAGATGAGGCCTCCCCCGGCGGAAGTTATCAAAATACCTAATAGAATGTAGGTTTTGACAGTGTCAGAGACTCCCCATACTTGCTCTAAAAATATTGGAAAATTATTTGCCGCAGTCAAAACAGCGTCATTAAATAAGAAGAAAGATAAAATAAACATTCCTACACTTGAATAAGCAAACAATGCCTTTGTTTCTAAAAATGTCTGCTTTAGTCTATATTTGAAAGGTGCTTTCTGAGCAATCTTTGATGGTTCTTTAAAGAAGAGAAGCATGGGAAGAGAGAATATAACAAAGGCTATTACAGCGGGTAACAATGTTTCCGCTCTTTGATTTCCAGCAAAAAAGCTCCATGATCCTGTCGAAAAAGGAAGAGCAATAATTAAGCCTACAATTTGTCCAAGATAATTGGCCATTATTCCCCATCCAGAAACTGCGCCCCTTCTCTCTTTGCTCGCTATATCGTTCAATAATGGAGTGTAGAATGTAAATGAAAGTAAATAAGTATATAATCCCAAGGTAAAGAAGATTAAAGATAAAATCTCTTTGTCAGCTATAGCAAAAATAGCACACGTTCCGTAGAGAAAGAAAGTCGCAATTGTAGAATATCTTAATCCAGTTATTCTTCTCCAAGCTTTATCTAATAGTACTCCTGTAATCGGTATTGTCAGCAACAGAAGAAAAGCTGATAGGGTAAATGTCAGATTGAAATTTAAGTCAGAGATTCCTTTGTCAACGACAATCCATTGAGCGAAGTACAAGAAGAAAACTATTGAAACAAGGGAATTGGCAAAGTCGTAAAGTGCCCATAGAAATACGTTGCTCTTGGTATTCATGATCAGATGCTGGTAATCTGATTTAAATGCTTTTTGATCCAATAAATTTATAAATAAATCTTTATTCTAACCCTCACATTAAAAATGAGGAAAATATGAATAAAAAAATAATTGAATTAGATGCGAGTAATTTTGAGGAATTGACTTCTAAAGGAGATTGGGCAATAGATTTCTGGGCTGAATGGTGCGGGCCTTGCAAGATAATGAGCCCTGAATTTGACAAAGCTGCTGAAGAATTGGATGGCAAGGTTAAATTTGGCAAAATAAATGTGGATAAGGAATTTGAACTGGCTCAGAGGTTTGAAGTTATGAGCATCCCTGCCATGGTAATAATGAGAAATGGACAGGAAAAAGACAGAACTGTTGGCGCTATTGGGAAAAAAGATATTCTTTCTGCAATTGATAGGGCTGTTAAGTAGTTAAGAATTATTCTTTATTGTGTCCTTGAATAAGATAAAAGCTTTAGGAACATCTTTTTCTTTGATGATTAAGTTTAATTCAGTTAGGGTTGAAACAATCTCTATAAGGGCGATATCTTCCCATGCAAATGCTCTTGTGATTATATAAAAATATCCGGCTTCATCTATGGCATTCATAGGTATTGTTGTGCTTAAACAGGCGAGGTCATCAAGCTCTTTGTATATTTTCTCTTTGTGAAGGATTTTAAGGATCTTTTCTTTATTCCTTCTATTGGCGATAATAGTTACCTGAGTGATACCTTGTGTAATGGTGAGAAAATCTCTTTCAGGATCTATAATAGGATATATCTCTTGAATAACAGAGAAAGTTTTAGATGATTTTTTTACAGTAATTTCAAACAAGTCGGATTTTATGAATATTTCTGAATCTTTGCTGAATTTGGCTTTTCTTGCAAATTTATTTCCCAATTTTTCCTGTAGGCGGCGTAAAGCCATCATAATTGCAGAAATTTTTGCATTTTCTTTTAATTCCCGATCTATTCTTGGCTTAATCTCTTCAGCCAAGGCTACATAATTAATTATTTTTCTTGAAAGAGCTTCTTCTAAGAATGCGTTTTCTTCAATTATTTTTTCTACTATTCTGCTTATAGTTACCATCTTAAGATCAATAACAAAAAAAATTATATTTGTTATTATAATAACGTTATGTTCATATACTATAAAAAGGTTTCGATCATATGAATAATTCGAATGCAAGTCCGAATGAAGAGTACGTTAATCCTAGCCTGGGAAAGATAGGGGAAATGTATTTTGATGAGAGAAATAATAGGATAAAATTCTTCTCTACTACTATACATTCCTCTCCTGATTCGGTTAGATCTTTGATTGCTCAAGGCAAAGAGATGATGGATGATAAGGGGGCAACTCGGCTAAACGCGCGTTTTTTTGTTAGGGATTTTACCTTGGAGGGAAATGTTGAGGCAGCTATTCCCCTCAATAGTTCTTTTAGAGGCACGCAATTGGTTTTTATAGGAATTAATAGGGGGAAGAGGATAGATTCTTCTGAGGTTCTCCTTGCAGAAGAAGATCTTATAAGAGAGGTTCTTAGAGAACCTTTGCATAATTGTCATGGCTTATCTGCAGGTTATTCTTTTGAAAGACTTACACCTCTTAATCTAAGACCTTATGATATAAGAGATATGAGCAGCTTATATAGTCAGGCCTTCACGACATATACTGCCTCGCTGGATGAAGCTTCTTTGTTAGAGATGATAAGAAATTCTATAGTGTATTGCGCTCGAGATAAAGATGAGGGAAAAATTGTGTCTACAAGTGTTGCTGAAATAGGCAAAGTTCCCACCTCTAACGGAAATTTTGGAATCTGTGAATTAAGTGAGATGGCTACCTTGCCTGAACATAGGGGGAGAGGAATATCTACTTCTCTTACGCAGGCATTAGTTCATGAGATTTCTTCAAAAGTAGATCTTATTTATGCTGAAGCTAGAGCTTGCTCTTTATCAGTAAACAAAGTTTTTCACAACTTAGGTTTCAATTTCGCAGGCCGATTGATGAAACAATGTATCTTATCAGGATGTTACGATATTGAAGAAAATGGGCCTTATGAAAATTTGAATGTTTGGTATATCTCGCCCCATCCTAGAGGTCGGACATGAATCTCGAGTTAAATGAAGTCCTTGCCCGAAATAAAGATTCTTTTGGCTTAGTCATTGGGTTAGATTATAGAAATGAAAGAACAGTTGTCTTTGATTTGTCTGAAGACAATAAGAAATTATCTAAAATTGATTTAGGAAATCCTCAAGAATTTGAGAATTACCTATTGGAAATATTAAAGAGGCAAGATGCTGAAATCGGTATAGGAAAATATGCAGAAGATAGGACTATTTACAAACATAGTAAGCTCTTTGGGAAAGAAAGAACTGTTCATTTAGGTGTTGATTTATGGGTAAAGGCAGGAATTCCTGTTTTTGCTCCTCTGAATGGAAAAGTTCATAGCTTTGCAGATAACAATCAGGATGGAGATTATGGGCCGACTATAATTATTGAACATACTTTAGAAGGATGCGAATTTTATACTTTATATGGGCATCTTTCCAGAAATTCTTTACAATGTTTGCAAAAAGGAAAGGAAGTAAAAAAAGGACAGCTTATAGGATACATTGGAAACTATCCTGAAAATGGCAATTGGCCGCCCCATTTACATTTTGAAATTATTACAGATATGTTGGGAAGAGAAGGAGATTTTTTTGGAGTGGCATCGCAAGATGAACAAGGATATTATCTTAATTTATGCCCTAACCCTAATTTAATCTTAGGAATATCTGTTTTGGATTAATATATTTAGGCTAATTTTACAGCTGTTCCGTAAGCAAGAATCTCTGCTGCTCCGCCCATTATTGCAGAGGTCATGAATCTGACATTGATTATTGCGTCAGCTTTCATATCTACAGCTTCATTAATCATCCTATTAAGGGCTTCTTCCCTTGATTGAGTAAGCATTTCTGTATAAGACTTGATCTCTCCACCGACTATATTCTTGAAAGATGCTCCAATGTCGTGCCCAATATTTCTGGATCTTACAGTATTTCCCTTTACTATTCCTAAAATAGCTTTTACTTTTTTCCCCGGTATTTCAGAAGTTGTTGTTATGATTATTTCCATAGTTATTGTTATTCTTGAGGGTTTTTATTCCTTTTGCTTTTGCTCAAATCTTTTCTTGCCTCTATTTGATTTTCTGCTGAGTTGAAGATTATAAATAATAGGCCAACGACGATTAAAGTTACACCTAATGGTAAAATAAAGAAAGATAAAATTATTCCCGCTATTAAAGAGATGATCCCTGTAATTATTTTGCCTGAACCCATGTTATTTTTAGATTGCCCGAGTTAATAAAGTTAGCTATCATAGAAGTTAGAATTTAAAGTGTATTATGGAACATTTATTTTTAATCATGTCAAGGAACTACTATACATTAAAGTGGAGAGTTTTTGTTAAGTTCCTTGAGTATCCAAAGCACGATGAGCCACCAATCCTAAAGGAAGCGGTTTGAAGAAGCGCTCGTGCTTTTGATATTATTAAGTTGTCTCATTATATACTACTCCCTTATATAATTTCTAATTTCTTTTTTTGCTTGTCATTAAATTGAAGCTCTTACTTTTATCTTTAAAATGAGTATTAATGTAAAACCCGTTATAAGAAGTGATAAAGAAAAACCAATAAGGCCTTTAGATAGAGTCCTTCTCGAGGAAAGGGCTCCACAAGTGGAAACATATACGGCTCCCAAATCTGCAATGGAAATTGTAAAAGAAAAGCTTTTAGGAATGGGCTGGGAATATGAGGAAAATAATATCCCTTCGGGGCAAAGATTTTCTTATGAGGCGAATGGTAAAGAACCTCAGACACCGGAAAGGTCTTTAGAAGGGCAGAAGCTTAATTCTAATAATAGGGGAATTGAAGATAAAGTTGAGAATTATGTTCCTGATCAAGATCAGGAAAGTTTTATGGGAAGGGTAAAAAGAAATTTGGTAGCAACTCAAGGGGGATTAGTGACTCTCGCCATGCCTGTTTACATCTCTCTAGAAAAACTGGTTGTAGGAATGACAGATTTTACTTCGCAGAACACCAGAGCTATGGCAATTCTTTTAGGATTAGCAGGCCTTACTACAGTTTACAGCAAAAATAGGGAGAAGATTCATGAAAGTGCTGAAAAGATCTGCAATTATTTTGGCAGAGAGTTTGATGAGTCCAAGATGCGGGCGACTGATGTTATTTACGGAGGATTGTTTACTGCCGTCGTAAATCCAGTAGTATATACAGTCCCCGCCTTAATTACAAACGCTTTTAAGTGGGAAGAATGTGGCAAGACTTCATTATTAGGCTTGGGGATGGGCGCTTGCCTGGGAGTATTTATGGGATGTGGAGTAGATCTTTTCCAAGATTTATGGGGATATAAAAAATCAGACAGAATAAAAAAAGGATTAAGGTCTTTGCCTTTAAAGACTAAAAGGCTTATCGCAAATGGCTTATGCGCCGCCTCCATTACCTTAAGCAGTTGGCTCTATAATATTCCTATTGATAATTCTAAATATGGAGGGGAGCCCGCAGCGGTATTCGAAGCAGTTGAATTATATTATGGCCTGGATTTATCCACTCAGGGAGAGGCAGATAATAGGAGAGATTTGAGGGAATATAATGATAAGATGAGATTAAATTGGGAAAATAGGTATAAGCCTAAAGTCGGAATTTGATTCTTTTTATTAATTACTTTCTATGAATGAAAAATATACGGCAACATATTTAAACATGAATTGGTTTTTTAAGCAATGGGTTTAACTTTAAACCAGATTGGGGAAAAACTCGCTGAAGCTTCTTTAGATATTGGCGCCATTAAATTAAGACCTGATAAACCTTTTAAGTGGGCTTCAGGATTCTTCATGCCAATTTATAATGATAATCGAATGCTTTTGGGCAATTATGCTCATAGGATGCTTGTTGTCGATGGATTCAAGGCACTTTTAGAAGAAAATGGGATAAGGGATCTTGATTTTATTGCTGGGACTTCAACTGCTGGAATTGCACCGGCCGCTTCGTTGGCTCAAGAATTAGGAGATAAGGAATTGACTATAATTCAAGATGGGCAAATTTATGCGACAAACAAGATTTCTGTTCCTGGTGAAGAATTTGATTTTTCTTTTATGGATGCTGATTTGATAGCAAGCACTAGCCCTTGGGCGATTCCTCAGGGAGTTTATCTCGCCAATGCTGGCAAGGCTGCCTTTGCTTATGTCAGGCAAAGTGCTAAGCAACACGGATTAAATCAGCAAGTTGAAGGCATTGTTGCACCTGGGCAGAATACATTCTTAATTGATTTTTATAGAGGAGAAAGCTATTTTGAATTGGCGACTCAAGCTTTGAAGGATAAAGGCACAGCAAAAATTCATAGGTTCTCGAGAGATTTGTCACATGCCATAATTCCTTCCAGTGTTTCTGGTAGGCGCGGAGTTTTGATAGAAGATTTGATAAGTACTGGCCGAAGTTTTGAGACAGAATTGCAAACTTACCAGCAGAATGGAGCAGATATGTCTGCAGGATGCCTCGCTATTTTTAACTATGGTTTGAGAGAATCCTTCACTTCTTCTATATTGACTTATGATGTTTTATTAAAGGTTGCTGAGAAAAAAGGAAATATAAGGGGAGATCAGGTCGCTATGCTACAGGAGTGGAGAGAAGATCCATTTAACTGGGGTCAAAACCATGGTTTCCCTCCAGAGGGGAAGAAAAAATGAATGTTCAATTAAGTGAAGCTGAGCAAAGGGCGAGAAAAAGAGTTTGCTTGCCGCTAGATGGCTTAAACAGCTTACAGGCCATAAAAGAAAGAGTTACTGAATTAAGTCCAGTTGTTGGATTGTATAAGATAGGATATGAGACATTTACTGCTTTTGGACCAGATTCTATTAGATTAGTACAAGCTTCCGGAGCAGATGTTTTCTTAGATCTAAAATATAATGATATCCCAAATACAGTAAAAGGCGCAGCAGGGGCAGCGACACGCCATGGCGTGGCCATATTTAATGTTCATGCTTCCGGCGGAGTAGAAATGATGAAAGCCGCTCGAGAAGGAGTTGATAAGGCGTTCCAAGAAGGTTATGACGGGCCAAGACCGAAGGTTTTGGGAGTTACTGTGCTGACTAGCTTTGATGAAGCAAACTATTTGCGCACATTCCAGCCGCTTAATCCTATTTTACAAAATGTAGATCTAACTCTCTATTTAAGTATGAAAAAGGATGAAGAAGTTTTACAGAGGGAATTTAGGGATTTATTGGAAGGCCATGGTTTAACAGGTGTTATTCAACATCAGGTTGCGCATTTAACAGGGCTTGTCAATGAAGCTGGACTCGACGGTATTATATGTTCTGCAGCAGACTTGCAGGCTGTAAGGCCGAAATATTCAGGACTTATTTATGGCACTCCTGGTATTCAAGGTACTAGAACTAAGGCAGGCGAGGATCAAAAGAGGGTATTCAGCCCTGGAAATGCCGTCCAGGCAGGATCAACTTTTCTCGTTGTAGGAAGGGCTATTACCGACGGGAAAGATTCGGAAGCAAGATTGCGGGCAGGATATGAAATTCTGCAAGACATGGCTCCATATGTTTAATTCTATTTTTTAATCTTTATTTTTCTTACTTATTTTTGATGACAATCTTGCAAGAAAGTTTAAATATAAGATTTGTTTTTTATATAGATGGCTGCAACAATAAGCTTTAAACCTCAGTATATGAAAGTAGGTGTTCTCACTGCAGCCTTACAAGAATTAACGCCTCGGGAAGTCAGAGACGCCGATCCTGATAAGGCAATTGAAGATTGGTTGATTTACGCTCGAGATTTAGGAGCAGATTGCATTCAATTGTCTTCAGCGATACATCCAACCCTCAGCGACATTCCTGCTGAAGCAATGCTAGATCCTGTTGCTAATCATCTCGATTTACGATCTCCCTTTAATCGCTCACGTGCTGAGAGAGTGGGCGCAGCAGTAAAAGAAAGCAATGTTGCAATTTCTGATATTGGTTATTTTGATAATCATTTACATCCTAATAAAACTATTCGAGAGCAGAAATATAACCATATGATTGGAGTTATGGATACTGCTCAAATGCTGGGAGTGCCAGCGGTATGCGGTTTTGTTGGGGCTGATCCTACAAAAGACCTTGACCAGAATCTTGCTTTATTTGATCAATTATATATTCCTATTTTACAGGCTGCAAAAGATAGGGGATTAGAATTTAGAGTCGAGCACTGCCCTATGCCTGGATGGAATACTACTGATAGATCTATTAATAATTTGGCTTATAGCCCTGGACTTTGGACAAGATTGCATCAGAGAGCGGAAAAGGCAGGGGTTGGCGATCAGTTTAGAATTCACTACGATCCTTCTCATACAGTTTTGCAAGGACAAGACACTAGGGATATATTTGCTTTTCTGAATGATAAAGGATATGGCTTCTTAATTGCAGGCTTCCATGTTAAAGGCAATATTATTATCCCTGAGGGCCTAGCTGAATGGAGCTATTCCGGACAGACCGTAGAGAGGGGAGATCGTGTCGATGGACAGCCACATCCTGATCCTTCTAAACAGGGCGGAGCATGGTTGAAACAAGTTGCAATCGCCGAACATGAATTACCTGGAACAGCCTATCACAATCCTATTGCTTATATTATGCGGCGCCAAGTTGACTGGCTTGATCACCAGCTTGCTGCGCGAGAATTGCTTCCATTAAAAGCAGAGAATACACCTTTAATAGTAGAACATGAATATCCTAAGGCACGTATTCAAGATAAAGAAAGACTTTCCCCGATACTACAGGGATCATTAGCTTATGTGAGATCTATTGACAGAGCAGCTGCAGATCAACATGCTTTGCATCAAGTTTTGGAAAGCCAGGGTATTCCAGTCCAGGGAAGCAGGCGCCAACCATATGGATTGAATTAAATTTCTGAGGATTAATTTAAGAAAATGCTTTTAGGCATTTTTGCGGCTTAAAATTTATAAGGTAATCTTTAAATAACTTCATTTTCTTGTTGAGCTACGGCCTCGTAGCTCAGCCTGGATAGAGTACAGGACTTTTAATCCTGGTGTCGCGGGTTCAAATCCCGTCGGGGCCATTTTTCTTTTTTAATTAATTAATCTTTTGCCTTTCAAAAAATCCTTTACTACTTGGAATATTTTTTCATGGCCTTGAGAGTTAGGATGAAGGCCATCGTGAAGATCAGAATCATTTAGAAGGTTGAATAAGGAAAGGTATGAGACCTTGCCTTTTTCTGAAATTTCTTTTAATTTGTCGTCGTATTTCTGAATGTTGGCGTTTGTGTAATGAGCATCTTTATTCCAGGGAACTGGATTAGTAATTTTTTCATTTACTTTTTTTGCTCCAAGAATGACAATATTCTTTGTGAATTCTTTTGCTTGTTTGATAATTGTGTTCATATTTTCCTCATATTTTTTTAATGAGATGTTAAGGGCTGAATCATTGTCCCCCAGAGAAATAATTATTATTGTTGGCTTTCTGGTACTTGCTTCATTTTTGAATCTAGCAAGAAGATCCTCTGTGGTGTTGCCGGAAATTCCAAGATTGAAAACTTCATAATAATCTTCTTCTGAATTTTTCGTATAGAGATAAGATTTTAGCCTGTCTGGCCACCCTCCTTTTTCTACGTCGTAAAATCCATGCGTGGAAGATGCTCCAAAAATACAGATGCTTTGCTCCATGGAATTTTTAATTATTTTATATATAAAGAGTTATCGGAGCAATATATTGAAAGCTTAATTTAGATAATATTTATAAGACTTGTTTTCTTCTATTTTATATGAAAAAGAGAGTATTTGATCTGCCTGTTTTGATAGTGGTAATAGGCTTGATAATTGTGGTACTTGGAGGATTCTTAGTCTTTTATGAAAGAAGTGTAAAAAATTTATCTTCAGTGCCGCAAGAAAGAAAGTTTAATGAGATGCCCTTCATAGGTTTATGGAAAGTTACTGAAATTGCAATGTACAATGCCTCTTCTGAATCCTTTGGAGAAATTACCAAAGTTGGAAACGCGGAAGTATATTTAGAATATAGGAATGACAGCCGTCGATGCGTTGAGTGGGTAGGCCCAGAATGTAAATTATATGAAGAATTTTCTTTAGAGGGAAATATTATTGCTAAAAAAGATAGCTTTGCTTTATATTCTAGAGAGAAATGGAAAATGTTGGGAGATGACCTTTTAGAAGTAATTGTTGAGACCCCTGAAGAGATTGGATACTCTCCTTTTATCAAATATAAAGCTACTAGAATTTCTCCATAAATTGAAATAAAATATAGTAGATTCCTATAAAGTTTATATACTTGTTATTCTTTTGTACCATTAGCGCAGAAAAAACACAAAAAGCAAGCTGTGCTTATCTAAGCTCATTTTTAGAAAGATTTAAAAAGCCAGTTTTGTAATTTTTTATGTTCCAGTTGTTCTGGAAAGCTCACTTCCCATGCATATATTACAGCCAAAACATACTAAGGTGAAACCCTCTGAAATTAAGGAGTTATTAAGTCAATACAATATTGCTATTTCCCAGTTACCTAAAATAAAATTAAGTGATCCTGGAGTGCCAGAAGGTTGCCAAAGTGGAGATGTCTTAAAGATTGAGAGAAAAGAAGGCGGGGAAACGATCGTTTATTACAGAGTTGTGGTATAAAAATGGAGAGACAAAGAAATATCCTTATAAAAAAGTATCTTGAACAACACTCCCTAGTTGAATCTAACATTGTTTCTTTTAACGATTTTATCAATAACAGGATGCAGCAGATTGTGAGTGAGATAAATGATAATAGTGAAGAAGGAGATGAAATCGAGATTAAACTGGGCAGAGTAAGAATTGAAAAACCTAACATAATCGAATCTGATGGCAGTCATAACCTTATTGTTCCTAGTGATGCAAGATTAAGAAATTTAACTTATTCTGCGCCTGTTTTCGTTGAATTGTCTGTTAAATTTGGCAAACAAACCGATAGCTGCGAGGTCGAGATCGGCAGAATCCCTATCATGGTAAGAAGTAGCATCTGCAATACTCATGGCTTAAATGAAGATCAATTAAGGCAAAATGCGATGGATCCTAAAGACCCTGGAGGGTATTTCATTATCAACGGAAATGAGAGAGTAATGGTAATGAATGAGGACTTAGCTGCCAACCAGCCGTTTATAGAAGAAGGAAGGTTAGGCTTAACCTTAAGAGTGTTTTCGCAAAGAGGATCTTATAGGATTCCTACAACTATTTCTGAGACAAGCGAGGGTATATTAGATTTGACTTTTAGTAGACTAAGAGACATTCCGGCTTTGCTCCTTTTGAAAGCTTTAGGAATGACTAAAGAAGCAGAGATTGCAAAGAATATTAATCATGAGAATGATTGTTTGATTGTCAATCTGTATGAGTTTGCAGCTATGCAGAACGTGGAAGATGCTATGATGGCCATTGGAGAGAAAACAGGCATCCAGGGGACAAAGAAAGAGATTCTGGATAGAGTTAAGCAGAGAATAGACTCATTCTTCCTGCCCCATATAGGAACAACTAAAGACTCCAGGGCGGAAAAAGCAATAACCTTATGTAGATTGTTAAGGCTTTACTTAAGGGCTAAAGAAAATCCTGAAATAAGAACTGATAAAGACCATTATGCAAATAAAAGAGTCAAGCTTTCTGGAGATTTGATGGCAGATCTTTTCAGAGCTAATTTTGGTGTTTTAATAAGAGATATTCAATATTCATTACAAAAAGTAGCAAAGAGAAAGAAATTCTATTCTATTAAGACTCTAGCAAAATCTACATTATTCAGCCAGAGAATTGAAAGCGCTATTGCAACAGGGGCCTGGATTGGAGAGAGATCAGGCGTGACCCAAAACATGGATAAGACAAACTATTTGGCAATAATCTCACAGTTGCAGAGAGTTTCATCCACTCTTGCAGGAGAACAAGAAAACTTTATGGCAAGAACTCTTCACCCTACTCATTATGGAAGATTTTGCCCTACTGAAACTCCTGAAGGAACTGAAATCGGTCTCAGGAAAAATCTAGCGATATTAAGCAAGATTTCAACTGCTGTAACTTTTGATGATGTTGGATTTATGAAGAAACTAAAAGAATTTGGTTTGAATGACAATTCCGGATGGGATGTATTCTTTAATGGAAAGTTTATTGGATTTGCCGAAAAGGCAGATAATTTTGCTCTTGAAGTAAGGAAGCTAAGGAGATCTGGCCAGATTCCAAAAGAATTAAGTGTAAGATATGATCCTTTGCTTGAACAGATTACTATGTCTGTAGAAGTAGGAAGAGTTTTGAGGCCTGCAATTGTTGTTGAGAATGGCGTAAGCAAATTGAAAGATGAGCATTTGGTTCTTATTGAAAATGATAAGATAAAATGGGCTGACCTTGTAAGAGAAGGAGTTATTGAGTATATAGATGCTGCCGAAGAAGAAAATGCTTTTATTGCCCCCACTTCTCAAGAAATTACTCCTGCACATACTCATCTTGAGGTGCACCCTATTGATTTGTTTGGAGTTGTTACTAGCCTAGTTCCTTTCTGTAATCACGATCAGGCATCTAGACTTAACAAAGGAAGTAAGACTTTAAAGCAGAGTCTTGGAATTTATGCTGCTAACTATTTTGTCAGATTGGATACTGATGTTTCTATCTTACATTATCCTCAAAAGCCGATTGTAAGAAGTTTCATTTATGATTCATTAAATCTTTATCCTGCGGGGCAAAATTTAGTCGTTGCCATTATGCCTTTCGAAGGATACAATATGTCTGATGCAGTTATCTTGAATAAGGGAAGCATTGATAGGGGAATGGGAAGAAGTACTTATTTCAGACCTTATGCGGCTACAGAGTTGCAATATGCTGGAGGATTAGCAGACGAGGTAGTAGTGCCTACTAAGGATGTTTCAGGATATAGGCTTGAAAAGAGTTATAGGTTTTTGGAAGACGATGGAATTGCATATCCTGAAGCTGATATGAATGAAGGAGAAGTTATAATTGGCAAGGTTACACCTCCTAAATTCTTAAGCGAGGCAAAAGATCTTAATTTACAGGCTAAGAAAGAAGCCAGTATTGCAATCAGGCAAGAAGAGAGGGGAACTGTTGATGCTGTTTTCATAACTACTGATGGAGAAGGCAATAAGGTTGCACAAGTTAGAACAAGAGATTCGAGATTACCTGAACCTGGAGACAAGTTCTCTGCGCCTCACGGACAGAAAGGAGTAGTTGGATTAATTGCAGATGCTGAAGACATTCCATTCACCTCAGGAGGGATTAGGCCAGACTTAATATTCAATCCACACGGAATCCCTAGCAGACGTAGCGTAGGTTATATGATTGAACTACTTGCTGGCAAGACTGGAGCAATTACTGGCAAGGTTATTGATGGGACGCCTTTCACTGGCACAAGAGTTGATGAACTTGAGAAGTTATTAAGAGAGGCAGGCTTTAGTTACGATGGTAAGGAGACAATGTATTCTGGAATTACAGGACAAAAAATGGATGCTAAGATTTACATCGGAAATATGTATTACTTGAAACTTAAGCGTATGGTAAAGAACTTATTGCACGCCAGAGCTTCTGGAAAAGTTGCTTTGTTGACAAGGCAACCTATTGAAGGGAGAGCGAGAGGTGGAGGTTTAAGATTAGGAGAGATGGAGCAGCAAGCGCTAGCGGGACATGGAGCCTCACTGTTATTGAAGGAAAGATACGACTCCGATAAGACCGTGGTTTATATCTGCAAAGATTGTGGAAACATGACTTATGAAGATACTATCCGAAATAAAGTCGTATGTAATATGTGTGGCAGTAATGAATCAGAACCTATTGAAGTTTCATATGCATTCAAGTTGTTGGCCGATGAATTACTTGGGCTCGGAATCCAAACTACTTACGAATTAAAGGATAAATACGAACAATAATGAGAGAGCAATATTTTAGAAAACAAGTTAGGGCAATGAGATTCAATTTACTTAGTCCTGACAAGATTAAGAAAGTAGCTACTGCTAAAATAATCACTCCTGAATTGTATGATATTGATGGGTTCCCAGTTGACGGGGGATTGATGGATTTAAGATTAGGCGCTATAGATCCTGGAGTGAGATGCAGAACTTGTGGAAAAAGAGTAAAGGAATGCCCTGGCCACCCTGGATGTATTGAACTTGCCAGACCTGTTTTCCATATTAAATATATTCCTTTAATTGAACTTTGCATGAGAAGCTTCTGCTCTAATTGTGGCAAGTTGACTTTGTCTCCTGAGAAAGAAAAGGAATATACTGCTCCTGAGAGAGCAAAGAAAGCAAGAGACGCTAAGAAGTGCCCTCATTGCCAGGAAATTTTGGAGAGAGTCAAACTTGAGAAACCTAGCAGCTTTTATTCTGGAAAGAAGAGACTGACCCCTACTGAAGTAAGAGAAAGATTGGTCATCATCAAAGAGGAAGAATTGAAGAAAATTGGAATTAACGCTAAAACCTGCAAGCCTGAATGGGCAGTTCTTTCTTTATTATTAGTCCCTAGTGTAACTGTAAGGCCTTCAATTACTCTTGATACAGGAGAGAGAAGCGAAGACGATTTAACTCATAAGCTTTCAGATATTATCAGATCTAATCAGAGATTATGGGAGAATCTTAATGCAGGAGCTCCAGAAGTTATTATTGAAGACCTTTGGGATCTATTGCAGTATCACGTAACAACTTTCTTTGACAACAATGTTACAAGAATCCCTCCTGCAAGACATAGATCCGGACAACCTTTGAAGACTATTACTGAAAGAATTAAAGGAAAAGAAGGACGAATTAGGCATAATCTAGCAGGAAAGAGAGTCAACTATTCTGCCAGAAGCGTTATTTCTCCTGATCCATATATCAAGATAAATGAAATCGGAGTTCCATTTGAAGTTGCTAAAATAATTACTGTTGCTGAAACTGTAACTAGCACTAATTTGGAAGCTATGAAAGATTTGATAAGGCAAGCAGAAACTTATCCTGGCGCAAATTATGTTATCAGGCCGGATGGAAAGAAGAAAAGAATTACTGAAGATCTGAAAGAAGAAATTTGCAATGAAATTCAACCAGGGTACAAAGTAGAAAGACATTTGAGAGATGGAGATATTGTCTTATTCAACAGACATCCTAGTTTGCACAAGCAGAGCATTATGGCTCATTTTGTAAGAGTTCTGCCTAATAGAACATTTAGACTTCATCCTGCAGCCTCCATGCCTTATAACGCTGACTTCGACGGAGATGAAATGAACATTCATAGTCCTCAGAATGAAGAGGCTCTTGCAGAAGCAAAAATACTTTTGGATGTGAACAACAATATTATTTCTTCTAAGAATAATATGAATCTTGTCGGGACTATTGACGATTCAATTACTGGAATTTATCTTATAGGAAAACAGGATAAGTTTAGCAAAATGGAGACCGATCAGCTGCTCTTTGCCGCAGGCGTTGAAAATGAAGACAAATCCAAGGAATTTACTGGAAAAGAAATATTTGCAAAAATATTGCCTGATAATTCCGGAATTAAGATGCCTGATAAATTGACTGGGACCAAAACCTTTGCTAGTGAGGATGGCGAAATGGTGAAAATCCTTGATGAGAAATTTGGCAGATCTGCTTCAATAGATTCATTGAATAAGGCTTTCCTTTTGGGAGCGATTCATCTTTCGAGAATGGGATATACTTTATCAGTAGAGGATGTAAACGTTACGGATAAGGTAAGAAAGAAAGCTGAAGAAATTGTTGTCGAGGCAGAAAAGAAAGCTAATAATATTGTAGATGAATATCAAGAAGGGACTCTTGATTTAATCTCAGGAAAGAGTTCTGAAGAAACTAGGGAAATTAAAATCTCTCAAATATTAAATGAGATTACTAAGAGTTTAGGAGATCTTGTAAAAGCTAATATAGCAGAAGATAGCAATATCAATAAGATGATGGCCCCTGGAGCAGCTGGAAGCACCCTGAATATCACTCAGATCGGTTGCTGTGTTGGACAACAGACATTATGGAGCAAGAGGATTGATATTGGATATACTGGGAGAACTTTATCGTTTTTCAAGAGAGGAGATCATGGCCCTGCTGCAAAAGGTTTTGTAAGATCTTCTTACTTCAAAGGATTAAGACCATATGAATACTTCTTTGGAGCAATTACTGGAAGAGACTCCCTGATGGATACTGCATTAAGAACTCCTAAGTCTGGATACTTATATAGAAGACTCGTAAATGCTTTGCAGGATTTGAAGGTTGCTTATGATGGCACAGTAAGAGATGCTTCTGAAAACATAGTTGAATTTGCATTCGGTGATGACGGAAAGGATGTCTCTAAACTTCATTTAAAGGAAGATATGGTGCCTGCTGGAGAAGCTGTTGGAGTAATAACTGCCCAATCCTTTGGAGAAGCTTCGACTCAGATGGTTTTGAACGTATTTCACCATGCAGGAGTCGCTCAAATGCAGATTACTCAAGGTCTGCCAAGACTTATTGAAATTCTTGACGCAAGGAAGATACCTTCTACGCCTCAGATGGAGATTTACCTTGAAAAAGAATTTAATAATGAGAAGGATGCCAAAATCCTTGCTGAAAAAATAAGAGAAGTAAAGCTAAAAGAGATCATCTCTGAGATCAAGATAGACTTTGGCAATAAGAAGATTGAGATGATATTGGATAACAAATCTTTGAAGAGTGTACATGCTGGGCCTCAAAAGATTGCGGAAAGACTTCAAGATAAAGGATTCAAGGTAAAAGGCCAGGATGAAAAGATAACTTTAAGCCTTCCAGAATTAGATTATAAGGCAATGTATAAGCTGAAGGAAAAACTGAAGGAAACAATAGTTTCAGGAGTTAAAGGTATTACTCAAGTTATTGTTGCTCATAGAGAAGGGGATTATGTAGTTATAACTTCTGGATCTAATATGAAGGACATAAAAGAAGTAAAAGGAGTAAATGTCAATAAAGTAGTTTCAAATGATATTTTTGACACCTATAATGTCCTAGGAATTGAAGCAGCAAGAGCAGCAGTAATGATAGAGATCAAGAAAGTTTTGGAAAGCCAGGGACTTGATATCAACGAGAGACACTTGAAGCTTGTTGCGGATGCTATGACTTCCTCAGGAGCAGTTAAAGGAGTAACAAGAATGGGTATCATCTCTGATAAAGCAAGCATATTGGCAAGAGCAACATTCGAAACACCTGACAAGCAGTTTATCAACGCTACAATCCAAGGTGGAAGAGATGAACTGTCATCTGTTATCGAGAATATCTTGCTTAATCAAGCAATTCCGGTTGGAACAGGATTACCTGGATTACTTGTAAAGATTACAGGGCCATTAGTTGATAAGGAATTAGAGAAAGAAAAAGCCAGAGAAGCCAAAGAAAAGAAGAAAAAGGCTAAATAAGTAAGATAAAGCGGGGATGATTCTACAGAATATAAAATCTTTTAAATATGATTTTTAATATATTTGGATGAATCTATCTCAGTTAAGTCCTGGAGAATTAGCTTCTTTAAGCAGATCCCTTACTGGCACAACTCTCAGAATGCATCCTTTGTTATTGGATGAAATTTCTTATACGGTCCAATATGCAAAAACCGCCGCATCTTTAAGTGGAGAGGACGAAGGTTTTAGAGCTACTCTGTTCAGAGATAGATACGATTCTAGTTCTTCTTTATTAGAATCAGATTTGAATGCAGCACCTTTAATTATCGAGCGACTGGAAACTTGGGCCCAGGAATTGCCGGAAGGGAGTCAAACTAAGGATTTTGCTCTCCAGCACTTGCCTCATGTAAGAGATTTCCATCAAAATTTACTCGCTTATCAATGGGGAACAGAAGATGCAAAAGCTAAAAGAGAGTATGGGGCCGAGCTATCGGCTTGAGATCCCAATTTTTATTTTTTAATTCTTCACATCATAAACTAAATGCAGATAAGAATTATCTAATTTATTACATTTTACCAGCTTCAGAGTTTTGATAAGTTTGAGGTCATCTTTAGACAGTAGAGAAGATCCGTCTATTAGAGAGGGTGTATTTACTCCTCCGATTAAAGCGGGAGCAATTACCAATGACAGCTGGTCAATAAGGCCTTCCCTGATCAATATAGAATTAAGAGTTCCTCCTGATTGAACTGTGATTCTATCTATTTTATAATTCTTTCTTAGTTTGGAGAATAAGTTATTAAAATCAATTTTCTCATAGTATATTAATTCAATTTTATCCTTTAATTTGAAGGCAGGATGATTTTTATTTGAAGTGACTAGATATAGCTTCTTTGTGCGGTTTATGAGATTGATTATCCCTGTTTCATTCAGATGATGATTATCAATTATTATGAAACTTACTTTTGGACAATTGATAGGACAGTTTTCTGTATTGACTCCTATTTTTGCCATGACTTTTCCAGTATTTAGAGAATGAAAATCAGTTCTCTTTTCTAAATTATAATATTGGTGCAATCCTTCTTTCAACCCTTTGAGGTTCCTCAAATCTTTGTCAAAATCTCTTTCATTGCCTTCTCCTGTTGAAATCCTGCCGTCAATAGAAGATAACATAAATAATGTGTTAAATGTTCTACCTCTCTTCATCTTTTTAAAAGAGAAGGGGTACTTAATAATCTTACTAATTTTCTTGCCTCGGTAAATTTAAATATAAGTTCATATGTATAGATATCAGGCCATATCTATCAATATTGGCAAAAAAAGGGTTAAAAAAGATGGGAACAGCAAGCTTATTGCTAACACTTGATTCTACAGTTTTGCGAGACTTGAAAAAGAAAGCCAAGAAGCTCCATTATGAAAGCACTCAGCAGTATGTTTATGAAATAATTCGAAGAAATGTTTATCCTAACAGAAAAGGAAACGGAAAGAAGACAAGCGACCAGGAGATTATGGATAAATTTTCTACTTCCACTAAGCAATCGAGAAAGATTGAAAGGTGGGCGAATAAATATGGTTTATGATGCTTTAATTGCTTCTGCATCTCTTGGCTTTTTAGGAGGAGCTATTAGAGTATTAGTCGGAGTTTTCAAATCTATGGCTGTCAAACGCAAGATCTATTGGACTTATGCCATTTTCACCGCGATTGTTGCAGGCTTAATCGGAATTCTTACAGGGATAATCTTTTCATTTGATCCTAGATTGAGCATCCTCGCAGGTTATGCTGGCACTGATATTATAGAAGGTATCTATAAGAGTTTTAAGGTAGAGAAAGTTTATGTGAGAAAGTGAGAGACAAAGAATCGAGATTTAAATTTCTTCAACATGTTTCTTGAAATTATTTAAAATTGCCTGCCAACCTTCTCTTTGTATTTCCTCGGGATTGCTTTTCTCTGGCTCGAAAGTTTCTATAATCTTAGTTTTACTATTTAAGTCTTTGAATTCAACAGATAACTTTCTCTCATCTTCTATTTTGTATTCGATTAGTTTATACGGGACGACAAGCGTATATTTTCCTTCAAAATCAAAGCTTTGATTTTTATTTTTTAGAGTAGTAAAAATCATTACAAACAATTTTATACCTATCTAGTTTCTTATTTTAATGGAAAATACCCTTATTAAAAATCCAATTATATTGCAGATTCTTGAGAAATACCGAATTATTTGGGCTTTGAATCATTTAGGAGCCTTAGGACATTGGGATATGGAAACTTACATGCCTCAAGAAGGCGCAAGGGCTAGAGCTGAAGCACTTGCTAAGATCTCAGTATTAAATCAATCTTTATTTTTAGAAAAAGACTTTGTTTCCCTTATACACGAGGTTGAAGGTGAAAAATTAAATGACAATGAGAAAGCAATTATTCGCGTACTGAAAAGAACTCTGAAGTATTATCAAAAATTGCCCCCTGACTTTATAGAGGAATTTACAAGAGTAGTCAATGAATCCAATGTAGAATGGAGAAAAGCACGGAGCAATAATGATTTTTCTCTCTTTGCACCTTATTTGGAGAAAATAATCAATCTTTCAAAGAAAAAAGCAGATCTTTTAGGCTATACTGAGCACCCATATGATGCCCTTCTTGATGAATTTGAAGAGGGCTTGACAACTAAAGAGGTTGAAGCTTACTTCTCCAAAATAAAAGGGCCTTTAATTTCTCTTCTAAATTATATAAAAGCCTCTTCAAAATATAAAATTGAGCACGAATTAGAAAAAGAATCTTATGATACTGCAAGGATGTCTGCTTTGAATCACAAATTACTCAAGAAAATTCATTATAACCTTAATCATTTGAGGTTGGATGTTTCAGCCCACCCATTTTCTAGCAGTATTGCGCCCAGCGATGTAAGAATGACTACTCGCTATGAAGGCACTGATTTTACCCGTACCTACAGCTCAGTTATGCACGAATATGGGCACGCTTTATATGATTTGCAATCCCACGAGGATTTGTATTTTACCCCTATTCATGGGGGAAGCAGCTTGATTATTCACGAGTCTCAATCAAGATTTTGGGAGAATATTGTTGGAAAATCCAAAGAATTTCTGCAATCTATTTATGAAGATATTGTGGAAGCCAGCCCTGAACTAAAAAAATATAGCATTGATCAAATTTACACGCATATAAATAGAGTTAAACCTGGGTTGATAAGAGTAGATGCAGACGAAGTCACTTATCATTTGCACATCATGATTAGGTTCGAAGTTGAAAAAGCTCTTATTGAGGGCAGGATTAAAGTTAGTGAATTGGCTGAATTTTGGAATGATAAATATGAATCTTATCTAGGGATAAGGCCTAAGACTTATTCAGAAGGGATATTGCAAGACGTTCATTGGAGCCATGGGAGCGTTGGTTATTTTCCTACTTATTCTATGGGGAGCGCTTTAAGCGCGGTGTGGAAAAAGGAAATAGAAGGCAAATTAGGAAAAATTTCTGACCTAGTGCAAACTGAAGAAGGAATAAGAAAAATACAAAATTGGCTTAAGGATCACATTCATCAGCATGGTTCAACTTATCTTTATCAGGAACTTGTTATGAGAATTTCAAAGAGAGAATTTAAGCCAGAAGAATTAATTGAATATCTCGAAGAAAAATATAAAAATTTATACTAAACTATTATACTCTGGTTGCCATCACCCTCATACGCAAGTGATCGGGCAGCCAACTAAAACTACTGTTGAGATCTTTTACTGCCCGGTGTTCTGACCTGGATAATAAATATCCTCTCCTTCCAGCCATTTGAGCTAAAAGAGGATTTACAATATTATCTATAACCACGTAATCTCTACCGTCTTCCCTAGCTATTTCCTCAGCCTTTTGCATTAAGACTGAACCGTAACCTCGTTTCATAATTTGATATTCTGGTTCTATTGCTAGGGAAAGCACTGTTAATGCGTCTGTTACCCAGAAGTTTTTTAAGGAATAGGCTGTAATGCCTGGCTGTGGCACGTTTTCCTGTCTTAGCACCACATCCATAAATCCGATGTCCCCTGTAAGATTGCAGGTTTCTAATTCTTCATTATTAGGCCCTTTAGGAGTAAAAGTTTTCCTTTGCGTACAATCGATAAGGCTGCCTAAAGCTATACGGATAATTGGTTTGCCAACTTCAGTATAGTTGAGATAAAATTCATGCATCTCAACATCACCTAATCTTACCTTTGCATTATCACTTTGTGCGCTCATTTTAATCCATTAAAATTTATATTTTAAATCTGATGTTTCAGCAATTGAGACAACTCCTCAAGCTCTTGCATTCTTCCTGCAATTGTCCCACTTAATTCGTCTAATCTTGCAACTTGCTCCCTGTAAGCAGGCAATCCTTGTAATTTTTTTCTGGCTTCTTCAAATCTATTTGGATTAGTTACTAATTGTCTTATTAATCCTATTTCTTGCTCGAACTGACTTGCTTGCTGGCCTGCTTCAATGATCAATCCATCCAATCGGAATTTCTCTCTTTCAGCTAATTGCCTTACTTTCTTTTCAGCACCATGCATTGTATATGCGAGTCTTTTTGATAGAGCGGTCCAAGTTTGTATTCTTCCAGGAAGTTTGATAATTACATCTCCTTCTTTAACTTCTGGAGCTTCGATAAATTTAACAAGGTCTGTCAAACCATTTCCATCTCTAGTTAGTGCGTAAGCAAAAGAATTGTAAGGTCTATTTATCAGAAGAGAGGTGTCAGGTTCTACTGCTGCTAATGATCTGACAAAACTAGTTGCTAGATATAAATTATACAAATCTAAATCTCTTATTGAAGACATTATTGCCTCGGCATGATTTCTGAATCCTGGATCATTTATTCCTAGGGAAGCAAAGACTTCTTCATTTCTTCCCCGTGCGACCCATTGATTTTCGTGATGCCTCTCTAGATATTCTCTCTTTCCTTGAAGCAGATCTCCCTGGTGATCTTCCATAAACCTTCTTACTTCTCCATCTAGTTCGAAGAATCCAGATCGTTCATGGGCCTCTAAATCTTTAAGAAAACTATAGAGGCTATTTGGATCCATTACTTGCCCCGCCACCCTTATTGTGGCCCAGAGTGATTGCCAATGCTGGGCTCTTCCAGTAGTATCTAAGCCTGGTGAAACAAATTTTTCCCCGTGCAATTTGAGAAGAACGTAAGGAATATAATCAGGATTTCTTTCTTGAAGCTGAGAATTTACAAATATCATATCTCCAAGATAAGCTCCAAATTTCTCTCCTCTAGCTATATAATTGAGCCATGCTGGTGGAGCAAATACATATTTTACCTTGTGCGCCTTATTTCCAACTTGAAGTGTCGCTTCGAATTGAGGCTGGCTTTGCCAGTAGTCTATTACATCATACACTTTTCCAATTGGATTTTCCAATACTTGTCGCATTCCTGTTTGAGGTACAATTTCTAATTTCATTTCTAACATTTTGTTATTAAGTCAATTTAATTTATAATTATTTCTTTAACTTATAGGGTATATTTAAACCTTTTTGTATATGTAACTTATTAGTAGTTACTTAAAAAGGCATAAAATAAATAGTGCCTTTCATAGAATTGATAATCAAGATGGGAAAAAGAGAAGTCTCTCCTGTTAATGAAGAACATTTTTTAAGACTTATAGAGTTCTGCAAAGAAATTATTCAAATATGTTTAAGAAATGGAGTTATCCCGATTATTCACGGAAGTTTCGCTTCATTTTATTATATTAAAGATAGAAATATAAAAGTTAATGATATCGATCTTCTCATTCCAGAGAATTCTTATAAAATGCTTATTAGAGGTTTGAAGAAAAATAAGATAGAATACACATATGTGCCTAAATGGCATACCTTGATTATTAAGAGAGGAGACCCAAGAGTTGAATTGGACTCAAAGGATTTTCACTATTTCGACCGGGAAAGGAATAAGGAACTTCCTGGAGATTTTAAGGATCTTGATTTTTATGGGATGAAGATTAAAATGCTTAGCTTTGATAGTCTTCTTGCATTTTATAAACTAGCTTATAATCGATCTATAGAGGATAAAGAAAAATTATTCAAGAAAATAAAAAGACTTGAAAAATTAAAGAAAATTGATTTAGTTATGCCTGAGATGGCCCACATAAGCTCCCATTAGGCTTCTGCCTTGAGGTGTTCTTATCAAATTGAGCATCTCTCTTTGGAAATTGAAATCTCCTTTTTCGTGGTTGGTTATTACATAGTCTAATCTCGGGCCTTCAGCAGTATCAGGGATAGGACGATTCTTAGGGTCTAAAAGACTAATTACCAAATCACTGCCTGATACTGCTCTCGATACCTTCCCTTGAGAACCATCTTGAAAACAGAAGGTTAATACTTCTTGGCAATTATCTCTGCTATATTCTACTCTCTTGATTGGACTTCCATTAGGCAAATCATAGCCTTCTTGAACTCCATTTTCTCTGCTAATTTTTCCATTCATCTTAAATTTCTCAGAAAAAGCTCTGAGGCACTATCACCTCATTTATTTGATAAAATCAGGGCATTTAAAGTTTTCTCTTTTATATTGATTATCTTTGCTCTATCTCTATTTTTTGTTCCAAGGATTGTTTTTTGTAGTGCTCTGAAATTGATTTATCCGATGACAAGTGATAAATGCCAGCTGTTAGGGCTATCGAAGCTGCAACTGTTAGAGGCGCAAGACTTGTCTTAAGAAAAGGATTGATATGTTTGAAGTATTTTACGTACGCAGTCCTTTTGCATTCCTCAAGATGGACAACATCGCGGGCAGAATCGACAATGTATCCATTTACTGGCCCCATAACTGCCCCTAGAATGCTTGATAGGCCTGTTCCAAGGGCGATTTTCTTCCAATCGGTTTCTCCTGAATAGATATAAAGGCCAATACTTAGAGGAATATTAATTGTTGCAAAATAAAAGAAATCATGCTTTTTTTGTAATCTTTCCGGGCTTTCTTGAGTTAATCCGAATAATCTTTTTGATAAATCTCTGCCCTCACTTACTAAGAAGCCTAGGCCGGCATAGGTTAATCCTATAATAGTTGCCTTTGAAGTGAAAGAAACTATGTCTTTCATTCCTAAAAGAAGAGTCTCATAAGCCGCGTATAAAGGCACAGGAATAGCGAGCAATGCGGTTGAATCTACAAAGTGCTTTGCAAGACCTTTTGCGATTTTTTTCACTGTCATATTAATTATTCAGAAACAGTCTGAGGCCGATCATCTCTTATTTCTTATCCCATTAAGAGGGACTTTTGAATTTATAATGCTGGCAGATGCCGCCGTCAGATGTAACATGACTGGCTACAAATTTTAAAGGAAAATTGACGGTCTGTCCAGTTACTAAATTAGTTAGATCCATAGATTTTAGTTTTCCCCCAGAGTGCCCGGTATTTACTGTCTGACCATGCCATTGCCTTTCTAAAAATCTTCCATCTACTCCACATTCTGAATTTGCGCATTCAACAGGCCGATCATTACTACTCGGCAGAGCATATTCGTTTGTAGTGTCGCATCTTTTGCAATAGTATAGATATCTTGGCATTGGATTCCTAATAATGAGGGGGCTTTTTTAAACTTAATTGTGGTAAACTACTTTTTATGCTGATAAAGAAATCTGAGAGCTTTATGCACATGCGATTTTTTGCTTATTACTAAATGCTTTTTTTTATATTTTGCAATCAGATCTGTATGGGCTCTTAAGGATACAGGCTGGCGAGTGGAATGATATTTGTATACCTCTTTTACCAGTTTCAAGGCCTCGCTCAGAGTGTCATTTTCATGCTTTGACCTCAAAATGTGCCTTTTTATTATCCTATAGCTGCAGATTATTCTTGAAGTATTTATCAGAATGATGAGATCTGCTTTTTTGAAAGCTTCTTCTGCAAAATTAGACCATGTGCCTTCTGTAATCCAATTTTTTTTGCTGCATATCTGCTTTACCTTCTTGATCCTTTCTTCAACTGGCCTAATTTTAGTAAATTTTACTGCATATTTAATGTCATCTAAAGAATAATATGGAATTTTAATAACATTAGACAACTCTTTAGCAAAAGTGGATTTTCCAGACCCATATATCCCGCATATGTGAATTCTCATTTTTGTAAATAATCTCTGTTGTTTAAGTATTCAATCATGCATTCCCCGTCAGATATTCTTATCTCAGAGATTGCGCAATTGCTAAATTTTATATGGTTTAGGGCCTGGATAGGATTAAGCCCTATTTGTATGCCAAGAAACATTTTCATAAATCTTGCGTGAGATATGAGAACGTTTCTCTCTCCGCCTTCAGCTAAAATAAATTTTCTTGCTTCTTCAGCCCTATCTGCAAGATCCCTTAGACTCTCTCCGTTTGGAGGCCTAGTATTAAGAGGATCCGCTTGAAGCCTCTTTTCTATCTCTTCTTTAGTTTTACCGTGCCAATCGCCATTATTGATTTCTACAAACAAAGGGTGGTAAATGACTTTTACTCCCCTCTGCTCGGCAATCCTTTCTGCCAGAATTCTGCACCTATATGCATCACTTGAGTAAATCCTGTCAAAATTTTCCCCGTTTAGCCTATGGAGCAACTTTTCTATTTGTTCATAACCTCTAGGGTCTATCCCTCCTTGTTGATTATGATAAACAATGCCCTGCGCATTTGCATCACTCAAGGGATGCCTTATCATCATTAATCTCATTACCATTCTCTCCTGGCAAGAATCCTTTCTAATTCTGGGAGAGTTTCTTTTAATGCTTCAGGCCTTTGCCTTGCTTGAGACCCGATTTTCCTTGTCCAAATCATTAATGAATAAAGCCTCTCAGCTTCTTGGTTTATGGGATTGCCATAGCCTTCTCGGAAAGCTCTTATTCCACTTGACCTATCTACATTAAATGTATGGCAGTAATGTCCTGTATCCCAAGCAGTATCTCCCGAAGTAACAATATCCAAATCTAACACCGCCACTACTTTTCCATTATCAAAAAGCAAATTTCTTGGATGAAAGTCAGCATGCAATAACGATTGATCCGTGTTAGAAGCTAAAATATTTCTGCCTTGCTCATACTCTCCCTGAAGAATCTTTCCATACTTCTCTCTAAGGTTGGGAACAGCAGAGACTCTTCTTAAGGATTCTTCAAAGAATTCATCTGCAAACTTGGTCCAAGATGGACTCTGTCCTTTTAATTTTCCATCTAGCCTCCCATATCCCTCAATATTTATTTCATGAATTCTGGCCAGAATTTCTCCTGCAGAAATATGAATCTTTTTTCTTTCGGCTTTACCTATACTCTCAAAATTAATATGCTCCCCTGCTACTTTTCTGACTATGAGATACTCTGGGGCATCAGTCGTCTGAGGGGAATGGCCTATTATTTCTGCAACAGGTATTCCATGACTCTCAAGAAGCCTGCTTGCGGCCACCCTTAATTCATAACTTTTAACTCTTTCATGCCTGGGAATGGTAAGAATCTGCTCTCCTTTTTGGAATACCCAATTATTCCTGCCCCTTTCTATATGCTTAAATCCACTTGCGAATACATTTACAGCCACTGCGCATGCCTGTTTATAAGATATTTTATCCATTTTTCTTTACCAGATTAGATTTTTCTGAATTCCACATTCCATCACTTGATCTGGAGATTATTGAATAGGTCGCATTTGGAAATTCATAATTTAATAAATAATCCTGAATATTGTTATGGAATATTAGCCCTAATAATACTCTAAGAAAAGCGCCATGTGATACTACTAAAATAGTTTCTCCTTGCTTGAACTTATTTAAATCTCTGAAGAATTCTAAAGCTCTAACCATGACCTCCTGCACATTTTCTCCCCCAGGGATCTTTTTCTCAAGGAAAGGGCCTTGGACAGTTGACCAATCAACATCCTTTACTAGCTTATCCGAAAAATCCCCGCTGCTCTTTTCCCTTATCAAAGGAGTTTGCTTAAAGTCTTTATTAGCCCAAGAGCAAATTATTTCCGCAGATTCAGAAGCTCTTTTCTCGTCGCTGGATATTACATGGTCAAAATTAAATTTCGAGAGTTCCTCTTTCAATTCTTTTATTTGTGATATTCCCTGTTCGTTAAGATGGTCTTTAGGGCTCTGAAGCCTTTTTTCAATGTTGTAAACAGTCTCTCCATGCCTGAGGAGGATTATTGTAAGTTTATCTGAGCTCATTTGCTTTTTCTACTCCTATCTCATAGGCTGTTTTAGCAACTATTTTATACCTGTATTCGAGATTTGGATTATCTATTATCTTTTTCAAAGTTTCTTTGGGGACCTGCTTATTTCTTGAGATGATTCTTAACAGGTATTCGTAGCCTTTGCTGCATCCAATATTTATAGCAATATAATCTAAAACTTCTGGGGGACACGCAGCATGGCAGCAGATCGAAGCTAGAACTGGCCAGCTCTTGCTTTCTTTATACTTTTGAAATATTTGTGAAAAGAGCTCCGGATTTTTATTATAGTCTATATTCCATATAATTACCATCTGCGACAGCTCATCTTCATCCTGGATTTTATTTATTTCTTCCTGGTTAATCTTACCATCGAGAAAATTCCTAAAATTATTTGCCCATTCAGTTCCCTTATAACTTGATAAATGGTCAAGGAATAGGTGCCAGACTCTTATTTTTAGCTCAAAAACATTTTCAAGATTTCTTTCCAAATATTTTTTAAGAGAGGGTACATCTTGAATGCTTTCATTTTTGAATATATCTCTTCTGAACAAAATTTCGAGGGTCCTGTCATCTAAATATGTAAGACCTTCCTCAGTTGTCCACCTATTCTGAATTAGAATATCATTTCTTAGAACTAAAACCACATTGATGCTCTCCAAATATTTCATATAATCCTGGAAATTAATCAATCTCCTTTCGTATAAAGAACTGAGAGATTTATGAACCATCGGGAAATTATCCTCAATATTTATTTTTCTATGATCTAGAGAGTCAAGGATATTGATAAACCAGGTGATAAACATGAAATCTCTTGTACCTCCATGCCCATACTTGACGTTTTTTATCCCTTGCCTGCTGCGTTGCCGGTAATATTGGTCAAAATATAGCTTTTGAAAGCAGAACACTTTTTCAAAACGATCAATTGTGCAATATTGATCCCTTAAATTATTGATATATTCATTTACACTAGGATCTCCATAGACAAACTTTGATTCTACAATCTGATTTCCTTCTGTTATGCTATGCTTAATATATGCCTCGCATTCCTCAAATGTCCCCCAATCCGGGACATCTATCTTTGAAAATTTCTCTTTCTCAAGGAGAGCCATAAATTCTGACCTGAACAAGTTATAATCTTCACTATCTTTATCCCTTAAGATCATGACATCCGCGTCTGATTCATCGATCATTTCCTGCCTGGAAGGAGATCCAAATAAGAAGATACCTATTCCTTTAAGCCTCTTTGAGGGAAGGGATTTCTCAGCTTTTTCAGCAATGGATTGTATGAGCTCTCTAAATCTATAAGAATAATTTGTTACATACACAAATCCGCCATTTACTTTACATCTAGGCATAATTAAAAAGGAAAGCATTGTTATTTAAATGTTACGATTGTTATCACCAACAAGTGAATAGTTAAGGAGACTACTAATCACTTTTCTTTTTCAATACTGTTGTTTTGCCTTCAAATTCTACATATATCCGAGTTTGCTTCATCTTCTTGCCCAGCCTGTCTGCATATTCCATCAAAGTCTTAAGGAAAACTTCCTTAAGCGGGGCACCTACTCGAGGACTCCAGGAAAAATCTAGAGTGTAAACTTCTTCCCGATATTGTCCTGAATTTGATCTTCCTACTAATGTGCCTTGATAAATAATGCAAGGGATCGGTTTCAATCCTTCTTCTAATATCTCTTTATTAGTCTCGTCTAAGAAACCTAACAGGTTTTCTAAAGTGAATGATGCCCCTGTAGATTCATAGCCCTCTAAAGATCCACAAGTAATAATGCCTTTCAAGGCGACTCCTGAGGCTTCTATATTATAGTTTTCCATGACTTCTCTAAGAAGGCATTATTTTAAAGATTGCTATAATTTGAACTGAGCTAAATAAGTACCTATATGTTCCAGTTCTGTCTGCATTGCTTTACCTTCAACTTTCTTGCCTAATTTGAGTTCGGCTATTAAATCAAGAAAATTTGTGGTTACAAATTGCTGCAGACCCTTAACTCCTTCAGGTGAAACAAATCCATTCAGATGCTGAGCTGATTGCGCTACATGGTTCTCCAAATAGCCAATACTCTCTCTCAGAACTTGCTCTTCTGACAAATCTCTGCCTTGATATCTTTGCAGAGTATTTGCATAAGAATCTCTGACAAATGCAAGCAATCCGTTTATTGCAGGCTGACTAAATCCGCTTGGCGGCATTTTTACCTCCTAAATTGTTTAAATATAATGCTAATTTTTTCATGTCTTCGGGCTGGCCTTCTAGTTCTGAATAATACTTATTGTCTATTTCAAAATAGAATTTATTGAGAAACTTAATTGTCTCATCATAATTTCTAATTCCTTCCTTACCTGCTAATTTATAGAAGGCTGAGGCATATTTAGTAAGAGCTTCAATTAATTCCCTTGTTTCAACGTCTTTAATATTATGAGTCTCTTGTAAAAATCTCTCCATATCCGATAACTCATTTTTAATGGCTTTTTCCCAAGACTGATTTTTCTTCTTCGCCCTTAGGATTATTCCATGCTCAACTAACCCCTTATGAAAATAATCCAAGCCCTTAAGCATCTCCTGATTAAATCCACATAATGGCATTTTATTTTGCCCCCCTCATTACCTGCTCAAATAATTCTTGATCATCTCTACTCGGAAGGACACTAATTCTACTTCCCATATGCCTTGCAAATTGACTCCCCTCTTTATAATCTACTTTTCCATCTTTATTTGTGTCGTACAAAGCTATGCTTGCAGGGATGGTATTATAAAAGACCGCATTCCCCGCCTGATTTTGCCTTACAAAAAATACCTGATTATCTTTATCTATCACTCTGAGGTATCTTTCATTTCCTTGCTGATAAAGCTTATAGCCTTCATTCGTGGCTATTCCTGCAAAGACTATGGCGACTGTCAATGCTATATTCCTTCTTATCCTACATTTTCTTTCTTCTTCCATTGTATTTTCTCCAAATTATTACTTTTACTAAGAATCACATTTAAATAAAACTTATTATCAAATATTTTACATAAACGCAATATTTATATATATTAGTGTCATTTAAGTAGAATGGATGAGAAAGATAAGAAAATCTTAGCAGAATTACTAATAAATTCAAGAATCCCTTTAATTGCTCTGGCGAAGAAAGTGGGAGTAAGCAGGGAAGTTGCTACTTATAGGCTCCAAAGATTAGTCAAAGAAGGAATAATCACTCATTTTCATGCTATTATTAATTATAAGTCAATTAACTTTCGAAGGTACGGCGCATTTTTGCAATTAAAAAATATAAGTCCTGAAAAAGAGAGGGAGTTTTTTGATTACCTTACTAAACATGAATTCGTTACATATGCTGGTCCGGCAGTGGGGAGATGGAGTATTACTTTTGACATAATTGCCCAAAATAGAGAGCATCTCGAATTGATAATTGGAGATATAATAGATAGATTTTCAGATAAATTAGAAAATCATATAGTGATGCAGAATGCTAGTGAGCAGGAGTTTTACCCTGCCAAAGTATTAGGGCACTCGGGCAAATCCTCCCTAGGCCTTCCTTTTAAAATTAATTCTATAAAACTAGATGAAGAAGACAAAAAAATATTAAGATTGCTGTCTGAAAATTCTAGATCCGAATACAAAGAACTTGCAGAACAGCTAAATTTAAGTGCAAATGCAATTAAATATAGAATAAAGAATCTGGAAAAATTAGGGGTGATAGAGGGCTATACTATAAGCCTCGACATCCACAAACTTGGGTATGAATTTTATAACATTCAAATTAAATTAAGCTCGCAAGACTCTCGAAATTTAAATTCTATGAAGCAATTCCTTAGGCAGTCGAAAAAAGTCATTTATTTTTATCATTATCTCGGAAATGAAAATTGGGATTTTGATACGGGAGTCATAGTAAAAAATTCTCTCGATTTAAGAGATCTTATTTTAGAACTGAGAAACACCGGAGTCCAGCTTAAGATTCATGACATTTATTCTATTTCTGAAGTCATCAAACCAGACGTTGCGCCTACAGGGGTTTTCGATATAAAATAAAAGAAGTCTTATCTGCTAAAAGAGTATTTTTAAACATAAATAATCTAGAAATATAAGGCAAAAGAGGAAGATGGAAAACTGGATTACATTTACAACTGTATTGATTTCTGCGATTATTCTATTTTTGTTTGGCATTGAGCATTTTAGCAGGGAAATACAAAGGGTAGCAGGCGAACGATTTAAGCGTTCTCTCAGCAAGATTACCAACAATAAATGGTCTGGAGCGTTTCTTGGGTTTTCCACTACTGCCCTCGCTCAGTCAAGTACTGCCATAACTGTCATTTTAGTAAGCCTTGTTAATTCTGGAGTGATCAAATTTACGCAAAGTCTGGGAATAATTATCGGTTCTAATGTCGGGACTACTCTTACCGGGCAATTAATTGCTTTCAAACTCACTGCGTTTGCTCCAATCTTTATTATAGCGGGATTTATTGTGAGTCTGATAGGCGGGAAATATAAAGTAATCGGCAAGCCTTTATTCTACTTTGGCTTGGTATTCTTCAGCCTTGAGCTTATATCAGATATAGTCTCCCCGCTGAGCAATGATCCTAATATAATTAAGATAATCTCCTATTCATCTAATGTTTTTATTGCGGTATTAGCAGGAGCAGTCCTAACACTTATTCTTCAATCTAGTGCTGTAACAACTGGGTTGGTAATAGTATTTACTGCCTCGGGGTTGATAAGCCTGGACCAAGGAATACCTCTCCTGCTAGGCGCAAATATTGGAACTACCGCAACTGCATTAATTGCTGCGACTATGATGAACAAAGAAGCAAAGAAGACGGCCTTAGCACATTTCCTATTCAACCTCCTTGGAGTTTTGATAATTCTTCCTTTCCTTGGTCCATTTACAGACTTAGTCAGCCAATTTGGGCAAACAGAAGCAAACAAGCTGGCAAATGCGCATACAATATTTAATGTAGCTATCGCAATAATATTCCTTCTCGCATTGACTCCTTTCAGGAAACTTGTTGAATATTTAGGAGATAAGTTATACAAAAATAATCAAAAGAAGAGGAATAGATTACCTTAAGCGGTAAGATCAATTAATCCCCCTCTTTGCATATTTGGATCGTATTCTTTAGCAAGTTGCTGATTATCTGAGGTGAAGAAATATATGTTTCTCCTATGCTTGAGTGTACTGGCTCCTGCACAGGATGGCCCCCAGAAAGTTATGGCTTTCTTGTTACCTTCTGCATAAGGAGTTAAGCTGTTCATTATTGGCAATATATCTTCTGCTCTTTGAATTATAATATTTAATGGGAAATACTTTGAGTATTCTTTATCCAATTCTGCGACTATCCTATCCCTTACGGAGTCTTCTATAGCAGGACCCTTCCTCATGCCTTCTCTGACTTTTACTGTTCTGCTTTCGGTTATTTTTGGAAAATCTCCTTCTTGTAAATAGCCATCTGCATCGAGATAGGGCTTTTGGAACAATTCCTTGGTTTCGAACAGAAGAGGAACATTATACCCTAGTCTAGCCATGTCCTCATCGCTGACCAAAGCGTTAGTCAGATAAAAATTTTGCCTGCTGTCCTCTTTATGCGGCTTTATATTTTGAAGCCTCTGTAAAACCCAGACCTTTTTTTCACCTAATTTTATATCTTCGCAACCTAATACTTCCTTTACGCCTCTAACTATGACTGATGGATTAAGCAAAAAATGCTCAATATTGTTTCTTGAAACGGTACTTCTCTCTTCATCGAGAAATGCATCTAGTCCTTGACTCCATGCAACTGATTGCCACCCTAGGGGTTTCCCTTGCGCATAGCCTGCTTTAGTGAAATGATGATCTAACACTTCTATTTCCATTAAATTATTAAAGAATTCAAGTATTTAAATGTTACTTTATAGTAGTTACAAAATAAATTATTCTTAGTTGCCCATATTCCAGATTCCTAAATTATTTTCCCAGGCATAGTTTTCTGCTTCTCTTATTTTAGGGCAAAGAGACACATCAGGGCCATAGGGATAGTATTTTGCTAGGCCTTCTAAAACAAGCAGTTCATTGATTAATGTTTCATTGAGATAAACGTATCTTAACAGCCGATCATAATTATCTCTTTCAGAGAAATCTTTTACTAATGTGACATTCTGGCCTTTTATTTTATCTTCAAGAAATTTTCTGGCAGGCCAATAGCCAGGATCTCCAAATTCGGGAGCATCCACACAAATAAGCCTTACTTTCTCACTGCCTTTGATAAAAAAAGTGTCTCCATCGATTATGCCTGTGACTTCTGCAACCTCTGTTGTTACATTATCTGTGCTAGTTTGCTTATTGACTGTTAAAATAGATACAAGTAAGACGATAAGAACTAAAAATAATGTAAAAATTAATTTGAGCCTGCCTAAACCTTTCTTTATAGGCATTCAATTATAAGGGGGAGGTCTTATTTAAGAGTATCTAAATTGAGCCTAGCTCAAATACACTCTTCCTGTCTTTTCTTAACCCTACAGGGTTGACAGCCATCTTCTGCCTTTCTATCATCCGGCTAAGGATTTCAAGGAAAGCACGCTCATCCTTTTCATTTATTAGCACTCTTACTTTTTTCATAGTAGTCTAGAGGGCTACAACTATTTATATTTGCGCGACACTTTAGGAGTGGCACATGAAAAAGAGTATGGAAAAATGGTAAAAAAATATTGTTTTGGTTGAGAGTAAAGATGGATTAAATGAACTAAACAAGCTGATTAACCGAAATCCGATAAACCTTATCATCTTCCTCTCTTGGAGATCCTCTTCCATCCCTATTACTGGTTGAAAAATATAAATATCCCTCATGTACCGCAACACTTCTAATCCTTCCAATTTCTTTTCTTAGATAGGCCTTTGTCTCGCCACTTGCAATGTTATAGACGTACAATGATTCTCCTCGCAAACCTGAAAATATTATCTTGCCAGGCAAGCAGGCTATTCCGGCAGGAGCCCAGGTTTCCTTAGCTCCAGAATTTATCACCGGCGTTTCCATTCCATCTTTTCTTTCAGAACCTTCTATTTCTGGCCACCCATAATTTTTTCCTTTCCCTATTAAATTAAGCTCATCCATTCCAGATTTTACTCCAGATCTTCCATGCTCTGTAGCCCACAATCTACTTTCATTATCGAAGCAAAGTCCTTGAGAATTTCTATGACCATAAGAATAAATTTCAACCCCTCCATCTTTTATTCTTAGAACCTTTCCACCCCTATAATTCAAGTCTTGAGCGGATTTTTCATTTCCTGCATCTCCGGTTGTCACATATAAAGCGCCATCCGGCCCAAACACTATCTCTCCTCCATCGTGATACCTTGCTCCTGGGATCCCAGAAATAATGACTTGCTTGTCTTTTAGCTCATTGTTCTCCAGCTTATATTTTTCCACTCTATTTTCCAATCTTTCTCCAGATTCACTAGTCATGTAGAGGTAAATAAAATTATTTTCAGTAAAATTAGGATCAACTGCCAATCCCATCAAGCCGCCTTCTCCAATATGCTTAACTCCGGCCACTTTTATTTTTTTCTTGTCTTTGTCTATAATTATTAGATTGCCGGGCCTTTCAGTAACTAACATTTGCCCATTAGGCAAGAAAGCTATTTCCCAAGGGATATCTAGATTCTGGGTAACAATTTCTAAACTATCAACACTTAAGACCTCTCCTTGTTTTGTTTCTGTACTAGTTGGTTTAAAGAATAAGAACATTCCATAATTCACAAGCCAAAAAACTAGGATCAAAACAATCCCTGTAAGAGCAAGAACCGTAATCCAATTTCTCTTCTTTTTATTCATTATTTAAATATGGGATTTTATACTGATAAATCTTTCTTGTCTTAAACTATTTCTTCAGAAATCTCCAACTTTTTCTTTAATCTCTTATGGTTAACTACAACTTTAGACTTGCAGATAGCGCAATTGCCCATAACATAATGAGTTGTTACATTAGCTATCTCTATAGGCCGGATAAGCTCACAATGGATACATAAAAATTGGATAGTTTTCATATCTCTCTTAGGTAAAGAGCCTATATAGATGTGCGTATTTACTGTAATTTAAACAGAGGCAATTATATCTTCAATTTGTTGGGTGCTTCTCCCCCATTTTCTTCCTGCTGGAGAATCTCTCTTAAAATCCTCCCAATTCATAGGGATTTCTATTTTTCCCTTTTCTAAGAAACGAATCATATTAGGTACGTGAGTCTGGCCTACAATTATTCCTTTTTTCTCTTCTCCTCTGGTAAATTCATCTAATTTAGGGCATATGTTTTCATAGTCTCTTATATGAGCATACCAAAAAGTGTAAAGATATGTAGCCTCTCCTATTTTAGGCAAACTCATATTTGGATGAGTTAAAACAGCTCTTAATCTTAATTGGAGCCCAACATTGGGAAGAGCATTTTCTTCCCCTTCTTCGCATTCGTATCTTCCCCGCATGTTAAAAATCCCTTCTTCGCTGACTTGAATTCCATAATTTATAACCATGCTCACTACTGCGAGTGCATCAAGGGTTTCAAACACAACATTAGGCATACTATATTTATTTGCTAAACTATGCCATAAAGCATTTCCTTCCAAATACAATTTTTGGCAACGACCTTCATCCATTGCAAGGAGTTCATAACTTCTAGACCCTGTTTTCGTAAATATGCTTCGATAGTGCTGAGTTTCACAAGCATTTCCTTCTATCGCAAGTCTATCCCAAGTCCTTAATTCATTGAGGAACTCCCTTTTTCCTTTTCTATCTGCTTCTGCATTTAATGTATGTCTTGTCCCGACTACAACTGTATTTCGAGCTGGAATTGGAGTGTATGTTAATTTCATTTCGTTCATGCCTAGATCTTACTTCATCGGTATTTAAATATTACTTAATAGTGGTACTAATAAATTATTAATCAGAAAAAATTATTTCTTAATCTTGGGCCAATGCTCTTCATCCAGTATATATCCAACGCAGTTGCTGGATCCACACTTGCACACATGATCTTCATAATCCTCAAAATCATAACCATAATTGTAATTTATTTCCTCTCCTTTTTTTATATTTTTCTTTGCAACAATCCATATTCTTCCATCTTTTGTTTCTATCTTACAATTTGGGTCGCAGCTGTGATTGATAAAACGTGCAGAGTTCCATTCAACGTCTCCATCAATATCATAATCATCATCTAATTCAAAAACATAAACTGCACCTTTCCAGGGATTGCTCATTGCCATTTCTTCCTGCCTTTTGGCTCTTTCTTCCCCTTCCTTCTTGCTTACCTTCTCTCCCACATATTCTATAACTTTTTCTCCCTCATTTATATCTCGTGCTGCATATGCGCCCATTCCATGCACCTTAGATTTTCTAAGAGCGATATTTTCTTCTCCTTCTACCATGTGCGTTTTAGATGTTTCTTGAATACTATTCTGCATCCGCGTGTTATTTACCATTTTATTTTTTGAGCCTTTGCTTCTAAACTCCCTATTGCTGCAATTAAAGCCGCTGAACTTGTTATTTTTTGTTTCAAATTCATATAAATAAGAAGAGATATGTTATTTAATCCTTATTGTAGGTAAGTACTCTAGGATAGATTAATTTCTTATGTCCGGGGAAAAGATTTTATATGTGGTTTCTTCATAGTTTTATGGCAAACAATGCTAATCAAAAGGGTGACCTTGGCTTTGAAGAAAAGCTATGGCAAACAAAAACTATTTATTATTTTTATATAGCTTACTTAGATAATTTTATAACTTCCCCTAATACCTTTATTTGATATGAATGAAAGACGCATGAAATGGGACGACCCCGAGTGGAGGCGAAGGCAAAGTGAAATAGTTAGAAAAAGCATGGCCGATCCCATATTAAGAAAGAGGCTCTCAGAGAGTCATAAAGGAAAGAAACTCTCAGAAGAACATAGGAGGAAAATTGCGGAAAGGAATGTTGGAAGAAAGACTTCTTTGGGAACTAAGATTAAGATAAGTTTAGCAAATAAAGGTAAACTTCGTTCAGAAGATGTAAGAAAAAAGATGAGCAAGATGCGAAAAGGGCAGCATCGCTCCCCCTCTACCGAGTTTAAAAAAGGGTTGATTCCTTGGAATAAAGGAAAGAAGGGAGTTATGCCCGTACCTTGGAACAAGGGAACAAAAGGCTTGCAAAATGCATGGAATAAAGGGGTCCTAGGGGTATTTCATCATGACAAGGAAGCAAAAATAAAAATCAAAAAGGCAAGAGCAAAACAGGTATTTCCTATAAAAGACTCAAAGCCTGAACTAAAAATTCAAGTTTTTCTAAGTGAGTTAAATATAGAATTTATTTCTCACAAGTACATGGAAATAGAGCACGCTTATATGGCAGACATTTTTATTCCTTCTAAAAATTTAGTTATAGAAATAGATGGAGACTACTGGCATGGGAATAGTTCTAATCCTAAATACAAAGTTCTAAATAAATCGCAGTTAGAACAAGTAGAAGAAGATAAAATAAGAACAAAGGAACTTACTGAAAAAGGGTTTAGGGTACTAAGATTATGGGAAAGCAATATAGAAAATATGAACCTACAAGACTTTATTAAAAGGATAAATATTTAGATTAAGCCCTTAGTTTCACGAGTTTTTTATCTTTTAGACCCATATAATTAATTATAATCTTCTTGGTTCCTCGAGTAATATTAACATTTGAATTCGGTTTGTAGAAACTAACATACTTTATCTCATGCCTTGGTCTAGGAATACCTTGTGCTTCAATTAAGAAAACTTTTGTATGATTTCTAACCTTTTTTCCCCTATGATTATTCCAACTTTTACCAAGATAACTGAAAAGATATATACACTTTATTGTTCTTAATCCAGTTTCTTCATATAACTCTCTGATTGCAGCCTGCTTCCTACTTTCCTTTCTTTCTGCCCCCCCTCCAGGTAATATAAAATTTTTAGAATTTCCAGCTACTAATAAAATTCCTTTTTTTGTATTAACAATTGCGACACCTTTTCTTCTAATTGAGATCATTTCTATTTTATATACTTAAGATTTCATCTCCTTATTCACTATTTGAGTATTATAAACATATTTGCATTTTCTGCATTTTCTTGTAGTCTCTATATTAGTTACCACTTCGTCCGCTATTCTCTTTCTGTTTAGTAGTTCTCTTCTTATTTCATATGTTGCGAATCCAGCATTACAATTCGGACATGTATTGGTTGATTTCATTATTATAACTGATAAAAGAACAATAAAAACTGCAATACCTGCGGCACTAATATAGAAATTGGAAAATAATTTTGATCCGAAAAAGTCTTGTCCAAGAAAGATAGACATAACTAAGGGGAAAAAGAAAAACAAAACAAGTCTTCTTTCATCTCTATTTACAAAATTCCAATATCTTTCAGCAGTCTCTAAAATATCATTATCTGGTCCCAGAGGTTGCAAAAGTAGTTTTTTATCTTTTCTAGCCTGATAATGGTTATGAATAATGTCGCGACCCGCCTGATTTATATCTCTTTTCGCATATCCTTTATTTGAGATATGATTTATACTCATATTAAAATAAAGCAGGCTTTATTTTTAGATTTATCTACAACCCTAATATTTTCTTATATGTCAACAAAGATAAACCTCTTTCAATAAAACATGTGTGAATTGGCGGGCAAGAAGTTGTTCAGTTACATATCCACATCTGCAAGATAATATCTAACGCCACCTGAGAGCTGGCTGATAGATCCTTCTCCTACAACTTTATACCTGTCTTCAACAAAATTGAAGAAAGAAAATGGCATTCTACTGAAAGGAGCTGTGCTTACACTCTGAGGTTGGGAATATCGTTGGAATCTGAATGCGTCTGAGATCTCCTGAGGCGAAAGAATTTTTTCATCTACATCCCCTATTCTAGGATCCATCATTGAAAGTTCTGCTATGGTGATATGTTCTTTTCCTACTCTTGGAAAGATATGCAACATATGAGTATGATGATATAGATTCTGACTGACTTTGAAGCCTGGCTGCTGGTCAGTAATGCAAGGAGCGCGAGTTGATTCTCCATCAAAAACATAACAAGCAGTAATTCTAGTAGTAACAGAAATCTTATTTCTAACTCTTTACTGCGCCACAACCATTTCCTTCTCTTCTTTCTTAACTAGGAGGATTTGGGCTTGATCTTTTAGGATCTTAGGCACAGATCTTGAAGATACAAGATCCTGGAGGGTAAGGATGCCTTGGGCAAGAAAAGTTTCTTTTAATGGTTTCTTTAGACCTGGAAGGATCGTAATGGGATATAATTTATATTTTTCTATGTTGCTTTCTATATTGTCTCCTTTTGGATATTTCCACCCCATCAAACGCATTCCTACTCCTTTTGCATATTGCATTGTCTGATCTGAGAATTTTGTGTTTGTGGCGAGCATTGGTTTTGTGAATCCATTGGTTTCTTTTACATCAAGAAAACGGGCGTAAACATAAAGGGCTGTCTGAATGGACTGTGCATGCCATGGATCTATGTGATGCTTTGCTTCAACCATTAAGACTTCCCGACCTTTTCTTGAGATAACATCGATTTCATGAGTAATGATCTTTCCTCTAACTATGGCATTCAGTCTAGTTGTGTAGCCTTGCTTCTCCAAAATGCGAGCTACAAATTTCTCAAAGGCAAATCCACCGTTAAGGGTGAGGTCAAGAATTGCATTTTTGAGATTGTATTTGTATCCGGCTTCTATATTAGTTTTTCTTAATTCTTTAAAGACAAAATTAAATAATTCTTTTGTTTCAATTCCTGGATGAAGGATAGACCCTGTCTTTTTTATTATTTGATTGATAGTTTCATCATCTGCGCCTGCATTTCTTAAGGAATCTTGGAGTTTTTGAGGATTATAAGATTCCAAAGTGCCATCCATCTTTCTAACAGTTATTTGACTTATATTTCTCATCTTTGCCTCTTTTTTATATCCTTAGAAAGGAGAAGATGTATAAAAATGTACCGAGAAAGCTTTAAATTATCAGAATTTCTCACAAAAGTGAGGTGATTCGACCTCAAGCGAATTCTTGAGCTATTAACAATGTCACTATATGAAGTACATCGCGATGATCTTAACAGACCTTGGATGGTCTGTGAAGGTGCTAAGATACGCATTTTGCACGATGAAAGGGAGAAATTTAAACCTCCAAGTAGAGATGAAGCAGTGCATGTTTCTTCTAAGATGAGTGAATGGACTGTGGAAGATGCGCCTAGTGGCTATGAGAGGTTGATTGAAAAGCTTAACTATCAGGCTCCTGCCCATTTGCTGAGGATGCTCAGACCTCGCCTTCCTCCTGCGCAGAATATTCTTGATATTGGCGCCGGTACAGGTTTTTTGGGTGCTCCACTGATTGAAGAAGGGCACACTCTTGATGGACTTGACTTTTCTAGGGTTATGCTTAGCAAAGCCAAAGAAAGAGGATATCGCCAGACCTTTTGTGCAAGTGCTGAACAACTGGATATGAGAGATATTATTCCTTCTTCATTTTCTTATGATGTCCTGATCAGCTGCGGACTCTATGGAGATTTTGTCCATCCTTCGTGGATTACTCATACATTAGGAGTGCTTCGCCGCGATAGAGAATCATATGTCGCCATTGCAGGACGATCAGAAAACTTGGATAATCTTGATATGTATTTAGAGAATGAAGGATTTCGCATCCTTGCCTGGGATGAAAATATTGGCCATATTACTTCTCAAGGGTTTGAGATCCCATATGTTTACTTGATTAGTATAGTTGCAGGGGGGAATAGGTAGCAAACATAAAAATTTACTCTTTAACTATAATTAACTCGAAACATGGCTTAGATTCTTCATTTAAAGCATAGAGTATCTCGAATTTCTGGCCAGGTATTAAACTAAGATCATTTCTATGGGGAAGACAAGCCTGTGATATTATATTGTCCGACACTTGAGTAAGGATTACCTTGAGACCCTTCTCTAATACTTCTTCCACTTTACCTATATAAGCAACATGCTGACCAATTCTTATTCTTGGTTCGTTCCTTCTAAAAGGAAATTTTTCTCTCCAATCATAGGTGAGGCATTCATCCGAATATAATTCTATAAGAATTGGGTCCTGGATAGTCATGCCATAATTTGGAGAAGCAGGATCTAGATTAAGAGGCTCGACTGAAGCCACTCCAAATAAAGCTTTAGCCCCCCAATATGAAGCCATAACAGACTTAATTTTTCCCTGTGTTCTCTCCTGGCGGAGTGTCTGGCATTCTTCTACGGGCAGGTCTCCATTAACAATTGCTTTTGGGCGATAAGGATTGCAATAATGTTGCTGATTAGAACTTGAGCCTATTAGTTTATTTTCTTGTGCACTCAATAATCGCGATAAAGATATTTCCATTGTTCTAGTTTGACCAATAAGAAGGAGTATAAAGACCCATCTTAGAAATGCTTTTATAGTGTGTTGATAAAAATAGAGAAAGGTAAACAATGGTATACGAGATATTTAGCCAGGGATTATTTCCTGATGGTGTTTTGCATTATATAATTGGTGGACTAATTATAGGCATAGGGGTAAGCTTGATCTATAAATATACTGGGATAAAATCCGGAGCCAGTAGCTTCTTTACTACCACCTGGTCTTATTTCTCTAAACATGAATATTTCCATGATTTGGAATTTAAGGATTCGAGAGTCTGGAGATTCGTTTTCTCTATGGGGTTGGTTCTCGGAGCATTAATCTTTACTCTGGGATTCAATGGTGCCAGGACATTTACAACAGAAGTAAGCTGGATAAGATTGGTTATAGGCGGGCTTTTAGTCGGAATAGGGACAAGACTGTCTAGAGGATGTACTTCAGGACATGGAATATGTGGAGTTTCATCTTTTAGCAAGGCTTCGATAATATCTACAATGATATTTATTGCAGTTGGAATAATTACGGCAGTAGTAATTAAATCTCTAGGGATTATACCATGAACAAAGAGAGAAGAAAATTATTAGTTGTTTTATTTGGAGGACTATTATTTGGCTTTGGTCTGGCTTTTGGAAATATGACTAAACCTGAAGTGGTATTGAGATTTCTTCAACTTCAGGACTTGGGACTTGTTCTTCTAATGGCATTTGCAATTTTAGTTGTTGCTCCCACTTACTATTATTTTTCAAGAAAGGGAGAAAAGCCCAGATATGGAGATAAATTTGACTGCCATCAAAAAATATTTGATAGGAATACTATTATTGGAGCAGTTATCTTTGGAGTTGGATGGGGGATCTCTGGATTGTGTCCAGGTTCAGCTATTGCAAGCATAGGAATTGGAAATTATAAAATTCTTATGGGAATCGCAGCTATATTTGCTGGAGCATATATTCAGGGAAGATTTATGAAAAAATAAAGGAGGTGGTTTGAAAAGGCGTTCATGCCATCAAAAACTGAAAGTTTTTGAGACTGTTAAGAATATTCTATTTTTGAGGTTTGGATGCAGAAAACTCTTCTAGAGTTTTTCTGAACAGAAAATCCAGAGGATTTTCTTGTGCTCAAAGAGTCACCACGTCTTTTAAGACCTGGTTTTCTAAGACTCCTTGACATAAATGAAACTAAATTGATAAAGGTGATGACATCTCATTGACAATCGACTGAGTTATATATCTTCTTACTTCTTCCCTACTTCCTTCTTTGATTACATATAGTGGCCTATTTCCACCCCTTGCTATATCTTTTACTAATCCCTGTCTTGTCAAATTAACTAGCTGTGTAGTCTCGATATGCTTCCATGTCACTTCTCTCCCCCTTAAGCTCTGCATTAGACTATGGAAATCAAAGTATTCCCACCCTGCCATGAATTGCTCAAAACGACGAAAGCTGCGGTGAGTATTTTCAGGAGTTGTTAAGTCAAAAATACCTCTTTCATTTAGATCTGATTCAAATCTAGAATTTAATACTCCTGATGCCCTTAGATTTCTTAGATAACTATCAGCTATTGTTCTTGAGGAAGTTTCTTCTTTAGGGAGAGTATTTGATGGCTGGCCCCTATAGCTTTCTGCGTTAGCCACTGCCTCTTTTAATCCCCTTAATCTTCTAAAAGATGCATAGGCTTGTGCAAATAAATCTAAATCTTCTTTCCTTAAGTAAGCAGATGGAATTATTGGAGGAAAAGTATGAACATAAGGTTGAGCTTGTTCTGAACTTATAAATTCATCTAAATAAGAATTATCTCCTAATTTTGTTTCTAGATGCCTTCTTACCCCTGATGAAGATAGGAGCAATATACCGTTAACCTTTTTTAAGAATGGAACTAGGTGTTCCCCACTTATTTTTCCATTATCTACCTTTAATTCTGCCCTAACTTGCTGCCTGATCCTTTCATCATTAAATACTCCTGAATGCATCTTTAAAAGAAGCTCCTCTATCTTATCGGCGCGGTATGAACTTGATGAAGAAAAAAAGTACTTTTCTCCTCCTACTTCAATATGCACTCTTGGAGAGACATCTGGAAGGAGTGCAGGAGTAGAGATTTGTTGATCATCCATTCCAGGAGAGGATGTTGGCGAATGTTGTTCTCTAGGAGGGATATTAAATGTTGAGGGAAGTCCAAGATTTGCAAGATTCTCAGAGGTAACTTCTATTTCCCAAGGGTTTCCAAGAGCTCCTTCTCTTTTCCTTATATGCCCATTATCTCTCTCTTTCTTAAGCCTGTAACTTAGGACATGATATTTCAAGACTGAACCTGCCCTTATTATCTCTGGAATTGTCATCCACCCTGCAGTTCCATTACCAACTGTATGGTTATTTCCATTATTTATAGGGGTTCTAAGAATATTACTTCCTTCAGAAGGCATATTTAACAGGCCTAAATTTCTATAGTTCTGTTCGGTTACTTCTACTTCCCAGGTCCGGCCTTTCTTTTGTGCAAGATATCTTTCAGGATTCTTCTTTATTATCTGGGATAGGTAAATAGGATTGAATCTTGACCCTGCTCCTTTTATTTCTCTTATTGTCATCTTTACTCCTGACCCATTCTGATGAGAATGAGAAGTTTCTGAGAAAGTAGAACTTCTTTCTTCAAGGTCCTCTGCCTGCCTAGGCAAACTTGCTGCTAATGAAGATATTTTCCCCATTTCAGCTACAAGAAATTCTGCAAGTCTCCTTTGATAATTCCACCCTGATGAAAGTTGTTTGAGTGGAGACTGGTCCAGGAATGGCAGACTTCTTATTGTAACTTTATATTCAACTTCTTCTTTTGAAACTCCATTTTCCAAGTCTGTCCTTTGTCTTGAAGGATATGAGTGGGCCTGAGACTTCATTAGCTCTGAAAGCCTATCTTTATCTCCTAATCCATATTGCGCTAATTCCGCTGCTGTAAGCCATGCTTCGGTTTCATCTTTTAAGGGAGAATTATCAATATCTTTCAAGATTCTCCTCAATTCATTTCTCTTTATAGTTACAACTTCTTCAATGGGCTCACGTATAGAATTTTTGCTTGCTGCATGAATTATCTCTTCAAGAAGAGAGTTATTTCCAGATATGGAGGGATGTGATAGAAGTGTGTGAAAAAAGTTTCTCAGAGGAGTCTTACCCTTCATGTAAAGTCATGCTATTTAGAGATTATAAAATTTATTGTTTTAAAAAATAGGCTTTAATATTCTCTTAACTCGCATCTAACAGGCAATCCTGCCGAAGCTTGCTGGACGGTAGATTCTAAAACTGTGAGATCTGTTGTTCTAAGAATAAATGCTGAAGAATACCCAACTCCCGTGTGCCTATAATTAGGATCTTGCACTACTGAACCCGTGCCTGCTCTTTTCTTGAAAGGTGAGAGATTTTGAAATAATCTATCCACATGCCTTTCTTGTCCTACTTCATGAGAAACTATAAGATGCATATAATGTAAATTAGGATCCGATTCTTCTTTTAGTGTTTCTTCTTTCTGTCTTTTAAGATCAGCCATCATCTCGCTGAATGTTGGTTTTCCTTGGTATTTTCTTGCCATGCAGATGTTTGAGAATTTTTTGATTTTTAAACCTTCTTGTAAATTAAAATTTATCGAGGAAGATCTTACTCTTTAAATTCATCGATGCTTGGACAATTATTCATATTCCCCATATATCTAGCTGGAGAGAGATTTTTACCTTCCCGCTTGGCTTTATTGATAGCTTGGAGAAGTCTTTCTGATTCTCTGCCTAGAATGACTGATTCTATAGCACAGAAGGTCCCATCTCTACTTCTATCCCTCTCTTGAAATTCTTCTTTTCCATGAGGTCGCTCCAAAGTCCATGTATGGACCATAAGGCTTTCATCTATTTCAATAGTTAGAGGGTTTTCTGTAACTGGTTTTGAACGATAGACGGCAAGGTCTATCCCCTCAGTCACGCCTGATCCTTCTTTTGGGACAAATCCATAAAGAAAAGCTACTCCGATAAGCCCAACTTTAGATAGCTCTTTATACATTCTTCCTTCTGCCGCCTGACAGAGAAAATGTTCAGCAGCTTCTGGAATGGGGAAGCCTGAGGAGACATATCCTCTAAGATGAAGTTTGCCTAATGGATAAGTAAAGCTTCTATTTACTTTATGAAAGTCAATATAATTTAGGCTCTTCATACAGAAAGTTAAAAAGTAGAAAATTTAAAGATTTACCTTATAGATCATAATGATTAATGTATTCACTTAATAGGAATTACATTAGTAAAGTTTAAAAATGAGAATAATGAAAGAAATGTATGGGGAATATAGAATATTCAAGAGGAAACGTTGGAGAGGTACTTGTTGATACCTGGCAGATTAAGAGAGAGGATGAAGACAGAGACGGAGTTTCACCTATTGCATTAATTACAGGTATCGGAGCAAAACCCTCTCCTCAGAGAGGAATTGAGCAGTGCATTACAGAATATGAAAAGCCTCTTGGAATTTGTCCAGATGAATTTAGAGATAGGATAAGCCGGTTAAGCTATTTTGGGAGCTTTCCATATGATCTTGCCTTAAAGACTGGGCAGCCAGTTCATGTGTTATGGCAAACCCCTGAATCTTCAGGAGAATTAGTTCCTAAATATACTTCTAGAAGCCTAGCAAGCATGGTAGAAGCACTTGATACCTTATCTATTGAATCAGGAAGAGAACTTCTTTTAGCCAGCCATAGTTATGGGGCATTTGCGCATGCTAAAATACTTGAGAGGGAGCATATGGGTAATTTCTTGCCTGGAGTAATGATCGCCCCAATGACAAATACAAAAGATGTAGTAAGCAATTTGGGAATATTCAGCAAGCCAGTTATGGAATTCTATAAGTTAATTAGCCAAGTGAGCTTTCCTTTATTTAATATAACTTCTCTAGACTACTTTCATGGGAGCAGATATGATAAAGCCAAGTCTAAGCACCAGGCACAGAATCATCTAATTAATTCCGCCTCTGCAAGATTGCTTCTTAAACTTAATTTAGAAGATGTAGAAATTAATCCAAACAATATTCCCACTTTAGTTATAACTACTCAAGATAGGCTTATTTCTTATGAAGTGCAGAAAAATCTAGCAAGAAAGCTGGAAGCAAATAACCATGAGATCTCTGCAGGACATAGAATATTTACAGACCGCGATGCAGCAGATAGATTATTGGAAGTCATCTTAGAATTAGATAGGGAACAAATAGAGAAATATGGGGGAAAGTGAGAATGGGCCATTTTATCAAAATAGCTCGCTATGCAATTTAGAACTATCTTATTTTAAAGATTCTACATAAGTACAGATTTCTTTATATAGTAAATAATCTTAAGATTTTTTATGGGCTTTTCGATGAGACTGATGACTGTTGATGAGGGTAAAATAGATGAGAGTACATTTAACTCTCCTTTCGCTGCCTTGGAAACTTTGAGAAAAATAGGTGGAAAATATTACGATAGCCTTGCACACCGTAAAAAATTGACTACTGATATGGATGGCGTTCTTATATACGATGATAATGCGGTTGCTGCTGCAAGAGTTGTTGCAGGAGCCTCTGCTGAGGCTTCCTATGGACAGGCGTCAGATCTTAATATTGCGGCAGCTCTTAAAAATGAAGTCCCTTATTGCTGGTACGCCCCTACTTTTTTTATGTCCAAACTTATGAATGGCTTACCAATAGAAATTAATCGAACAGTGGGGATGCATATGAGATTAGTGCCGGGAGCAGAAGAATTTGTTGATCACCTGGGCAGGGAAAATAATTGGGAGATCACTGCAGTAACTGCGGGACACCAAGAAGCGGCTAGAGAAGTTTCAAGAAGAATAGGGATAAAGGCAACAGTAGGGACTCAACTTGGATTTTCTGATGATAGGTATGATGGTTCAATTGGGAGGTTTATAGGCGGAACTCATAAGTTATCTGCTGTTCAAAGACTGTTAAGAAATGGCTCTCCCGATTCTTATGACGGCACTCATATAGGGGACAGTTGGTCAGATGTAGATGCTCTTGCAGGAATTCCTAATTCTATTGCATTTAATCCTGGATGCGACTTAGCTCTAAGGAATGCACGAGTTTCTGTTATAGGGACTTCTTTAGAAGGCCTTATTCCATTGTTCAGCGATAATTATCAACCAGCTATGCACGATTTGCCTCAAGCAGTTGTTGTTATGCAAAATAGTGCCGGCGTAGATTTGTCCAGAATATTGGACTTTTCTAGAAAAGTAAAGAGAGAAGACGTTGGCTCGAGGGTTGAGGAAAGATATGGGAATTATGCTGGAGTAGAGCAAAGAATAAGGCAGAGTCTGAAACAATCTGGAATAAATTACTCTGCCACACAAGGAATTCCTCCGATTGATAGCTCATTTGATGATCGGGCCAAAAGAGCCTATAGAGAATTAACAGGAGCTTGAGATGGGAAAAATAGTTTGCATCGGAAGCCTGAATGTTGATATTGCTTTCTTTGTTGAAAATTTTGCAGGCATTGATGGGGAGCAAATAATTCTTAATAGAGAGGTTTATTCAGGTGGTCAGGCAGGAAACATTGCGGCAGGCCTGGGAACCCTAGGCAAGGAAGCTTATTTTTTTGGCAATATTGGAGAGGATGATTATACTTCGCTCTTGCTGAGAGATTTTGAAGCATCTAATGTTAATTATTCATTTGCTAAAAGAAAACAAGGAGCTAATAATTATCTATGCGCGATAATTGACAGACAAGGAAGAAGGCAGATATATGCTTACAATGACATTAATTTTACTGAAAAAGATTTCCCAGAAAAGCTATATGAAAACACTTCCTTCATGATTTTTGCCAGCATTATAAAAGAAGAGGCCATAGAAATCTACACTCAAATTGCTAAGAAAGCCAAACAGGGCGGCACTAAAATAGTTTTAGATCCTGGAAATATATTTGCTAGACTGGGGATCGAAAAATTGAGGCCTTTGCTAGAGCAATGCGATTACTTTTTACCTAGCCTTACGGAAGTTGATCTGCTTGTTGGGGGGATGAACAATATTCAGTTTTTAAGGGAAATTGTTCCTACCCTTGTTGTTAAAAAAGGAGGAGAGGGAGCGCAATTATTTTCAAAAGAGCAAGAGTATTCTTTGCCTGCAAAGAAAGTGAATGCAGTGGATACCACCGGGGCAGGAGATTGCTTTGCAGCTGCTTTTGTTGCTTGCTTAGATGAAGGAAAAAGTCTGCAGGAAGCTTTGAACTTTGCAGTGCATGCTGGGACTCTCTCTGTAATAAAGAAGGGCGCTAGATCTATGCCTTCCTTGAGAGAAATAGAGGCATTTATGCGATAGTTTCTTTAAAGTGAATTCAGCCCCCCAGCTCTATCAATGCATTTTTATAAGACGGAGATGTAGAATTTTTATGAAAAAAATTGGCGATGGCTTTGAATCAGCTTATGATCTGGAATATAAGGATAATCCTAAAAGCGAAAATTTGGAAGAAGGAAGAGGGGGAAATAAAAAAGAATTTGTCCTTAATGAAGATCAGTTAGAAGCAATTAATACATTAGAAGGGAACTTGCTCATCCTTGCAAGTGCTGGCACAGGAAAAACAACCACTATTGTGGAAAGATATCTTAATTTGGTAAAAAACCATGGGTATCGGCCTAATGAAATACTGATGACTACCTTTACTAATAAAGCTGCAAAGGATATGACTGAAAAAATAGCTAAGAAGACTAACAGAATTCCAGGATGGGCTGGCACAATGCATTCCTTATTTTTGAGAATCCTTAGAGAAAACAAGCACTTTATATCTCCAAAAGGAAATTTTACCCTTATTACTGATGATTATGAAAAAAAGAAGATTGTCCGGCAAATTTTAGAAAAAAACAATATTAACACTCGAGAGGATTTTATCTCTTATTTTATGAACAGGATTGCGAGATTCAAAAACACAGGAGTTTTACCTGAAGAGCTTGATGACGCTTCCATATCTGAAGATGAAGAACCTGAAAAGGGAATTGTTGAGGAGATTATAGACGATGAAGTAATCTTGATTGATGCTAAAATGAAAAAATATGGAGTAAAGATCTACAAAGAATACCAGAAATACTTGCATGAGAACAATGTGATGGACTTTGATGAAATCTTGCTTAAGACTTACGAGATATTTCAGAAATTCCCAGAGATATTAGAGAAATATAGAAAAAAATTTAGAATAATCATGGTCGATGAGGCGCAGGATTTGAATGTTGTGCAAATCAGAATACTTAACCTGCTGGAGAATAATAATTTATGCCTTATTGGAGATGATTGCCAGAATATTTACGAATGGCGAGGATCATCTAATGAACTTGTTTTCAAATTTGATAAAACCCATAAAAAAGTGATATTGAAAGAGAATCATAGATCTACTGCAACTATTATAGAAGGCATCAACAAAGCTATCAAAGCTTTGGATTTCAAGATAGACAAGCAACTGATCTGCACACGTGAAAAAGGATCCAGGATAAGAATTGAAGGTTTTGAAGATTTTAGCTCTGAGATAAATTATATTGTTTATCAGGTAAAGAATTTGATAGAGGAAGGTGTAAAGAAAGAGGATATTGCAGTTTTATTTAGAACAAATAATATCGGAAAACAAGTAGAGAAGGCGTTCAGAAGAAATAGAATTCCCTGCCATCTTTCCAGAGCGAGAGGCTTTTTCGAAAGGGAGGAGGTTAAGGATATACTATCTTTTCTTAAATTAAAAGTTAATCCTTATTCTATGCCTGACTTTGAAAGAATAGGCAAACTCATGTCCGGCTTTGGCAAAGTCAAACTTGAGAAAGTCAGGGAGATAGCCAGAATAAAGAACTGCTCATATATTGAAGCTCTGGCTTTTAGTGATGAAATAACTAAAGAAGTTAAGTTACGCCAAGAATTAGAAAGGTTTATGCTGGCGCTAAAAGAGGAGGAACATCCTTTGAAGTCTTTCCTGATTGGTTTAGGATATATGGAAAAACTAAATAAAAAATATGAAGATGAGGAAGATAAATTGGATGACAAGCATGAAAATATTAAATTAATCGAGGACTTGTTTAAAGGCCATGCTCTGGGAGTTGAAGGCATCCAGGAATTTCTTGATGGATTAATTGAACTGGATAAAAAAGAAAAAACAAAAGATAAGGTTATATTGAGCACAATTCATAGCGCTAAAGGCCTCGAATGGAAACATGTATTTCTTGCTGCCTGCAATGAAAGACTACTTCCTTTTTACAAAGATGCTCTTACGAAGATAAAGAAGGACAGCGAGTTAAGACTTTTTTATGTGGCTATTTCAAGAGCCAAAGATTTCTTGATAATTACCCATTCTGCTAGAAATGACTGGAAAGAATTAGATCCTTCTAGATTTTTGGATATAATTTATTAGAAATACTTAATAACCCATATTGACAATATAGAATATGAAAAGAGTTATCATCGTTCATGGATGGTATGGAAAGCCTGATGCTGGATGGATGAAATGGCTAAATAAGGAATTGACAGATAGAGGTATAGAAGTTATTGCTAAAAAGATGCCTAATCCAGATAATCCTCAAATCGAACCTTGGGTTGAGGCTTTGAAGAAAATTGCAGGAGAGATTGATGAAGATACTTATTTTGTAGGGCATAGTATAGGATGCCAGACTATCTTGAGATATTTAGAATCTACTGATGAGAAAACTAAGATTGGAGGAGCAGTATTTGTTGCTGGATGGTTTAGTCTGCAAGGTTTAGAAACAGACGAGGAAAAAGAAACCTCTAAACCTTGGCTTAATACTCCTATAAAATTTGATAAGATTCGGCCTAAAATAGGCAAAGTTTTCGCCGTTTTCTCTGAAGATGATCCTTGGGTTCCTGTGACTGATGCCAGATGGTTTAAGGATGAGCTTGCAGCTGAAACACTAATAGAAAATGGCAAGGGCCATTATGTTGAAAACGAGATAATGAAAATTGAACCTGTTTTGGATAAACTAATTGCTTGGATTGGATAATTTATAATAAATCACAAATAATTTTATATACGCCTCTTACTCTTATTAATTATGCCTCAAATGATGAGCCTTATGCAGAACTATACTTTAGAAAATGCGAGAGCTGTTGCTCGCAAACTCACTTCTCAATTTAGAGGACAGAGTCTTGATACTGCCATATTCGAAGCTTCTGATGCTCTTGCTATGACTGGAAATCCTGGAAGAGTGCAAGTTTATTTTGCTGCTAATTTTGAACGCTGCTCCCCCTTACAATTTGATGAGATGCTAATGAGTCCAAATACGGATTTAGGTTTCTTCCAAGGGCCCCCTAATCAGGGCAAGCCTATTTATCCAACATGGGAAGAGGCGCTTGAAGGAACTATCGCTGGAGATAATCCAAGACAGCATGCTGCTTTCTTTATTTATGATTCGAATGCGGTGGTTATTGTTGACTATGTCAACAGGCATGGACAAACTCTCATGAATCGAGCTAGAAGAGAGCAATATCTCGCTTCCCTAGAAAGATGGTTTGGAGAATCCTTGGAATGGAGGGCCCCTGAACAAAAGCCCATTATAGCTGATGAGTTTCAGTAAGGTTAAGATATTTTGTTGAGAATTAATTCATATCCCATGCGCCAAACTGATTTCTAATCCTGCTAATTATTTCTCTTCTGAATACTTCGGGACTTTCCAAAGTTCTAAGTGGAGCCTCTAATCCGCCGCATCTCTCTACTAATTCAGTTACCCCATCGTGTAGATAAACTCTGTATACTCCCGTATTTTCAGGATTTGCCCCTATTGATTTAAGATAATCTACTTGACTTGGGCTTGGAAAAACAGGCTTTAGATCTCCAACTAAATTAACATGTTCTATAAATGAATTTCTTAATGCAGTCATACATTCTGCATTATAGAGAATGGCGCTCATTTCTGCTTCGCGCGATTTAGGAAAATGAATATATACTTCTGCCATATTTTTTTGATAAGTTTTCCTTATAAAAACTTAACTAGTCTGATAAATCCTGCCTTCACTCTGGCCGAAATGACCTATGTTCCTATGGCTGCCAAAATGAGGGGCTTCTGTTTCAGCATTAAAAGCAGTTTGCAATCCAACTTCTAAAGCAGTAAGGCTGCTTGGAGTGCCTCTTGAGATACGGGTTTGATAAAGTTGCTTCTGAGTTATATAAAAAGCTCCACAACTTGGCACATGCATCATCCCTTTATCATCTTCTACTGCCGCAACTCTCTTCGGAGTGCTTTTTAAGATTGTTTTGAAAGCCTCTTCTGTTCCATTATAAAAATCTGTGACTGCCAATAAGTATACAACATCATTGAAGTGCATTTCTCTTCCTAATCGGGCCACATCTTTTTTACAGCTTTCCGGACAAAGATTAAGAACCTCGGTAAAATCAATACTTTCTCTTGTATGCCTCACTCGTTGCACTAAATTATAGAATCTCATTTTGCTACTCCTCTTACCAAGGCCATGGAGAGATTATCCTCGCAATCTAGGCGCAAGAAAGACCAAGGGTTAAATCCTATATCATCTAGGCTGCCGGGGCCAATGTTTAGAATGTTTTTTCTTAACATGATGTCCTTTTGCTGAGGATCCATGCGCTGGAAATTACTTATTAGTTCTTCAGCATTTCCACCTAAACTTACTGCGCTCTCTTTGATGAAACCTAAATATCTATCCTCGCCCATCTTGCCATAATCAATAGTATGAACTGTAACTCCTTTTGGAGCGAGGGCACGATAAACTCCTTCCATTATCGGCCGGGCATCTTCTTTTGTTACGGCATAACTTAGGAAATCTTTGCTCACTATTAAGTCAAAAGTCCTGTCTCCTACTACATCTTGGAGTTTTCTTGTATCACCATAAACCACATGCACTCCGAGCTTCTTCGATGCTTTTGCTGCTTCTTCATTCATGTCAATCCCGAGAGTTTCGCAACTACTAAGATCTTCCAAGAAACGAAGGAAGAAACCTGGACCTGAACCTAATTCTAATACTCTCTTTCCTTCCAAAGCTTTCTTTGCTTTTTGCCTGATATCTGCTGTATTTTCTCCACCTTGGATATTAGATAAGTGGCGCATGGTTGCATAAAATAAAGGCCTATATGCTCCTGCTCCGCCATAATTAAAGGTCTCGACACATTTTGCCCTTGCGCCCATAAAATTAGTATCCTCGACTTTTTTGTAAGAGAGGGGAAATTCATGTTGTTCGCTTGCTTGCCAGAGGGGCATGCATTCTTCGTAGAACTTGGTTTGCATTAAATGCTGAAAGTTTATCAATCCTACAGCATTAATGTTCTTTCCTAATTCTGGATCTTTTTCTGCAACTGCTTTGAAAGCTCTTTGATCTGGAAATTGCAATGCGAGAGGCGCAGCTATTGCTACTGCTTTTGCAGTTAGCTCTTCTTGCTCTTGTTGATCAAATAAAGGCAATCCACAGATTAATTCCTCTTCTAAAGATGAATAAGTTCTGCCTATTCTTTCCCTGAAAAATTCTTCTGGATTTTTATCTCCTTGTGTGGCTTGCCAGAGATCTTTTAGCCTATACATTTGCATGTCGGGAGTTATTTTAGGAGGGTTCATTTTAAGCTGAGCCCCCTTTCATTTTGAGCATATTATGGGCTTTTTTCCACTGCTTTTCCCCATTTTCTAGTTGATCAACATAATTTCCTAATTTGCTTGCAAATGGCTGGAATTTTGTTCCGTGATGATATTCGCTTGTAACAATTACACAAGGGATAGAGTGTTTTTTAGCAAAATCATAAACAAATAGCCCTTCAGGCATAAGATGAGAATCAGTAGCTATTTCTAATGAAAGAGCTCTGTAACTTCTTAGTTGGTCTCTTTTCTTAATATTTTCAGATAAAATGCTCGGTGTATTGTTGTCTACAGTAAACCCTACTTTTTCCATATCTGAGACTATCTTTTCTAGATTATCAGAAGTGACTTCAAGTCTAAAAACCAGTTCAACTGCATTCAAAAAAGGCGTAGAAAAGTCAACTTCTTTAAGATATGACTCAATTTGGGAAACAACTTCTCTTTTGTGCGCCTGATAAATCTCTGAGTTATTTCCGTAACCATTTGGAAAGTAGAGATCAGATAAAATACAAGTTATATTGTGATTAGAAAGTGCTTCTTGAAATTCTCTAAATGTGCTAATTACTTCTATATCTCCTAATTTACTCCTTGCGATATCTTGCTGTCTTGGATCATCTTCTATTACCAAAATTCGTCCTTTTCTTTGTTCCTCACTCATTTTTCACTCCTAAAACTACATATTCACCGTTTTCCAAGTCTTTTTCTAAATATTCCCTTAATTGCTCTTTTTCAGCATGGATGACAGCTAATTTACAATCCGTATATCCTGGATGAGATAAAGCTGTAGATACATAATCTCTGAAATTGCTTATTCCCATTCCCTTAGCTAATTCTTTATACTGCATTAGTAATTCGTATGAAGGAGAGACGCGCACTATATTCCCTATTCCTGATTGAATTAAAATCTGAGATAATCTAAATGTAATATTGTCGCTGCCTAAGCAAAGCAAGTCGAGCGAACCTATCTTTTGGTCATTTAATTCTTTAATGAGATTTGAAGAAGATCTTTCTAATTCTTCCTCACTTGTTTCTTTCAAAAGCCTTAGTATTATATTTTTTCTCATATTGTTTTAGCTGGATTTGAGACCTTCAATGTTTGTTGAAGATAGCTCTACAACTTACCTCCTTTTTCGGATCTTTCTTTAACTTGAGCAACTATTTTCTCGAGATCTTCTGAAACTTGCATTGTAACTTTATCAAGCTTGAAATCCGGAGCAGAATATCTTCTTAGTTCATCTCTGCTGAGAGAGGATGTACCAATTACTACGGCATTTGGATTCCTTTGTTTTATTTCAGGAATTAAAGAGTACCCTACATCCCTTAGAGTTTCACAGAAAGCTTTGAAATCTTTTCTTTGCAAATGACTTTGATTTTCCATAGGCATTCTATGATCTAGAATAACAATATCATATGCATTCTGTGAGATCAAACCTTGAGCTTCGTTATAGCACTCGGCAACTGCATAGTTGCTGCTTGTGAATCCAGAGTAGTGCTTTGGAAATACTTCTTCTACTGCATCTCTTAATGTTTCTAGAGGTGCTTGATCTTCTACAATCAAGACATTGGGAATCCTGAGAGCCATTTTATGCCACCACCTCATCTAGAAACTTTACTTTGTGATCATTGGGAGATTGCTGAGGCACATCAATTCGGATTTCTTTTATTTTAGGATGATGTGCCTGATAATCTATCAATAATTGAGGGGCAAAAAAGTCAAGGAATCTTTTTGGTACGCTGCCAAATTTTCTGGAAAAATCGTATAAGACAAGACTTTGAGCATCCAGTCTTGCTCTTCCTCCGCCCAAAACCATTTCTTCAGGAATTTCAAAACCTTGAGCGATAAGCTTATGCTCTGGCTGTTCCTCATTGTATAGATTTACTGCAAAATACTTGTAAAGGTGCAGCCTTGGAGAATCTGTAGGATGCTTAGCAATAATAAATTTCTGGCCATAACTAGTCTGCGGTCTTTCTGAATCAATAAAAGCTGCTTTTAATCCCCAGATTATCATCTTAGATCCTATACCTCTCAGCTTGGTTGAGAATGAACTCTTGTGGAACATTCATTTGAGAATAATTTATCCCAGGCCTTTTTACTCCCAAGATAACATCTGCAACTCTTCCCAATGAGCGCTGACCGCCACATTCCACTTGGAATAAATTAACGTAAGTGCTATTTTTTAGTCCTATTTTTCTTCCCCAGTCACAACTACATGCAACAAGATTTACTCTCATCCTTAGATCGTGGCCTAATCCGGCTGCTGCTTGTCCTGGATAATCTTCTCCGTTTTGTCCATCGTAGACAAAGATATTCTTTATTAGATCACGATCCCTTCTCCATTCAAAGTTCTGATAGATTTCCCCCACTTTATCTGCAAGGACTTGCTTTGCAGCAGTGTAAGCTCTTCCTACTCCTGAAACTACAATTAATTTTCCTTGGGAATATACTCCAGTAGGATAGCCATCTACATCATTGTAAGTCAATATAAGGCTTACATCTGGAGATATTTCTTTTCTTTCTTCCGCGGCCTTCATTTGCAATCCAAACCTATTTTGTAGAATTTGAGGCAGAGTGTCTGTTCTTATTACCTCTACTCCTTGAGTCTTGTAAACTTTAACAGGAACATGGCCTGGCTGGAAACTTGTATAAATAACTCCCACATTCGGGTTTTCTCTTCTTATTACTTCTAGAGTTTCTTTCCCTTTGGAATCTTTTCTATTATTTGCATCATTATCTAATAGAACTACATCATAATTGAAGTTAGTGAGGTTTCTTGCTTGGAATTGGCTTGCAACCATTACATTAACACTAGAAGGCAATCGCGCCTGTAGTGCAAGAATATCCTCTGCATCATCGTTTATGACAAGCATATTTTGCAACTGTGATGGAGCGTTTACTCTACTTGTTCTGATCTTCCTTTTACCTGTCATGTTAATAACTCCCAGGTCTGCGATGCTGCAAAGCCTCGTGCAGGAAGGGTGTGACTAGAATTGGCCTTTCTAAGAGCGCATTTAATTCTTCCAAAGATCCTCTAATTCTATTCTCATCTTTTGAAGAGAGTGCTTCTAAGACTGAATCATTTGTTATTAAAGCACGAATAGTCTGAATATCTTTTGGAATGTCCAAAGAATAACCTGTGTCCTCAGGAAGCATTTCACTGTATCCACTTGGTTTTCCGTAGAATGTGCTGTATCTTGCTATAGGCACTCTCAGTCCAATATTTCTAGAATGTATTCTGAAATCAGATACTAATTTTTCAGAAGCTTGATCCGATCCTGCGATAACCAAGTCTGCATAATTTGGAATACTTCTTAGGTCATTATCAATTATCTCCTGATTTATATCCCCAAAAAAGTTCTGCTTGGGAGCTTCTAATTTTGTAAGGTATACCAAGCCGCCTTTCTCAGTCTCTAGAACATTTACATCCTTTAAGTTTTCAGTAGTTAGTTTAAATTTCTCCATTTGTGTGCGTATTTGTTCTGGAGATCTAGTCATTTCCCAATCTTCAATAGACTTCGTTAAGTAAGCAGTGGCTAGGCAAATGATATATTTCATCTTTGGTATCCTCCGCTTCTTTTGTTAAGTACTTCGTGCAAGAAAGGGGTTATTAAAACAGGATATTGTAAATCGCGGTTCATAACTTCTAATGATCCGACAATTGCTTTCTCATCTCGTGCAGCTATTGCTTCTAAAACTGAGTCTGTTGTAAGCAATTTTCTTGCTGTTGCTACATCTTTTGGCATATCAAAAGCGTAACCGCTTTCTGCTGCCGATCTTCCCGTGTAATTACTCTTTCCACCATAAAATATACTATAACGGGCAATTAGAATGCCTGAATCCTTTGTACCGATTATTCTTTCTTCTACCTGCTCTGCTGATCCCGATATAATAAATGTAGATTTAGGATCAGTTAAGCAAGGATAAAATCCCTGACTGTAAGATTCTCCATTTTCTTCCGGATTTCTTAGATGCACCCTGAATTTAGGAGTTGTAAGATGCTTTGTTCCTGAAAGATTTTGTGGGGGGTGTCCAAATTCAAACACTTGTGAAAGCGCCCATCCTAAGTTAGGTGCTTCTGAAATCATCTTTTCCAAGCTCTCGTATAGATAGCCTGTAAGTATTCCTACTTGGAGATCTCTTACTGCCAGATCTTCTCCGGTTTGTGTTTCTATTTCTGTCATTTTCTTACTTCCGTACTCTCTGAAAGTTCGGTTTAATAATATATTTATCCGATATAAAGAATATATTTTATATTAAAAATGTTAAAAAATAGCAAATATTTATATAGTTAAAATGTTTTGTGCAGCTATGGAAAAGGCAGAATTTTCTCATGATTCATGCGTATTAAAGAGGCTTGTCCTGAAAAAAGAGGATGATCGTGCGAGTTGGGCGAGCCTCTTTAATCGATATAAAATCTCTCCTGTTGATGAAGAATTAAGATGAAGCGCAAAATCATACAGCAGGGAAACAATTCTTACACAGTTACTTTGCCTATTAAATGGGTGAGAGAGCAGGGCCTTGAAGATAATGAAGTTGAGATTAATGAAGAAGATGGTAGAATTGTTATTTCTATTCCTGAAGGAGCAAAGAAGAAAGGAAATTTTGTGAGGGTTAATTTAGGAAAGTATCATCCTAGAACAATAAAAAGTATTTTAAATGGATTTTATAGAAAGGGATTTGATAAAGTTACTATTGGTTTTGAGAGCAAAGAACAATTAGATCAGATAAAGAAATCAACTCGGGATTTACTGGGATTTGAGGTTGTAGAAGAGGATGAGAAACATTGTGTTCTGCAGAATATTGCCGAGCCTTCTGGAGAAAAATATGAGGCAATCCTAAGAAAGGTTTTTCTCTCGATAAAAGAAGACTCGCAGGAAATGCTGGAGAGCTGGAAGAAAGGCACTCTTAAGGATACAAAAAAATATGAGGAATCTAAGAATCTGGTTGACACTTACACTAATTTCTGCAGAAGGGTGATTCTCAAGGATAAAATTGGAGGCTCAAAGGAATCATATTTCAACATGATACTTCTCTCTAGGCTCTCACTGATATACCATTCTTATTATTATCTTGCTAAATTTATTTCATCAAAGAAGAAATTAAAGGTTAATCTTGAAATAATGAATATCTTTTCTAAATGTAATGAGATGTTTTCTTTACTTATGGATGCTTTTTATAAGCAGGATTTGAATATATTAGATAAAATAGCAGTCATGAAGGAAAATACTTTTAACTCCGAGATATATCCTTTATTGCAAAGATGTAAAGGCGAGGATAATGTGATTCTTTATCATCTTGGAGAAGCAATCAGACTTATTCAATTGACCTCTATCAATAATTTTTCTTTGATAGATTATGATGCCAAGGGCGCATAAGTCTCTGCTACTAATATTAATGATTTAGTTAAGTCGAGGTCATGGGCTGCCTTGTAATATGCTCTTCTGAGGCTTTCTGTGACAAGCATCCCATAAACTTCTCTTCTCATTTGCTCAGGAGTTTGATTAAATTCTGGATCGATTGTTCTTCTCTGATCAATATAGGTCTGGACAGCGGCATCTACATATGCCTTATTTCGTGTTTTCTTAAATCGATGTTTTGGATTAAGAAGAGCTGATGCGATATCCTTTGACTCGCGACCTGGGCACATACTCCCAAAATCTCCCAAAATAAAACCTCCTGCAAACCAATTATCCCATTTTGCGTCATTATGGATAATTGTTTGAACAGGTAATCGCGAATGCTCAGCCACTACCTGCTCATATGCTTGCTGCAAGGCATTTAGTCGGGATGGCAATGTCTTGGATTTTGCATGTTGGTTTATCGATTCCTGTATTTCTTTAAATTCTCTGAGTCTGCTTCCTGTTAATTGCAAAGTTGGATTTTCGACTTGGTTTTGCATATAAGAATGCAGATGAGCTAATACATACATTCTATGATTAAGTGGATCTTGATTATTTGCATTTTCAGGCATTACGGCTGCTTTGCTGAATGTCAGGAATTTATCTTCGATTTTAACAAAGCCTTTGCCACCTATTGGAACTGCTTCGACCACATAAGGTCTTAATTCTAGAGATTCTCCGAGAATTCTACTGGCTTCTAGCTCTTTTGTTGCTTCTTCCTTACTTCTTGAAACTTTCGGAGCAAGATTTTTAGAAATAAGATGAGTATTTGCAAATGCAGCAACTCTTGCTTTTTCTTCTTCACTTATCCTATCTAAATCGTGGGCAGTCTGATAGAAAATAGGAATGTTTATTCCTTGTCCTTCCAAAGCTCTTGAAATTTTCATTAAAGAGTTTACGCCTTTCCCTAGTCTTCCCTCTTGCTTGTCCCATCCATTGTCTATAAAGACAGCATAATATTTGTTGAAATCGAGAGATCCCGCATTCTCTCGATCATGCCCAATTATTGCAAATCTTCCATCTCTCTCTTTTAATTTATCGTTCACACAAAGGAATGTTTTTTCCATTGCTGTCTGATGACATCCTAAATTAAATTGTTTAGAAAGAGTGTCCATGAATCTTGCATCTTTGAGAGATCCGACTCGATGCTTTAAACTGGAAGCATCTGCTTTTAGGACACTTACTAAACTATCTCCTGATCCAATGAACGGACCATGAATAACATATTTGAAGAAATCCTCTCCTTTTCCAAAAATATCTCTAAGTATCTGCTTCCAAACTCTTTGAAGAGGACCGTCTTCTTTTTGAGAAGGAAGAACAAAAGCGTGATTTGAAGGAGGTATATGAGGCATCTTTTTTCTAAAATCATCCATCGCGCTTATTGATTCTAATACTGGCATGAGACTAGGAAATCCGCCAGGAGTATAACCACTAAAGAGGATTAGATCTGTAAGTTTTATTTCACTTAATACTTCCCTGTCTCCTGCTAAAGCCTCCTTGAATAATTTGGGATGAATTACTGCGGTCTCAACAGGTCTCCCAAAAAGATCATTTGTAAGTTCTGCGAGTTCCCCGTTTTGAATGACTGTCTTTGCGAGGCTCACTGCAGTTTTTACAGTCTTGCCTTCTCCGATATTCTCTACTATGATTACCCTTCTGCCCCTATCTCCAGCATTTACCAATAGCTCTTCTAAATCCATATCCTTTAGAGGAAAATTCAATATTTAAAACTTTCTTATTATGTAACTTAGTAGTAGTTACAGTAGAAAACTTTATAAAGAGTATAGAACAATAAAGGATATGCTAAATCCAATAAAGTCAGCTAAAAAAGGAATTGAGAACTTTGTGAATAATCATCCATTTATTGCGATGTATGTGGGGGCGACTGTAGCTTTGAATGCAGTAGTTTATACTGCTTTAGCAGGAATGGAAGGCATAGAAAGAGCCTGTGGTGTTTCTCCTTATAATATTACTGCTACATTAAAGAAAAAAGACGTTTCTATTGGATCACAAGGACATACATTTCCCTATGGAGTGTTTGAAACTAGAAGTGGAGAGCAAATTAAACTTATGGATTATCCCGCAGTAACTGAAGGTAAATTAGCTGCTGGAACCTTAAAGACTATGGAGACAAATAAACAATACAATGTTAAAGTATTTGGATCTCAGAAATTCATAGCGAGGATTGTGGATGCTGAACCTGCACATTAATTATACATAAATATAAAAAGATCTTTTTTTATTGAAAGATATGAATCTGGAAGATTCAATCAGATCGTCGATAAAACAACAAGGACGAGCTGCTACCTTCCACCATTTTTCTGCTCTAAATAATGCTGATTTTCTTGATATAGATCTCTTCAATGGACGAAAAATAGCTCAAGGGCGAACTAAATTACATGAATTGATTATCGAAGATTGGTTTTTGAGCTTCTTGGCCCGTCACGAATACGAAAGACCAGTTGCATTGATTATGCACGGAGGTTCTGGAAGAGAGGAGATGGTGCTGTATTCTGATGTCGATGTAGATTTTCTCTTTGATGGAGATGTGTCAGAGAACAATCCATTTATTAAATCGCTTGTGGAAGAAATGTATCCTCAACCAGGGTTGCAAATAGGTAATTTTGAGAAAGAATGCGGGTTTGCAATGCATTGTCAGCAACGCAATTTTGATGATTTAAGAGACCCTGTCAAGTTTAATGCCAGACAGATTAATTCTTTTCTGGATGCAAGGCCAGTGTATGATCCGCAAGGTATTTTACCACAAGCTCTAGAAGTAGTAAAAAATCACTCCAGCCATTTTGAACAATTTGTTCACAATCTTCACCTCTGGGAAGAAATATGTGAGAAATTTCCTCATTCTTGGGATAACTTGCATGAATTTAATATTAAAGAGGGAAGAGGGGGATTGCGCCAGGTACAATCTGCAATGCGTATTCCTTTCATTGAACGCTGGATTTCTGTTTCTCAAGCTTACAAAGAGATAGCTGATTCGCATCCTGACTTTATGGAAAGTGTTGATTTAATGATAAAAATCAGAGGTTGGCTACATGCAAGGCGAGAAAGAGTTAGGAGAATAGAAGCTAGAGAAAATAATAAGGCGCCCTGCAGTGTTAATTCCCAATATCTAAAGAAAGTAGATACTCTTTCTTATGAAGATTATCAGGCCTTTGGAGATCATTTTGGTGCAGAGGCACAAGAAAGATATCTTCATGCAAGAAGGATTATAGAAACAACTTCAGAAGCGCGGGTTGGTGCTGCTAGAAAAAGAGGCTGCCAGCATGGAAGATTAACTTTAGGTTTGCAAGGATTGTATGTACACGTTGCTCCCAAGAGAGAAGAGAGAATGTCTGAACTTTTTGAATTATTAAGGGCTTCACAATCTAAGGATCTACCCATTGACATTTCTGAACTGCATGAAAAATTTATGGGAATGCGCTCTTCTAGAGGATCTCTGCCTGAATTCGCAGAGCTATTTTATATTCCTGGCAAACTTTCTCAGAGTTTAGAAGTCCTTGCTAGATTAAATCTGTACAATGATCTTCTTCCAGGATCAAGAGAATGGGAAGCATCGAGCGCTCAGAAAGGACATAGGGGACAGTTTTTGACAAGCACTGCATTTGCAAGGCAGAAAGTTGCTACTTATGAAGAAATTAAAGCAGTTGACGAATCTTCTCTTCCTCCAGTTGATGTTTCCCTTCCTAAAATCACCAAAGAACTGCCTTCTGAAGTAGAGGCAGCAGTGCTTTTAGCATTCCTTACAAAGAGATTACCCCAGAAAACAAAAACTTCGCCTAGAGAATATCTCTCGCAACTTCCCGGATTTACAGAAAGAACCACTGATATTGCTTCTTGCATATTGGAAAATCATGATTTCCTTCTAAGAGAGGTTGGAACTCATTTGAACAGTCCGGCATTTGCCGAACAGGTAGCTAAGAGATTTCCTTCTGCAGATCATTTTAAGGCGCTTTATTTATTTAGCAGAATAGATCAGGCAAAGAAAGATGAGACTGCACATTTATGGCCAATGGTTGATGAACTTTATCCTAAAGTTTTAGCATCTTTTTTAAGTGAGGATGAAAGAAGTAGGGCGATGAGAAACCTTCAACCTAAACTAGGGGCTAATATTGCATTTGAGGAAGAAGACCTTCCACTTGTAGAAGATTTAGGAAGAGATGTCCTTGAAGGGAGATATGGACATCTTGCGGTTAGTTGGATACCTAAATTTGGAAAAGTTAGGGATAGTGGAGAGCCGATTGTTGATTTAGCAAGAGTCGATAGTGGATTTGAACTGAGAGTTGCGTGCCAGGACTACAAAGGACTTATGGCAGTTATCTCTGGGCAATGTTTAGAATTCAATGCAGATATAAGACAGGTATATGCTTATACTCTGCCACAACATGGTTTAGTTTTCGACGTTTTCACACTGGCACCTTCAGCAGACAAGATTAAGAGAGATACTTTTCTATTAGATTTAAAGAAAGCTATTTCGTCAAGAATATTTATTGGCAGAGATCCCTATAAAATATTACATGGCTTGGAGAGAGAGGTTTGTGTTGATGATATGGAAGATGGAGGACTGCTCCGTCTTTCTTTAAAGGCTACTGAAAATAGGATTGGAGTTCTTTTTGCTTCTACATACCTACTTTATCGAGAACTAGGTGCTAACATTTATGCAGCTAAAGTTTTCGTTGATGAAAGAGGGGCCACGAACTCGATTTTCTTCAAGCCTGGAGAAGGCATTGATTTTTACTTGGCTTCTGAACTCGCAAAGAAACATCTTGGTAATTCAGGAAGGTAGATACTTCTTTAATTCATTAACTTTATCTAGCTTTTCCCAGGTAAAATCGGGATCTGAGCGACCGAAGTGACCATAGGATGCTGTTTTTTTGTAAATTGGCCTTTTCAAATTAAGGTGTTTGATAATTTCGGCAGGCTTTAGAGGGAAATGCTTCCTGATTATTTCAATTATTTTGGATTCAGGAATCTTAGAAGTGCCAAAACAATTTACATACAATGAAACTGGAGCCGCTATTCCTATAGCATAGGCCAACTGGACTTCACATTTTTCAGCAATTCCTGAAGCAACTATGTTTTTAGCAATATATCTTGTTATATATGCTGCGCTTCTGTCAACTTTGCTTGGATCTTTTCCTGAAAAGCAGCCGCCCCCATGACGCGCTGCTCCCCCATATGTATCTACAATTATTTTTCTTCCTGTCAAACCAGTGTCTGCTGCTGGTCCGCCTAGGACAAACCTCCCTGTTGGATTAATGAAGTATTTTGTATTTGAATCTAGCCAAGAACCACAAACTGGTTGAATCACCTCCTCTATTAATGATTTTCTTAGTTCATCTAAAGAGATATCTGGAGAGTGCTGGGCTGAAAGCACCACTGCATCTACTCTTCTTGGCTTTCCGTCTTGGTATGCGAAAGTTACTTGTGATTTTGCATCTGGCCTGATAAATGGAAGCTTTCCTTCTCTTCTTAATTTAGATAGTTTTAGGAGAATTTTATGGGAAAGTGATAAAGTAAGTGGAAGGTAATCTTCAGATTCATTAGTCGCATAACCAAACATTATACCTTGGTCTCCTGCTCCCTGTTCTTTTTTATCTTTTTCATCCACTCCTTGTGCGATATCTGAGGATTGCCTTGAAATATTTATATTTATTTTACAATTATTTCCGTTAAATTGTAGCTCATCACGATCATAACCAATTTCACAAATAGTTTTTCTGACAATTTGCGCTACATCTATTTCTGCAAAAGATGAGACTTCTCCCCCTATTGTGACTTCGTTGTTTTTAGCAAAACATTCAAGTGCAATTCTGCTTTCTTTGTCTTGAGCAAGGTAAGCATCCAGTAAAGCATCTGATATCTGATCGCATACTTTGTCAGGATGCCCTTCGCCTACTGATTCTGATGTGAAAAGATAACTAGTTGTCATGAATAAATCTCCAAGCCTGCTTCTAATTCTTTGATAAGATCATCTGCGTTTTCCAGCCCTATTGAAAGTCTGAAAAATGACCTTGTTATTCCTAATTTTTCTTTGACTTCTGCTGGAAGTGCCCCATGACTCATTGTGTAAGGATAAGCTAAGAGTGTTTCTGGACTTGCAAGGCTTTCTCCATAAATAATTATTCCGTTTTCCTGAATCTTGTCAACAAACTGCTTTAATTTCTCGTGAGTACTTGAGATTAATTCAAAGGAAACCACTCCTCCAAAACCATTCCTCATCTGATTTTTTGCAATTTCATGTCCTTTGTGATTTTCCAATCCAGGATAAAGAACTTTCTTTATTTTAGAATGACTTTCTAAAAATTGAGCTATCTTAAGAGCGCTTTCACTCATTCTCTGCCAGCGTATTGAGAGCGTTTTTATTCCTTGGATTGCCCTATAGCATTCATCTGGAGAGAGAACTGCGCCTACTGCTTTTTGTAATAACTTTAATCTTTCATACAAAGCTAGATCTTTTGTTATCAATGCTCCACCTAGAACATCATTATGCCCTGAAAGATATTTGCTGATACTTTGAATTATTATGTCTGCATTATAATCAAAGGCCCTTGTACAGCAAGGAGGGCAGAAAGTCATATCTGCAGCTACGGGGATTCCTGTTTCTTTAGATAAATCCTGCAAAGATTTCAGATCTATAGGCGTTAAACTTGGATTAGTCAAAGCTTCTATGAAAAAATACTTTGTTCTTGGAGTTATTGCTTTTCTTATTTCTTGCTTGGAAGAAAAATCAACTTGAGTATATGTTATCCCATATTTAGAGAATACATTATTTAGAAGCCTGATTGTTCCCCCATAGACTTCTTTTGGAAGAATAAGATGATCTCCTGCCTCCAAAGTCAGAAAAAGCATTGTTTCTGCTGCCAGCCCTGACGAAAACGCAACTGCCTTTCCACCGCCTTCAATCGCCGCCAGCTTTTCTTCTAAAATATGCCTTGTTGGGTTTTGTGCCCTGCCATATTCCCATTCTGCTTTCTTGCCAAATTCGGGCTGCTTGAATGTCTTTGTTCTTATCAACGGAGGCGCAACTGCTCCTGTAATTGGGTCTGGCTTCTCTCCCCCATGCACTATGATTGTTTCCACTTTGCTCATTTGTTTGCTTCCAGGATTCTCTGAGTGAATTCTTCCTTGCCAATTGCTACTCTATCCATACCTTAATTTAATTTCTTATCTATTAATATTTTCTTGACTAAAATATTCCTATAGGAATATTTATATATTACAAGAATTATGGAGATGGATGATATTGCCTGATATTTCTTTCATTGCGACAAGAAGGAAGAAATTAGAACTGACGCAGAAAGAGCTGGCTCAGGCTGCAGGAGTATCTCAGTCACTTATTGCAAAACTCGAGGCTGGAAAGCTAGAGCCTTCTTATCTTATCATGCAAAAATTGATTTCTACACTTGATCGCCTTGAACATGGAAAAGAGAAAACCTGCTCTTCTGTAATGTCTTCGCCGATTATTAGCCTGCAAGATAAGGAAACTATTGCAAAAGCATCTCATCTCCTTAAATCAAAAGGCATATCGCAGATAGCAATATTTAGAGGCAAACAATTAGTTGGAAGTATTTCTGAATCGAGCATTATCAATGCGCTCACAGGAGATGATGGGCAGGAAATATCTAGGAAAGGTATTTTTAATAAATCAATCAAAGAAATTATGGATCCTCCTTTTCCTACACTACCTGCAAATACTCCATTGAGTTCTGCCCTGCCTTTACTAAAAACAGTTAGTGCTTTATTATTGACTGAGAAAGAAAAGATAGTTGGGATATTGACTAAGGCTGATGTTTTGTAGCAGTTAACCCGCAATTACCTCTCCAGTTATCTTTTCTTTTGAGTCCCAAATGCCTTCTTCTTCGGAGTCGAAGTCATCAAAATCAATTTTATTTTTATCTTTTTGATTTTTGCCCTTATTACCCTCTTTCTCTCCTTCCTTATTCATTTCCTTTCCTTTGTCGCTATCAGGGCCTTTGCCTTTATCGCCTTCCATGATCTTTGGGAGGAAGGCATTAATCAGAGACTTGGCATCTTTCTTTGTTTCAGATGGAGAATATTCAGCTGAATTTATGAGCGACCTGATTTTGAACCACATTTTTATTCCATCTACTGCTTCCTTGACTTTCTTCTGAATAGGTTGTGACTTCTTAGCCCAAGGAGGAGATTCGATTCTCTGTCCCTCCATGTCTTTCTCTGAAGTATATATTAAATCATAAAGTTTGTCGAAGTCTATTTCCATAGTCATATCAGGATTTGGGACTTCAGAAGGAGGCATTGGTTCCATTTTTATAATATCCTCCTCATTTATTTGTACATACATATTGAATACTACTTCATCTTTTTCCTTATCTTTGATCTGAAGTGCTGCATCAACACTGCCACCATACTTCTCTGACATTTTCTTAATCTTGCTCATAAATTTCTTATCTTTCTTTATCATGGCTTTTTCCTCTTCTGTAGGCCCTCCCTCATTTTTCCTCTCAGCTTTTTCCTCTGCAGGACCTGGGAATTCGTGCTCTTCCATGCTCTTTTTCATCTCAGAGGCTAAGAATTCCTTTGGAGGGAATATCCAAGTTTTCATATAAGGAGTTATTATTTCAACTTCCTTATTCATTCCAGGCATTTTTACTTTCTTTATTTCTTCCCAGAATTCTATCTTACCATATTCTGTTTTGTATTCAACTTTAATCAAATTGTAGTCTGACTCTGATAATTTATCCTGTCCAAGACAATCAAGTTGCATTGCAGTCTCTCTGGCGTTATCTACATCCATCCAATAAAGCTCGAATAACCCTGACATATGACTCTCCCAGTCATCTGCGGAGTTTGCCATGTAACTCTCAAAGAACCACTTGACAAATTCTTCATTGAATCCTGCTTCAAACTCTTTTCTTTCTTTCTTCAGACTCTCAAGCCTTTCCTTACACCAGCTTGCTTCGTTATGATTATAATACTTATTTTTTATCTTTTGAAGATCTTGGAAAGGCCTGCCCCAACCATCGAAATGAATGAAAGCCTCTGTTTTAGAATCGCTTTTTCTGCAAACTCCTCCGGCTTTGAACACCCCTAATTCCTCTTTATGCTCTTCCTGCTCAGGCTGTTTAGATTCTATACCAAAATTCTTTCCAGCAATGCAATTATTGCTGCAATCTGAAACGCAGCTTCCTAGATTTTCTTGAGCCTTACAAGTATTTTCACATTTCTCCTTGGCTTCATCTATGTTACAATCAGCTAAATTGTCTTGCCCGCAAGTTTCCCATATGCATTTGTCCGTGCAGGGCCTTATCTTAATGTTATAACATTCTCTCTGACAATTATCTTTGCATTCGGTAGATCTTCTTTCTTTTTCTTCCTTTTCTCTCTTTCTCTCTTCTTCTCTTTGTCGGTCTTCCCTTTCTTCTCGCTCATTCTCTTCTCTTTCTCTCTCTTGCTCTTCTCTCTGCTCCGTTTCTTCATTTTCTCCTGTCTGATCTTGTTGCTGATCTTCTTGATTTTCACTTTGTTGACTCTCTTGGCTACCCTGGGAAGCTCCGCCTGAATCGCTTCCAGAATCTCCTGAATTTGAGCTATCTGATGAAGGGTCTGATGATTCGATGTCAAATCCTGTCAAAATTGCCTTGGCGAGACCTAATTTAATGAGATTTAGGACGCTTGTTGCTATAGGTGTCGAGGGAGCTGAGCTTTCACTATTATCTTCTGCATTGTTATTTTCCCTGTTCCCGCTTGTTTCCTGAGGTGCCTCTTTTTGTTCTTCGATTTCACCTTCATTATTCTCCGGTTCTACTTCCTGTTCTTCTTCATTTTCTGTTTCCTGCTCCTCATCTATTGATTGAGGGATAGTTATACAAATACCATTACTACAAACATCATTTGCGTTGCCACAATCTTCCTTAACTACACATTGATTTCCAACTATTTCATCAGACTCGTTCACGATTTCTTCAATTTCTTCTGTTTGATTGATTTCAGTTTCATTGCCTGGGAGGATTGAAGTGAGGTTAGAGTCAGTTTGATTTGTTTGGGAATTATTATTTTGGATGGTCTCGTTATCTTGAATAGTTTCGTTTTCACTTATTGGTGGAGGCTCGAATGAAGGGCAGGAAGAATTAATCTCTAGCCAGACTCCTGCTTCACAAAGTGCACTTACCATTTTTGCCCCGCTAGAACATTTATTGAATCTTTTGTCTCCATCAACACATTCTGCAGGCCTGCATTCAGTCAAAGTTGTAACTTTACATTGATTTTCTACACAGGAGGTAGAGCCGCAAAGAGGCTGAGAACAATCAGAATCAACTTGACAAGACAAATCCTGAGAGATGCATATTGGAGATAGCTGGCAACCATCAGCAGATTCTCCGCTGAATATTACCTTTCCAGTACAGTTTATAGGCTCATGGGCTTGGCAGATAGAACAATCCTGAGCACAGGCTTCTGCTTCTCCTGCTTCACAAATATGATTTCCGCAGGAGGTTTGGTTTTCAATGTACTCCTCTTTCATCAGGCATTCTCCAGATATGCAGTAAAGATCAGTGTAGATTTCTTCTGTGGAATTACCTTCTTTCTGAATTACTTTCTTATCCCTGCCGCATACCTTTCCACCACATTGAGAATCTCCACAGTCTATTTTATTATCTTGATTGTCATCTAAATTATTATTACAGACTTCTCTTGAAGAAGTAAACAATTCAACTAGTCTTTTCTCATATTCTCTTTGTTTGTAATTGCTTTCCCTCTTATTATAATCCTTGAATAAGCCTATATAGAATTCCTTTCTTATCTGGTAATTATCATTCCTTAACTCTTTTTCCAGCTTTCTCTTTCTCTGCTCTTCTTTTATCCACCAGTAGTCCTCTTTGTCATTCTTTCCTTCTTTTCCCTTTTCTCCTTCATTAACAGCTAATTGATTAGCAGTATTGAATTGTCTTTCAACTTTTTCCCAGAGATTATTAGCCGCCTCGTTCCAAGCATTATTTACTTCTCTTATCTGAGATTGAAGATGAATCGCTTTATTGTAATCCCCTTCGTCTAAAGCAGTCTTTAATTCATTTATTAACTCAGTTATTTTTTCCTGATAATACTTATCATCTTCTTTTTTGCTTATTTCTCCTCTAAATTCTTTTTCCTCGAATTGTCTAGATCCAGGTCCTCGGCCGTCTATCCAGAAATGGAGATTTATCCAAGTCCACTGGCAGTCATCGCACATTTCCAATCTAGCATTTACCATGAAATCATCTCCCTGATAAAAATCAATTTCCTGCACAAAGATCTTCTGGTCATTGATCTTATTTTCTGAACCTAGAATTTCAGCCATTAAAGGATCGCACTTTTCTCCGCTCTGCTTATAAAAAGATTCGAACATTTTCTCTGCACTGACACTTGCCTTAGCTAGAGACTCTGCATTCTCCTGGGAGGGTTCTGCCCCAAAAGTTTCAGCCAGCTCTTTTATATTTTCTATTTCATCCTGGATATTGAAGTTTTCCTTAGGTTTCTTGAAGCTGGTTGAAAAATGAAGTCTATAGATTATCTGCTCACTCCCATTTTTTATGAATAGAGAGGGCCATGCCTCCATTCTTATCTGAATTTTTCTCCCATCAAAGATTATTTTGTTCCAAGCTGGAACAGTCTTATCAAGAGTCCTTTGTTTCTCCTCTTTTTCTGACCAGATCCAACGAGTTTCTTCCGTAGGTTCTCCTAGAACTGGTCTTATTTGTTCTTCTTTTAGCAATCCCCCCTCTTCTCTGCTGACAACTCCGAGGATTTCATTGAGCTTTTGTCTTGATGCACTTTCATATAAAAGAAGTTCGACGAATTTGATATTTCCTGTCTCGTATTCTTGGGCGTAATGAACAATTTTTTTAATCTCATCTTCCACATTTCCAGAAACTGCAAAAACAGGAGAACTAAATGAGATAAGGAAAACTAGAAAAATGAATAATAACAGAATGAACCCTCTTTTCATACGACAAAATGAATGTTTTTAGATATTATAAACCCTTCTTTTATCGAAAATTATTTAGCCTAACCTATAAAATTAAACCTTACCTCTCGTTAAAAACTTGGACTCTTCTTTGAATCTCGCTCATTTTCATTCCTATCAACTTACCTGTGGGATTCCATTTGCCATTGCTCATCTCCTCATAAATCTCAATTAGTAATGCTGGATCTTCTGATGTTCCGACGACCTCATTATCAATTTCTGGCACTGCTCTATCGCTATACATCTCTATTACTTTTCCTCTTAGAATTCTTTTATTTTTATCGAGAGATTCGAAATTTACCTCAATATATTGTCCAGGTGTAGCTATTATTTCCTGGGATCTAGATTTTAATCTGAAATCTGGATCATCTTTTCTCTCCCACCCAAGATCTTCTCTCTTGGGCTCTGTTGCGATTCCCAAATCAGGATCCTCCCAGGCAGATTCATGCTGGGCTGAACCTTTAGGCGAGGGGAGAATGTCCCTCATTCTTTCCACTTCTATCCCTTTATCTTCCAGATTCTTTTCGGTTGTTTCTTTTATTTCGCCTGATTCCACTCCAGTATAAGTGCTACCGCTTAATTGGTCTTTAGGTATTATTTTCTCCCAGTCTCCTACTTTTCCAGGTTTTTTCGATTTTTTAGAGACAGCTTTACTTTTCTTTACAATTCTTCCAACCGATTCTTTCTTCTTGAGGGATTTATTCTGCTTTTTCATTATTATATACAGGGGATAATTAGAAACGCAGAGAACATAACCAGAAAGGGCGAGTCTTATTTAAAACTTATGAAGCCCTTATCTGAAGCATTATGTTACTACACTTTAGTAACAATATCAGAAAGATTTAAATATGCTGAAAATTCTTAATTTTAGATATGGATAAAGCTTTTCGTATGTTAATTGGAGATGATGAATTCGTGAATAGATCTTCCTTAGATATTTCTATAGCAGGAATAATCTCAGGGATATCTGATATTACTAAGATAGATTTTGATCTGGGAGAATTAGGAAAAGATGGAATTTACAGGTGCGCTAGATTTCCCCTGCCGCAAACAAACTTAGCTGAGATAACGATCGCTAGGAGTATTGGAGAAATGAAAAGACATGTAGGGGGAGATTACCATGTGGTTGCCACGGATTTACAATACGAAGCGAGAATGCCTTATGGAGGTTTTGAAGTGTTAAATGCTTTTAAAGACGGCAGGGCTATAAAATTTCTTTTTACAAGTACACGAGATATGAGCTCGCTCCCCTTAATTAAAAGTAGTGGTGCAGATTACATTATTGCCCCTCACCTGTATGGCCTTGAAAATAAAAAACATACTCTTCTTGGCGAGGCCATTGGAAGGCATTATATTAAGGCACACACCCTTGGCTGATCTCTCTAGAGGAAGCCTCTCCCACCCAACCCTTTACATGGAATTTACAAAACTAATTCCCTGTCTGCCCAACTCCTACAAATTAAGGAGATTGGACACAACCCATGTCTTTTACCAGCTCTCCCACCTTTTTTTCAATCACTTTGATAACGCGCTGAATCTTCGGCACGTCATTGTGATGAATGTCTGGGACCTTCCAAACTATTGTTTTCTTCCCATATAACTTGTTTTCTTTGAATATCTGAGTGGGAACATCGTCCGCTACTATTATTGTAGTATCTTGCCAGAGTAGAAGTTTTGTACTTAATCCCTGTGTTGGATTCTTGATTATTACCCCTACTTCACGGGCAGCTCTTATTGTTTCGGGAGCCAGAGGCCTGCCCTTTATTACTCCCGCACTTCTTGCTTTTATCTTAGAATTTTTATTTAATTTGTTAAAAACAGTTTCAGCTACTTTGCTCCTAAACCTATTATATTTACATACGAATAAAATGTTCTTCATTTTTCTATTGGCGTCTTAGCCTTATACCCTACTTTTTTTACAAGAATTGTTATTATAGAGGATTAATAAACCTTTATCATTAATCCAGCTTCATTAGTTTTCCTGATCTTTTAACCCAGGCAAACATTCTATAGAAATAGACTAATATTAATCCTAAGAAGAGGAGATTCAAAACTACGGCCCACAAGAAATGATTCAGAGGTAGAGTGCCTGTATTAATTACAGCGCGCATTCCTTCAAAGACGTGAGTTGAAGGCAAAATGTTCGCTACATACTGAACGCCTTGAGGCAATATGCTTACGGGGTAGAATACTGCACTAAATGGCTGAAGGAGGAAAATCAGGCCGAAAGCCAATACCTGGGCAGAAGATCCGTAACGCAAGATAATTGCAGTTGTCAAAAGGCCAAGTATCCATCCGAACAAAAGAAGGTTTGCCATGAAGGGAATTAAGAAAAGACCGAAGGTGAAAATATTGAAGGAATAGAAAAGGAAAGCGAGTCCTGCCATTATTATTGAAACTACAAAAATCCTTACTAACCCTAGAATAACTGTAGAAGCCAGGAATTCTTTCATTTTTAATGGAGTTACAAATAAATTCAGAAGATTTCTTTCCCAGACTTCTTCAAGGAAAGCAACGGAGACAACTCTTTGAGATTGACTCAACAGATCCCAAAATATTATGCCTCCCAATAGGAAAGTTACTGCATTGAAGTTTGCAATCTCCAGGCGGGCGAGATAAAGGCTTAGGAAACCCCAAAGAAGAAGCTCCATGACTGGCCAGTAGAATATATCCATTATTCTTGGAAGACTTCTTCTATAAAGGTAAAGGTGCCTCATCAGAAGGGCATTGATTCTATGCCATTTCATTATGAGTTCTCTCCCAACCCAAAGTTATCTTTACCTCTTGCGATAGTCAAAAAGACTTCATTCAAATCTTTATGACCATATTTCTTGACTATTTGTTTAGGAGTTCCATCGTCGGTAATGACTCCTTTGTTGATAAAAATGACCCTATCGCAGAGCTCTTCTATCTCCTGCATATTGTGAGATGTATAGAGGATGCTGACCCCTCTCTCTTTCTGAATTTTTAGAAGCATTTTTCTGACCCTATCAGAGATATCTGGGTCTAAAGAAGCTGTTGGCTCGTCCAGCAAAAGCAATTCAGGATTGTTTAGGAAAGCCTTTGTTAAATTTAATCTTGTTAACTGGCCAGTTGATAGAGTGGAAGTCATTTTTGGAAGCATTTCTTTAATCTGGAAGAAGTCTGCTAATTCATAGATTTTTTTCTTTACATCCTTAACTCCATAAAGCCTGGCAAAAGTTGCAAGATTCTCCCAGACTTTCAGATTATTCGGCAGAGCGACGTAAGGCGAGGAAAAATTCATCCGGCTTAAGACTTCTTCCCGATTTTTATGCAAGTCCAAACCAAATATCTCAATATTCCCTGCTGTTGGCGTGATGAGATCGAGAAGCATCTGAATTGTGGTTGTCTTGCCTGCGCCGTTGGGGCCTAGCAATCCTGTAATTTGGCCCTTGTAGATATCAAAAGAAATTCCATTTACTGCTATCACTGGACCGAATTTCTTTGTCAAACCTTTGACGCTTATGATGGAATATAAATTATTTGATTTAGGCATAGAAAATCACCGTATAATATTATTAAATTAAGATAGTTTATAAAATTAGCGGAATATTTTACCTATATGCTAAATGAATTGTTCTTTGTTCCGCATATTGTCCCCTGTCATCAACAATACGAATGTCTGGAATCTCAATGCACATTTCATCAGGCCATATTGGGGGGCCATTTAACAACTCACATTTCAATGAAACGTGGGCGATGAAATGTCCTACGGCACGATTGTGCCCTCCTGCTGGTTGAGAATTATGAGCATTTTCTCTTAAGGGAGAGATATAAAATATGTTTTCTCTATCATAATGGACTGGAACAGGAGGAAAGTCATCTCTTGCTTCTATTCCTCTTATGATTGCATCGACCACTAAATCGCTCTTCTCTGTTTCCCAGCCAAACAGCCTTTGGATTCTCCAATCAAGATAAAATATTTTTTCGGAAGACATAAAGAATATTCGATAACTAACTACTAATATAACATGTGAAAGAGGGTTTATATATTTTTTGTATATTGTCATCACTATATAGTAACATTTATATAGAAGAGGAAATAAGGAATTTTGAGGCAAAGTGGTGAATACAAAAACCAGGTATCCGCTTAAGGCATTTATTAGAGATTTATGGCATTTCTTAGAAGGAAATAGGTCAAAGTATGTTTTCTTTGTTTTTTTGAGAGCAATTTCTGAATTAGCTCCTTTTGCATTGGCATACACTCTTGGATTGACAATTGATTTCTTTACTTATTATGAGAAGGGGCAGCCATTAACAACTTTTTACATTCTTGTTGCAATTAATGGATTTTTAGGCGCCTTGCAGGTATGGACAAGAATGTACGCAAAGCTCCAATGCAGTGTTATCGGAGCAAAAACAAGACAGAAAGTAAGGGAACTTTCTATATCCAAGCTAATGGATCTTGAATTAGAATGGCATGAGAAAGAAGGTAGCGGATCTAAAATACAAAAGATAAACCAGGGCAGCGGACATATATACAAATTTTTCTCAGATTACACTAACAATAGATCAGTATCTGTCCTCATAGGTATTTTTGGAAGCTTGGGCATCTTTTTATTTCTTGGATGGAAATATTCATTATTTAGTCTTGCTTATGCGGGTATTTTCTTAGCAACTGAATATTATTTTAGCAGAAAAATAAGTGTATTGACTGATAATTTGAATAGAATAGCAGAAAAAGTTAGCGGCAAAATTCATGAGTCCACTTCTAACGTACTTTCAGTAAAAGCTTTGGGATTGCGAGGTATTTTTGAAGAGTCAACAAGAGATCATGAGAATAAGTATTTTAAGATGTGGTATTCTGCCAAGAAAACAGGAAATAGGAAAGAAATTGTTATTAAAACGTTTGCCGCAGTAGGATATGCACTCTTCCTTCTTATAGTGGGAATTGATTTTGTTCAGGGGGTAATCACTCTAGGTTCAATTCTTGTGTTTGCAGCCTATTTTGATAAACTAAGGTCTTCTCTTAATGAAGTAAATGGAATGATTAACGACTTTATAGATATCAAATCTGCTACAGGTAGACTCATGACTATTCTTGGCAGAGATATTTTTGATAGAGAATCTGATACTTTGCTTGAAATCCCTAAGAATTGGCGGAAAATAGAATTCAGAAATGTAGACTTCTCCTATAAAAGAAAATTAGTTTTAAGAAATTTCAATTTGGCAATCCAGAGAGGCGAAAAGATAGGACTTGTAGGGCGCTCAGGGTGCGGTAAATCAACCCTAACCAAGATATTATTAGGATTATATGAAGTTCAGAGCGGAGGAGTTTACATCGATGGAATTGATATAAGAAAATTCAAGCATAGTTCTATTACTAATACTATAACTGCGGTTTTACAAGACTCTGAGATGTTTGACATGACTCTGGCAGAGAACATTGCAATATCTTCTCTAAAGAAGAGCCAGGGTCTGCTTGTTAAGTCCATTAAAGTATCATCATTAGAAGAAGTGATAAAAAGAATGCCTAGAGGATTGCACACGCTTTTAGGAGAAAAAGGATATAGAGTAAGCGGCGGAGAAAGGCAGAGAATAGGAATTGCCAGAGCATTTTACAAAAACAGCCCTATTATTATTTTAGATGAAGCTACCTCGCATCTTGACAGCAAGACAGAGCATGTAATTCAAGAACAGTTGGAAAAAGAACTTGAAGACAAAACATTGATTGTAATTGCCCATAGGCTTTCAACTCTGAAAAATGTAGACAGAATTATTGTCATGGAAAATGGCAAGATCATAGAACAAGGCAAATTCCATGATCTTATAAAAAACAAAAATGGATTCTATCAATTGTATAAGATGCAGAATAAACTCTAAACTCTTATTTATTGTAACTATAAAATGATAATTTTATAAACTCTAAGATTTCTCCTTATTTTATGTCCAATTTAGAATCCATAACTAATAATGAATCTAATCCCTGTTTATTTAGAAGAATCTCTGATTTTGGAAGCAAGTTCATAGATTATAAAATGGGATTAATTGGTGCTGGAATTATGAGCAGTCTTGTTTTCGGCGTCAATTATTATGAAACACAGGAATTGTTAGGTTCATCTACTGCTGCTCTAAAACAAGCCGCTTATACCTTTTTCGTAGGAGGTTTAATAATAAAAAGTTGTGAATATTTGGCTACGAGAATAAAGAATAAATCTTCAGCTATCGCTAATGCAATAATTCTACCTTCAGCACTAACTTTAACACTTACTTATGGTATGCACAACTTGAAAGGAACCCCTGAACCTGAGAGATCAACAATTCCAACAATAGTCATAATTCCGGCAACAGCTTATTGGGCAACAAGAAAAAGAAGACAACATGATGATGTTTCCGAACTTTTAGAAAAAAATAATTAATCGTTCTCTATTATTTCTTCGGCTTTTTCAGCGTTTTCTAGAATATCGCCATCTTTGAAGAGAATTTCTTTCAATACTGCCCGCCATTGAGGCATTTTTCTTGTTAAATATTCTAGATCTATGGCAAAATGCTCGAACTCTTCCTTCTGCGCATGAGCCATCAATGCTTTAACTTCAGGATCTTTAGATACATGAATCCTTTGATTATACCAATTAATAGCGTCTGCCTCTTCTACGAGAGATGCAAACATGCGCGCCATATCCCTCACTTCATCACTTAGCTCTTCAACCGGCTCGTGATATTGATCTGTTCCTGCCATTATTATAAAAAGTCAAAGAAGTATATAAAATTTACTAGTATCTTAATTTAACAATTCTTACCTGAGAATCAGGATTACCCTGGTAATTATCTGTTCTAAGACCACAAGTGTTGAAAACTCTAAACACTCTTTGATATTCTCTAGCCCTCATCTGAAGGGGATCAAATGGCTCGAAAAGTTTAAGCAATGCCTGCCTAGCTTTTTTCTCAAAGCGTGGATTTAATAGTAACGAAATGGCGCTAATACTTATTTCAGCTAAATCAAATGTGCCGTTAAATCCATTTTTAGAGGTAAAACAATAGTCATCTATTAATCTAATATTTTTCTTCTTAGCAAAGTAGCTCATTGTGCCTCTTAGACAATTTTTTATCTGCCCCCCTGCAAAATAGATATTCTTCCAAGAATATTCTAGAATTCCGCCAAATATTTTTCTGCCTTTCTCTGAAGATTCAAACTCTAAGCTCTCTTCTAAACCATTTCCATCGTCCCCTAAGATCCTTCCCGATAAAGGGTAAGTTGGTAAAACATAAGTTCTCTGGCCTCGCATTATTTGGCCATTTAGATAAGGCACGAATCCGACTGTTGGACTTTCTATTGCCAGATAATCATGACTCCCTAACTCCTCACAAGGGACAGTTAGAATAACCGGGATGTCCTTTTCTCGAGCTAAATCTAGCGCAGACTCGGTTTTCAATTCTTCATAAAAATATTTCAAACGATCAAATCTCAGAAATGCTAATTTAGCTAATTGATTATTGAAAAATGAAAGATCTCTGCTATTCAAATGTTTATGAATTCCCCTCTTTTTCAATATATCCTGGACCATATCAATAAAATCATTTGCATTACACATAGATTCTGCAGCCAAGGCTGTTCTTCTCCAACCTGGATGAGAGATTACCATTATTTCTCCCCTTTCATAATCTTCTGGAGTCATAGCTGAAGGGAGAGGTGCTGCAATATTTCTTATCCTATACGCAGTATCCCTAACTAAAACTCTGCTCTCTAAAGTATTTTGTCCTGAACTTGCTAACAATTTCATAGGTATTATTCAGAAACAGTCTGAGGCTGATCACCTTTTATATGGTAAAATTTGAGGGTTTAAAATCATTTGCAAATAGCATTGTTTATTATAACTATAAAGTAGTATAATAAGTAAAAATTTATATATGTGATTTGGAGGAATTTAATATGGTAAGAATATCAAATGGCAAAATAAGACTAGAAGATAAAATTATCGACTTAACAGAGTTTCAAGTTAGAAACAAAACTACTGAACAAGATTTGGAGAGACATTATGATTCTTTTATAGGACATGCTCCAGAAATTAGAGATTATTTTGAAGAAAGAGAAGCTTTTAATGAAGTTTTGGACAATGCTGCGAGGGGAAAAAGGCCGAAACTTATTGCAAGAGAGACAAAGTACCCATTCTTATGGGCATTTAGGTCAGGGTATAGGCCTCTTCTCTTCTTGAAACCTTCAGAAAGAAGATTGAATGATGATTATTTTATGACTCCTCACTGCATCACCGCTGTCCCAATCAGAAAACAACCTACAATGATAGTCCAAGAGGATAGAGAGCCTGTGGATGAGGCTTTGAGAGAAGATATTAGAAAGAAATTTGAGAAATATCCTGGCTATGAGGGCATATTAGAGATTCCAGATGATAGATCTCAACCTTTAACCAAAGCAATAGTCTTCCATGAAGGATTGCATTATTTAATTGCTAGATATCAAGCTTATACTGGGAGAAAATTCTTAGATATTACAAAGAAGCATAATTTTTCTGGAACTGAAATCTATCAAGCAGAACACGCAATACATGAAAAGGTGGTTGAGATATTTACAGATCAGCTCTTAAATCATGATCCAGATGCTCAATTTGAAGAGAGATGGTCATTTTATGATTCTTCTAATGGAATAAGTCATTCAATTAGGCTCTCTTCCGCCATAGGTGTAGGCATGCTGCTAGGGAGTTCTCTTTCCCAGCCAAGCCTCTTGCCTTTGGCTTTAATTCCAGGAAGAATCAGGGATTATGCTTTAATGAAATATAAGCAATCAAAGAGAAAAGAATTATTGAGTTTTAAAGGAAAGCCTGAATTCAGTTTTAAATTTTAGACCTTTTATTATTTCTGCTTAAGATCGGGCACAAAGATATCCTGCACTGAGAGCATCTGCGTAGATCAGAACATCCGCGGCAACTACATTCTTTCATCGGCCTAAATTGATTTTCCGAAAGGAAATTTCCGCATGTGCTGCATTGCTTGGTGCATGCCTTACAGCCTGAAGCAGTTAGATTTTCAGAACATTTATGGCAAGCTAAACGTCTGCAAGATAGACAACGTTTCATCTGTTTTATTGAGTTCTTGTTGGAACAGAATGCGCAAGATTGTATACAATTTGAACAAATCTTTAATTGCGACTGGGAAGATGATTGCGAGGTAAAATGCCTTGAACAGATCTGCTGACTGCATTCAGTACATCTATCCAAACATTTTCTACACGATTCTTGCCCACACTGGGTGCAAAGTCTTACTGAACATGCCTTGCACTTTGGCCTTCTACAGGTTGGGCAGGAAGAAATACAAGAAGAGCACGCAGCATGGCCTGAAGAGCAGAGAGTTGTTGATTTTAATGGAAGAGAACAGACCTCACAAGGAACAGGAGTTATCTCTCCAGTCACCGTATTATAAGCTATTTCAAATTCTTTTCCTAAAACATCTGGAGAGCGCAAGGAAAATGAGCAGGAATGAATTGGATAATAAATGAGAGTGGTGTTAATTAACTTATTATCTATGGATAAGCTATGTTTATGCATCTCATCATTGATGAAAAATTCTTTTTCCTTCAGAAGTTTCTCCATTGTCTTCTCTGATTCAAATTTTTCTAATATATCTTTAGCTCTGTCCAATTTAGCCTTAGAATTAGGCACATCCTTTCCTGAAAGCAAATTTGTTTTAATGTCCTCAATTATTTGTTTTTGTTTCTCAGATTCTTTGGTGTGCTCTTGAATATTTTTGTCATAATGTTCTGTAACTCTTTTAATTTCTTTATCCAGGGTTTGCGACAGCTGATCGCTAACTTCTTTTATCTTGGGATCGAGCAAAGAACGAAGATGAGACTTTGCTATTGAATAGGCTGGCTTTATATCTCCGAATGAAATTTCTTCCTTGGCACCATTTGAAGTTTTATAATTTGATAAGTCGAAATTTATTACCTTCCCATCTTGGATATAAACTTCTGTTATCTTTTGCTCTTTTTCATTTACATATTGCAAAGTTGTTAAGAAAGTGAATCTCTCGATGAGAATGAATTGGGACCTTTTATGGAAATTGTAAAAATCACAATTTTGCAGCCCTAATGAATCTCTTATAGTTGAGTGCAAGTCTTTCTGAGACTCTATTTTTAATAATGCTGTTTGACCAACACTCTCCAAATAACTGGCCATTGCTTTTAGAAGAAATCCTCCTTTAGCCATAAGCTCAAAATTTTCTTTCATGTCTTCAGAGTCAAAAACAAGATAGTAAGGCCCCTTCTTCCCTGCAAAACTTTCAAAGCTTTTTGGAATGTTTCTAACAATCAAGATCTTACCATTCCAACTAACCTCGCATTTAAGATTAGTAAAGAATTCATGTGTAAATTTCTGTATTTCACTAAGACTTTCCATCTAAGACTCCCGAGCTTGTTTCTTTAGCTTCAGTATATTGGGCTATCCCTTCCTCTATTATTTTAGCAATCTTGTTCACATCTGAGGCGAAGATATCTAAATTGTTTTTAGAATCAATAAATGCGTTCATAAGCATTTCTTCGATTTTTGGAATGCCCCCTATTCCTCTTTCATCTAAACCTAAATTGAACAATATTATGGGGAGCTCTCCAATAACGAGGCCTATACAACACATTTTATTGATTATCAAATCGACAACATGCTCTTCCATGGTTCTTTTTGTTGCTAAACTATAAATGTTCATGTCCTTCTTTTGGCCGATCCTGTCTATTCTGCCGATTCTTTGCTCTACAGCCATTGGATTCCAAGGAAGATCATAATTAATCAAATTGTTGCAGAATTGAAAATTTAGGCCTTCTGATCCTGTCTCGGTGCTTATCATTACCTGGGCTTTCTCCTTGAACTCTTTAATGATCTCGGTTTTTCCTTCCCTATCTAAACCTCCAAGAAATTTGACGATTTTTAGATTCAAAGGTTGCAATGTCTCTGCAATATATTCAAGGGTTGAGGGATGCCTTGTGTAAATTAATATCTTTGCTTCCTTATCTTCTTTATAGATGTCTCTTACAATTTCCACCAGTTTCTCTATTTTTGAGTCTTTTTTCAATTTTTTATAATCCTCCATGATGCTTTTTGCTATTTCTCTTGTGCTATCATGATATTTTTCATCTTTAGAGATGCGATCCAGAGATTCCATTGCGGAGCGTGAAGAACTGGTTACTTTGGGCAAAATAGCGAATATTATCAGCCTGCCGTTTATTTCACTGCCTGCCGCTGAAAAGTACTTTGTTTTTAGCAAATCACAGGTCCTTTCATAAATGTTATATTCCTCAGGCGTAAGTTCAACAGAAATAATTTTAGCCTGTCTTTTTTTATAATCCACATTGGTTTCGTCTCTTCTTCTCCTAACCATGACTTCATCAAGTTTGTGCTTTAAATCTCGAGGATTCAAAGGATATCTTTTATTTCCCTTATATAGAAATCTGGTTCTGAACTCATTTAAAGTTCCCAGATGGCCCTTTTTTAACAGGTGAAGAAGATTGTACAATTCAAGCAAATCGTTTTGAAAGGGAGTAGCTGTTAGAATGAGAAATCTTTTCTTCTGTATCTTGTCTACAAATCTCCATCGTACAGTATTCTTGTCCTTTAGCTTATGAGCCTCATCTACAATAAGGAGATCCCAGGAGAGATCATGCGCTTTACTATGCCTGAATTTCTTGGCATTGCTATCAAAAATCTTGACCCTATCAAGAGAAGCTATTGCAAATTTTGCATTTTCCCACTCTGATTCATCTTCAATTATCTTAAAATCTAACTCGAACTTGCTCTTTAGCTCAGCTACCCATTGATCTACTAGTGAAGGCGGGGCAAGAATAAGCGCATTTTTGATGAATCCTCTTTCTATGCATTCTCTCAATATTATTCCTGCGGTAATTGTCTTACCCAGTCCCACTTCATCTGCAAGCAAAGCAGTTCCATTCAAATCTCTTAATATTTTTAGAGCTCCATTTCTTTGATGCGGCAGATCATAGTCCAGATTTTTCTTTATGCTTTCATAAGATAAAATCTCCCGAATTTCATTGTCCTGTGAAACTTCTTCTGCATCTACTCTTAACTTTAGAATTTCCTTGGATTCAAACTCTTTCTTGTCTATCTTTTCAAATATAGCATCTTCGTCCTGAAAAGATTCTTTGATTAGTATATTAGCCATCCTCTTTGTATCTAAATGAAGAAAAAATATTCTATTTAACTTTAATGGTAATTTAGGACCTAATATGCCATTATAGACTGAAACTCTGATTTTAAGAGAAAAGAAAGATTTATAAAATATAATACTTATATTAATTATAACTACTATAATAACTATAAAATGGCAGATACGACAATAGCAATAAGCAATGAACTGAAAGAAAAGATAAAGGAATTTGGGAATAAAGGAGAAACCTACTGCGATATTATAGCTCGGCTTCTAGAAAGTGCCAGGAGAAGACAATTGCATGACTTATTAATGAATGAAGAAGACTCTATTCCCATAGAAGTAGCCATTGCTAATTCTCGAAAGAAATGGCAAAAGTAATTATTACTAAAAAATTAGAAGAAGAAGTAAATAAGATCTTTAAAAAAGAATCAATTGAAATATTCGAATCTATGAAGAAACTTGAAGAAAACCCTCATAAAGGAAAGCCAGTGGGTCAAGTTGGGGGAGTGGCCATTAAAGAATTAAAATATGAAGGCTATAGATTTTATTTTATAACTGATGGTTTCAAAATAAAAATGCTTCAAAAAGAAGAATTAGAAGATTTGCTTATTAAATTTGTGAGAATGTCTGACAAGAAATCCCAGCAAAAAACAATTGAAGATATTAAGGACGTACTCAGAAAATTCGGAGAAGAGGGATTCTCAGGGTAATTCACTCAAGGGATTTTATATGAAACATATCATCCACAAAGGCAACATCAGTAAATTAAGAGGGGGAGATAGCGAAGAGACGTTCTTAGTCAGATATTGTGGAAAGAAGTTTGTTTTAAGAATTTATGAAGACAGAAAAACAGCTGATTATTATGTAAAAGTACATAAAAAATTAAGTAAACATGGATTTCTTCCGGCTCTTTATTATCAAGAGAAAAATAAGATATTGGTGGAGTACATAGAAGGAAGGAATTGTAAAAAATCTGATGCGTTAAAAGTGGCAGCACAGATTGGTAAAATATGTGCGCTTATAAATCAACTAAGAATAAAAGAAAATAGACAAAAAGAAAAGGAAATCTCTCATTTGCTCCACAGAATAGAAAGCAATGGACTTATCACGGACAAAGAATCTGACTATTTAGAAAATAAATATAATTTATTAAAAATAAAGGTTAAACCTAAACTGGCTATTGATTTTGATGACGTATATCCAGAAAATTTTCGATTAAGAAGGGGGAAGGTTTATCTGGTTGATTTAGAAGGTTTTGAAACAAAGATTATGGGCAGCGGAATAGGAAAGGCATTCTTAAGATGGTTTAAAACTTCCAAACAAAGAAGAAAATTCAGAAGGGGATATGCCTCGATAGCTTCTGCAAGATTTTTAACAAAGGAATATTTACAGTTCCTATACCTTAACTTCACCATTAGCATAATTGCCTATAAAGTAAAGAGAAACCAAAAAATTAATCCAAGAGATAGAGATAGATTGTTTCAATTTATAGATAGTCAAGTTATTTAATACTTAATTAATTTAAATAGTGAAAACCTCTCATTTTTAGATGGTATGGAAATTAGGCCACAGGGGAGCTATGGGATATGAACCTGAGAATACTCTTAGATCCTTCAAGAAAGCATTGAAAATGAAGGTCGATTTTATAGAATTAGATGTACATGTTTGCAAAAGCGGGGAAGTTGTAATTATACATGACAATAAAGTAGACAGAACAACTAATGGAAGAGGGCGTGTGGCTTTCAAAACTTTATCTGAATTGAGAAGCCTTGATGCAGGTAAGAAGGAGAAAATACCCACATTAAGGGAAGCCTTAGATTTAATAAATAAAAAGACTAAAGTTAATATAGAGCTAAAAGGAGAGGGAACTGCTTACCCTGTTTATAAAATAATTAGGGAATATATTAAAAGAAAAGGCTGGGCTTATGATCATTTTTTAATCTCATCATTTAACCGGCATGAATTAAATGATTTTTATAGGCTTAATAAGAAGATTAAAAGAGGATTACTAATTTCTAAATGGCTGAGCTTGCGCATTCACTTTGCTTCCCATATGGAATGCTATTCTGTACATCTGGACAAAGATTTAATCACAAAAAAATATGTCCATTACATTCATCAGAAAGGCTTGAAAGTATTTGCCTGGACTACAAATAGTCAACAAGATCTAAAAAGACTAAAATTACTTGGTGTAGACGGTCTTATATCTGACTTTCCAGACAGAATTTAGATATATTTTACCTTATCTTATTCTTTCCTTTTTGTTGAAATCTAACTATTCTTGAGAGAAGAATTTCCCCTGCACTTTCAAATCTTTGCATTTCAGCTAACTCTACTAAAGGAAGATCTTCTTCGAATATGTAGGGGATAGAACTTGCAGGACTTATTCTTATTTCCATATATGGTGGAGAAAGTTTAGTGCGCCCTCCTGCACGATATTGCTCCCACGCAGGGCCGACAATATTTGTTCCTCGCAGATGCGTGTATCTATGATTCTTCTTTTCCTCAGGCTCCATCTCTTCACTTTCATCTACCGCGTGGGGCAAGCATGTCGTATGCAAAGTGGCACCACCAAAATCAAGATGCAAATCATAAAGCCTCTGTTCAAAAGGAAGGCAGAGCCTAAACCCTAGAGGAAATCCGCTCGGGCCGCTTGAGGAACTAAAAGCTTTTATATGAGAATATACCGATCCTGGAATCACTTTTTTATTCAAAGGCTGAGGAGATGAATCACTTTCCCTACCCCTTATACGATCTCCCTCCATCCACCTATATGAAAGTTCACATTGTTCTAAGAATCTTCCCAATGGAAGATTGTACCATGCATCATTTACAACACCCCATTGTACTGTGATATTTATACTCTCAGGAGTCCTTTGTTTTTTCAATAATTCTGCAAGAATAGATTCTTTTTTATTACGTTCTCTTTCTCTCTCTTTTATATCGCCATTATCTGGTCCAAGAACATGTAATGAATATAGCTGTCCTACTTTAATTATAGATATTTCTTTTCCTAAATAATTTCTAAATTTTTCTGGAGAAAATGGATCGCCTGGATAAACCTTTCCTTCCACTGTCCAAGGCTGTGTTTGTATCTCTGCTTCAACAGAGTCCAATGCTTGACAAATATCGCGATTTAAGTTCGGCTCAACAAAAGGACTCTGCGCCAGGGTCTTTCTTAAATCGCTGGCTTTCAATTTTTCTTCCTCTCTGCCTTTTGCTTCTTTTTCCTTCTCGCCTCTAGATATCTCACAGAGCGTTTTTCTCAAAATAGTATCAACTTTCTGCTTTCTGGGATGATTATCCACTTCAGCCAGGTAAAGATGAAGAGCCTCTCTGATTTCTTCCCTTGCGAGAACAATGCCTGAGAGATATCTCTCGATGGTCACTTTTTTGATAGGTGAAGAGCTGAGATGTTTTGGTACTTTAGTAAAATGTTTCTCAGGAAAATAGGGGAGAGGCATTTTCCCAACAAATTCCGAACCTACTTAAGAATTGTTGTAACACATCCTAATCTTTAAAACAGTTATATTATATTTTAAAACCAATCAAATAATCTGTCAATTACTGACTTTCTTCTCTGAGAAACCATGGCACTTACTCCTAGAGCAACACCTGCTCCCACTACTGCTCCAATCCCTGCTGCAATAGCTATTGAGGAAAATGGTTTTTGCCTGATATAATGCTTTGTCTCGTCTCTAACCATGTCTAGATCTTCGTGAGCCCTTTCAACTGCTGATCTGGTTCCTTCCCTTATTCTATCAACAAAGCCCGCTTCATTTCGGTTATTTATTCTTTTTTTATTTCTTGTAGGCATTTTGACCTCCTTTCAGTCCATTACCTTTAAAATAATGGCTACTAGTAATATTAAAATTCCGAATATTGCAAATGAAATTGTTCTGGATAAGCCTGCATATTCTATGAGGAAGAAAATTACCGCTATAGAGAGAAAAAGCAGGGCGGTTAAAAGCAAGAATATGCTTACCATATCTTTGATAATCTTTCTTTTATACATTCTCAATCTCCAGGAAACTTCATCAGATATTTCATCCTTGAATCCCTGCACAGCATTGAGCAATCCTTCTTTAATTCTTGACTTAATAAATCCTGAAAACATATTCTGATAAAACCTTGTTTATTTTTAAAAACGAGTAGAATATAAAGGATGTATTAGAATATAAGTATTGTGTTCTCAGAATAAAGTAATGAAAATTAGACTGTGCAGTGTTTTATAGTGCGCAAAAAGTCAATCAAACCATCTGCATCAGTCTTCTTGACTACAGGAATTTTTGCTTCTTGGGCTAATCTGATAGCAGTATTATTCTCTGTCAACGACAAGAAACCGACCTGGCCAGATTCCACTTCTGTTCTAATATGACTGTAAATCTTAGAGGCTGGATCGCATGTAGGGCCATTTTCAAAACCTAAATTAGTATCCATCATATAATATCGAAACGAGACTGGGGGCTTTCTCTCTGGACTATCTAATGGCGAGAGACCCATATACTGGAGCATTTCGTCAACAGTATTTGCCACAGTAACTTCGTATCCTTTCCTCTCTAATGAAGGTGTGAGACTTCCTGCTAGATTGCTATGAAATGCTACTAATGCTTTTTCTTGTCCCATGTTATTCTCTCAGAAACAGTCTGAGGCTGGTCACCTCAAAAATAAATTGATTTGGAACTTAAAAATATATCTATCTTCTTCCGTATTGGCCCGAGCTTCTGCCACCTCGAGAGCCCCCGTGGCCATAACTTGATCTTGGCCTGAAACCTCCAGACCTTCTGTCGCCATCGCCGCTGTCTCCCCTGTCTGATCTTCCGCGGAAGCCTGAGCTAGACCTGCCTCGGAAACCTCCTGATCTAAACCCTCCTGATCTGCCTTCCCTTCCGGACATCTCAAACCTTACTGCCAGTGGCTCAAGGTTTTGTGGAATTGGCTCATGTGTTATTGAGAATGGAATTCCTTCGCAAACCCTTCTGAAATTTGCAAAATCTCTTGGAGAAACAAGATTTATAGCCTTGCCTTCTTTACCTGCCCTGGCAGTTCTACCGATCCTATGAATATAATCAGTACTGCTTCCAGGAGAATCATAGTTATAGATATGAGAAACTCCCTTAATGTCCAAACCTCGTGCAGCAACATCTGTGCATATTAAGATTCCGACTTCTCCCGAGTGGAATTGGCCCATGATAGCATTCCTTCTATTTTGGGCTAGGCCCCCATGGATTACAACTGCATTTAGAGCGTATCTTCTTAGATTCTTTTCAATCATGTCAGCATTTCTCCTAGTGTTGCAGAATACCATAACTAATCCTTCTCTTTCTTGTTTGAGAAGATGAACGAGCAAGGAGAACTTGAGATTATTTGGAACATCGTAAAGAACTTGCTTTAGCTTGGTAGGATCCACGTGGGAAGCAACTTCCACATATTCAGGATGCTTCATATAATGATTTGCGATATTTTCTATATCTGGTGAAATTGTGGCCGAGAAAAGCAAAGTCTGCCTTTCTTGTGGGCAGAGCTCTATGATCTTCTGCACATCTTCAATGAATCCCATGTCTAACATCCTATCTGCCTCGTCTAAAACAAGGAATCTTACCTTTGACAGATCTAATGTTCTTCTTTCAAGGTGATCTAAAATTCTTCCAGGAGTACCCACGACTATTTCAGCGTCCCTTAAATTTTCAATCTGGGGATTTATTGAAACTCCTCCATATACTTCAAGAACATTAGCCTGATAATATTTAGAAAATAACTTAAATGACTTGGACACTTGTTCTGCCAATTCTCTGGTTGGAGTCAATATAAGGGCTTGAATTCCCTTACCTGCTTGAATTTTCTCGATTATGCCTGCTGCAAAGGCGAGAGTCTTTCCAGAACCTGTAGCGGATTTTCCGATTACATCCTTGCCTTGCAGGATTGTAGGAATAGATTTTTCTTGGATCTCACTAGGTTCTTTGAATTTTAATTCTTCTATTACCTTGAGGATTTTATTGTTGAGTCCTAGTTCTTTGAATTTACTACTGACTTCCACTATGATGTTTTCCATTTTCTTATACTGAGAAGATTTTATCTTCCGATGTTCAAGGTTTAGCCTTGACGTTTAGAAATAGACTTATAAGCTATTTCCTACACGATATAAAGTAACCATCTTCTCAGCATATTTAAATCTTCGGATTATGGGGCTGAGGCATTTTGGACAGTGATTGTTGCTTTCATCCCGCTTCCAGACGAACCATGGAACCTGCAATAGACTTCATAAACTCCCGGCTTATTGAATTGAAGATGGGCTGTGGCTCCAATGTCCAAGACAATATCTATGTCGAAACCATCTAATGTAACTGAATGGCCTCCTCCAATATTTCTGAACTCTATTACTTCTCCCTCCTTAATTACTGCATTGATTGGAGCAAAATTGAAGTTAGAAAGTGTAATTGTTCTTGTAGGGTTGCCTGCTGATTTTGGGTCTAAATATAAGACCGCCGTAGAATAATTCTGCTTAATTCTAGCTGCCGAGGCCCTATCCTCTGTGAAATTGATTATCCTAAAACTCGTTATAAGAGTCCTCCCTTTAGAAGTAATAGGCTGATCTATTTCTGGCCCCTCATAAACTCCATCCCCATCATCTTTATGGGGAACAGCGTATAGAACTTTTCCAGCCCTTAAACTATAATTAAGAGAAATAATGATGTTATCTTCAGATCCTGAAATTAAAGGGCTATGCCCTATAATGTTCTCTTTAGAAAGCCTGACATCTTCATATATAACAACATAACCTGGACTATCAAACTTGGCCTTAGTTATCATTACATCCTGGCCTACTGGCTGATTGTAGATTGTAACAACTTCGCTTTTAATTCCTTTTGTGAAAGAAACTAACGCCCAAGTTAAAACAATGAGAAGTGCAATTGCGATTATAACAATTGTCCATCTGCTCCCTTCTCTTTGTGCCATTTAAAAAGGAGGAGTAGAAGCATTTTATACATAAGGTGTCTCTAAATATACACCTTCATTTTAAGACAATTCCTTATTTAATTCTCTTTTGAACTTTCCTCTTATAAGGTGGAAAGCCAACCTTCCATCTTTGTATCTCATAGGGGATCCTATGACCTCTCCGCATGAGCATTTTAGATAGGGCATGTCTGCAGTTGACTTTATTAAAGGATTTTTATTTAATTCCGCCATGTTAGGAGGAGAAATTATTCTATTGAGGTAGCATCTCTTTAACCAGCCAGGGCCATCTTTTTGATAAGTAAGTAGCAGAGAACTACATTTAGAACATTCTACATCAATTATTTTGGCGGTTCCTCCTCTTTCTCTTAAATACTTATCTTTCTTCATGCTCTATGCGTGGAGTCCGATATTGTGAACCATTTTAACATTATAGATGTAGATATTCAAACAGGATTGAAGCTTTATATTTTTTACGGTTAATCTTATGTTCCAGGCCTTATTACTCGAGATATCTTCAATTAGACTTTTAATTCCATAAATGTTATATACTCACTAATTTAACAATGATCATGAAATGTTTAGTGACTGGGGGCGCAGGTTTTATAGGCAGCCAATTAGTAAAAAGACTAATAAAAGAAGGCCATCAAGTAATCGTTCTGGATAATCTTTCCACAGGAAAAGCAGAAAGAATTCCTAAAAAAGCAATTTTTATCCGGGCCGATATTCGTGATGACTTGGAAAGCATCTTACTCAAATATCCAATAGATATTGTATTTCATTTAGCAGCAGAAACTAGTGTGCGAAAGTCTTTGATGGAACCAATGGAAAATGTAGATGTAAATATTCAAGGGTCTATTAATTTAATTGACTTCTGCCTTAAAAAGAAAGTAAAAAAGATCATCTTTTCTTCCAGTGCGGCAGTCTATGATTCCTCAGAAAAAATACCTGTCGAGGAGAGGGCTAGGACAAATCCAATAAACATGTATGGAATTACAAAGCTGGCCATCGAGAATTATATAAAGTCAGTAAAAGAAACTAAAGGCTTAGAATATGTTATACTGAGATACAGCAATGTTTTTGGCCCTGGACAATCAGCTTCTGGCGAGGCAGGAGTAATCACTATATTCTTTAATAATGCCTTGCAAAATTCTCAGATAAATATCTTTGGAGATGGAGAACAAACAAGAGACTTTGTATATATAGAAGATGTGGTGGCAGCAAATCTCAAAGCTATTAATTTAACAGGCACTTTTAATGTTTCTGCAAATAGGGAGAAATCAATAAAAGATCTAGTAAATCAAATAGTGAATCTAACAAAATCTAAGTCTGAGATATTTTACCAGCCGCCGATACAAGGTGAATTGAAAAAAAGCCGGCTGAATAATAAAAAGTTGCTTTCTACAGGATGGAAGCCATCTATAGACTTTGATGAGGGATTATTGAAAATCTTAGATCACTTAAAGAAAGAGAAAATAGAAAAAGTGCCAAGAAAGATAAAAATACTGGAGCTCACAAATTATTCCGCAGGGGGATGCGGAGTGTTCGCTCGTGTAAAAAATGAGGCTCAAATCTTGGCAAATAAAGGTTATGAAGTTGCCATATTCTCATCTAATCTTGAAAAAGGCACAGATAAGATAATGCCCCAATATGACCGTCTTGGTGAAGTATTGATACAAAGATTTCCTGCAAGAAAATTAGGGGGAGAAAGCTTCATGCTTTGGAATTTTGAGAAAGAGGCTTTAAAATTTAAGCCGGATATCATATTTGCCCACTCTTACAGACACCTTCATACGGTAAAAGCTATTTCGATTGCCAAAAAAATTAATGCTAAAGTATATTTGGTAACTCACGCTCCATTTGGCAGGTCTAAAACGCGCAATCGCGCGGAGAATATAGTGGTATCGTTTTATGACTCTTTATTTTCAAAGTCTTACCTTAATAAATTCAATAAAATAATCGCGATTAGCCATTGGGAACTACCCTACTTAAAAGACTTGGGAATATCAAAAGAGAAAATTGAGTATATCCCAAATGGAATATCTGAGCAGTTCTTCACTGAAAAAACTAAATCAAAAGAAGAGAATAAAATTGTATATCTCGGCAGAATATCCCCTATTAAAAATCTTGAAACTCCTCTCGAAGCAATGAACCTCGTAAAAGATCCCAGCCTTAAATGTGTACTTTATGGTCCAGCAGAAGAGGACTATCTGAAGAAACTCAGAAGCACAATTGCAAGGAACAAAATAGAGAAAAAAGTTACTATCATCAATAAAAGATACAATGCGTCAGAACAGATAGAAGAATTGGATAGTGCAAAAATGTACATTCTTCCCTCGATCAGCGAAGGGATGCCACAATCGCTCATAGAGGCTATGGCGAGAGGAAAGATAGTTTTGGCTAGCGACATTCCTGCTACAAGAGACTTGATTAAACCTGGCAAGAATGGGTTCCTCTTCCCGATAGGTGATGAAAAAGCTTTAGGAAATACAATCAATAAAATACTTTCCATGAATAAATCTGAGATAGAGAAAATAAGAAATGCCGCAAAAAACGATGTTAAAATATTTGAATGGGGATCAATTATCAAAAAGATAGAATCTTTAGTATAGCAATAGTCAATTAAAATTTTAAATATGGCAGCGCTATTTGTCTTTCACCGCTATTTTATAGGTTAAAAAGTTTATCCAAGCAGAGAAAATGCAAATAGGGATATTAAATTGGTCGCCTAAATGTTAATTTGAAGAAGAGTTGAAACAGACCTTGGAGTATTTTACAAGATAATTAAGCAAAAAGAGGGCAAACTCTTTTGGATGTCTGAGGATCTCTTAACTGCAAGCCAGTCTGTTCTGCAGCAGCATTTACCATGTCATCAGTGGCTTCCTCGAGAAGAGATTCTATCTCTTCCCTATATGCCTGCGTACCTTCGTCCAACACTCTTTTTCTTTTCTTAATTGTAGAGACTCCATACATACATGAAATCCCAGATACTGCGACTCCTCCCAGAGTTATAAGCAAAGCATTAGAAGCTTGCCTTTGATAGGTTGCTATGATTTCCTGCTTAGGCCTTCCTTCCTGATACATTCTATGAGCTTCTACCTTTGCATCTAAATGAGCATGCATTCCAGACATGCCCATCCATAATCCTAAGAATTGCGCATATAGGGATAGATTGCGCAATGCCCCCATCCCAATAATACTTTGATTGCGGAACTCTAAATAATTACTAATAGAAGTTGTCAAGGGATTTACAGGGGCAACCATTATTTTATTTTTACTTCAAGTATTAAAAACTTTTCTATAATCTAAATCCTGCAGCTTACTCTTCCTGTTTTTTTTAGATAGTGCTGATGATATTCCTCTGCCTTGAAGAAAGTTTTTGCAGGCAAAATTTGAGTTACTATTGGTTTGCCCAGATTTTTCTGGAATTCTTTCTTGGAATCCTCTGCCTCTTTCTTTTGCTCTTCATTTGTATAGAAAATAACTGACCTATATTGTGTTCCGATATCTGGCCCTTGCCGGTTTAATGCGGTTGGATCATGAGATCTCCAGAAAGAATCAAGTAATTGAGAATAGTTTATTTTTTTAGGATCAAAGATCACTTGGACAACTTCTGCATAATTTGTTTTATCACTGCATACTTGCTCATATGTAGGATTAGGATACTCTTCTTCATCTCCCCCCATATAACCCGCAGAAGTTTCAATAACTCCAGGCAAATTTGAGAGATCATGCTCTACGCTCCAGAAACATCCTGCCCCAAATACTGCTTTTTTATACTTATTTTCCATTATAAAAAGAAAGATTATCAATTAATTAAAGGTTATGACGGTTAAAATTTAATAGACCTGTGAATTTTTATAGGATCTTCTAAACGCCTATGGTTTTCATTAGATACGTGTAGATCAGATGAGAAAGCAATGGCTCCTCTTCTTAGATGTTCCAAATCTCCTACTCCTCTAGCATCTGTTAGATCATACATCTGTCCCTCATGATCATAAATTACATGAATAGATGGGTCTTCTTCACTTTTAGGAACTTTTCTCAAGACTTGAACATTCTTGTAGCCGAAATCTTTTAAAGTGGCGGAGACTGTTTGAACATCTTCATCTGATGCATAAGAACTCTGCAAAATATGAATTAACGAATCATTTTCAAGCAGATTTTTATCCGGGAGAACAAGCCCTCTTTCTCTTACAAATTTTCCAAACGATCTTGTCTTACTTGCAAGATTGCCTGAGAGATGGGCAAGAGTTTGAGCGCGAGTAACTGGATTTCTAGTATATATACCAATGCACGGCCCAAGTCCAAAAGTTAAAATATACTTTTGAGGCATATCTTGAGTTAAATAACCTACTTCGTTTTGGCTCACAGAAATAACTGAATCAAGAGATGGCATCGCAAGCTTTCCCGTTGGCCTGAATACATCTGGTTCTTGAGCATATGCTAATATTCTCGCTGCTTCCTGCATATTCAAAGTTGTAAAGTTATATTTCATAAAAGACATAAAATAGCGAGTTAATGAGAATATATAAAACTTTCTAAATGTGTAACTATTAAGTAGTTACTAAATAAAGGAAGGGTCAAATTCCCAGAAGTTAAGGGCCCCCTTGCAGGCTATTGGGCTCATTCTTTCAGGATTTTTCAGAATGAATCCATAATTTCCCCAGGTAGATGAGGCCAGATGTTTATCTTTGTCTGCTTTATGTTCCTCTTCATTTGCATATCTCTTTACATCTACAAGCTCAGCCTTGCCAATTATGAAACCCGTAGGAAGCTTAGAGAAACCGAAGCGTTTCATAGCTTCATGGTCAACGCTTTTAGAAGCATGAATAAGGAACTTTCCCCTAAAATGAGTATTCCAAGTTCTTAACTCAATGGTTTTCTTCCCCTGCAAAATTAGCTCAGCATATGGTTGTTTTAGCGAGAGGGCTTTCATTAAGAGTTAAAGAAACAAAAGCTTAAAAATATTGAGGACATATAAAATTGTGGATTTAGAGGAAATAAAGAAAGTTGCTTTTGAGATAAGAAAGAAATTTGAATCTAAACAAGTTGATAAAGAAGAGCTAAAAGAACTGTATCTTGCTTATCATGATGTTTGTTGCATGGATGATTTTCTTGAGCAGGCTGAGAAGATATTCCCTAGGCTAAATTGTGGACTAACGAGTGTATACTTACAGAAAGTACTTAGAAGAGGAGAGATCATTAAAGGATATTATGAAAATAATCCTCACACATTTTTACTTATAGATAATTTGCACATCGTAGACATAACTGCTGATCAATATCAAGGTCCTGAAGTTTATGTAGGGCCTTTAACAAGTCCTTGGTCTCTTAATCTGAACTATCTGGAGAGTAAGAAAGTTCTTCTCTGAGTGAGTCATAAGAAATAGGCTTTGAGGCTGTATTGTTTGTATAAGTTGCTCTCTGCGGGGAGGCAATAATATTTCTTCTAATTGGCTGATTATTTTGCTCTTTTCCCAACATGCTTTTTACACAGTATGCTCCTTCCTGCACCACACAGCATCCGCTCAACGCAGTGGCTAATAACATTGAAGATAATGCCGGAGTCAATCTTTTTACCAGTGAAACCATATTTTTAATAATTCAAACAAATTTATAAATCTTTCGTTTGTAACTACTCTAGAATAATATATTTATGAGAAAGTAAATATTTCTGGAAGATGACAATGATTAAAAAGTTAAATCCTGCGATTAAAATATGCCTATCAAGATACCTAAACCTGACCAAGGAATGGAATTCTGGTATGAACTACGCAAGAGAGAACTCACACTTTATGAAAGGAGAGAAAGCCAGTCGACAGATTATGGATATGCATTTAATGCTCTTGAAGTTCTAATGCAGGTAAGCTGCAGAAAGGGACTTGAGAGGGCATTACTATGTGCCCTTTCTCGCATAGAAGAATGGGAATCTGATGATCCTGCTAAATTCGTCGCTTATGACCTCAAATCTCCAATGGCATTATTTGGAGTTTATAATCCTCGCTTAAAATCATTTGACAGCTTTCAATCCTACAATCCTCAAAGAGATGCACAAAATATATAAATTAAATAAATTCTTGATATTTTGTCTATTAATTTAAAATGAGATGATTAAGTATTATCAACAAGAAGAGGATTGGTCATGTGGGCCGGCAGTCGTAAGGATGGTCTTATCTTCCTTCAAAATAAAAAAGTCTGAAGCAGAAATATCTAAGACCCTCGGCTCAAATAAGGAAATAGGAACTCCCAATAAACGACTGGTCGATTATTTTAAAGATAATAATTTCTCGTTTATAGCTGAAGAAAATGCAAAAATAAATGATTTGAGAAGATTTTTCAGCGATAAATTCAATATAATTGTAAATTACTATTGCGCCTCTGAAAAAGAAGGCCATTTCGCAATTGTCAAATCCTTAGATAAAAAAAGAATTTACTTATATGATCCTGCAATGGGGGAAGATCATTCTTACTCTTTAAAATATTTTAATAAAATTTGGTATGGAAAAAGCGGGGAGAAAAAGTGGCTTCTTGCGGTAGGAGAAAAGCTAAAAAATTAGAGCTTCTTTAATTTTGATCCTACAAAATAATAAATCTCTTCCATTTTAAACCCATAATTGCCTTCTTCTCTTTTAATGTGGGGTTCAAATGTAAATAATCCTGCTTTGGATAATTTTAGCTTACACCCTTCTTCGATAAACCTTCTTTTATCAATTTCAGTTTCTATCGTGTGCCCTAAATTTCCTCTAAAATCCAGATTTTTATAACCTGCTCTCGATAAATAATTATTCATATGGTCGTGCAACTCTCTAAAAGTTGTAGAAGGTTTAGCAAATCTTTCTAACTCTTCATGAAGTCTCTTCTCCATAAATAAGCCTTCAAATAATTTAACAATGGGTTGTGGAGAATCCGATTCTTGCAGAGTTAGGGGTTTTCCATCTCCTATCACGAATGACTTTGCCAAGTCTCCCCATGAACCATGCAGCTTCGGACTTAAATCTACTGTTACTAAATCGATTCTAGAAACCTTTGCATCTGAGGGCTGATAATCTCTTCCTGAAACTGAAAGAACTGTTCTTTCTCCTACTAAAACCAATGCACCGACATTGTGATACCAAAATCCTTCTGCTCCTTGGCGAGTCATAAAATCTTCAGCATCCACCACTATTTCTCTTTCAGTCATTCCTTCTCTTATACGGCAAAAAAGATAACTCATAGTCTTTCTGGCCAAATCCTGCGCCCTCAAATTAGATGATTTTTTTTGCATAAAAAAGGCAACTATCGAGCATATTAGAATCTTTGCTTCGTGAGGATCTTGATAATTCTGGTTTTCAAACAAAAATATTAGCTTCCCTATCTGCCCCTACAGAAACCATGCCAATTGGCTGACCTACAAAATCTGAGAGATCCTGCATTGCTTTTCTAAGAGATTTAGGCAATTGATCATATTCTCTTTCTCTTCCAGTCATAGCATATCCTGGATAGGTAGTATAAACGGGCTCAACTTTTCTCAATAATTCAGGATCGGTAGGAAATTCTTCTGTAGTCGAACCGCTTGGCAATCTATAGGCATATGCAATTTTGAATTCATCTGCGCCCGAGAGGCAGTCTACTTTAGTGAATACTAATTTTTGAGGGGAACCATTGACTTGTGACGCATGTCTAGCTGCCACTGCATCTGTCCATCCAACTCTCCTTGGCCTTCCAGTTGTTGCGCCATATTCATTTGCTTTTAATCTCAATCCAGTATTTTGAGTCGAACCATCTCTCTGGTTTAGCATCCATAAAATCTGAACATCATTATGATTGTAGACTATGCCCTGCGGGCTTTCCTGATAACTAACTCTTGCTCTTTTCAGTTCATCTCTCAATCTATTTCCCTCATTCTTGGCACAATATTTCTCCATCTCTACTCCTCCTATTTCAGTAGGGAATGGCCCGCCACCGACTCTGCTCATGAATGGGAATTTAACTACTCCTAAAACTAAATCAATTGAGGAGGCAGGTATTCCTACTCCTGATGCCAATCCATTAGTGGTGCAATCGGAAGAAGTAACGAAGGGATAGGTGCCATGTTCTATGCTTAAATCAGTACCTTGGGCGCCTTCTAAGCAAACTTTCTTGCCTTCTCTAATCCAGGATCTTAACTGGCTCCCAGCATCAATAACTTTTCCCCTTATACTTTCAGCAATCGGAAGAATATCTTTTCTTATATCTGCTAGATAACCTCCCACCATGTAATTTACAAATCTATCTGGCATGCTAGGAAAGTTATGCCTGATCGTCCTTGTTAGAATTTCTTGCAGAGACTCTGGGTCATAAAGATGCCTTAGCTTAACACCGACCCTTGCAATCTTCTCGGCATAAGCGGGGCCGATTCCTTTTCCAGTAGATCCTATGCCTCCATTTGCTTGAGAAGTATTTTTGCTATCTAAGTCAATGTGATGTGGTAAAATTAAATGAGCATTATCGCTAATTCTTAAATTTCCGTGCGATAAGCCTGCTTTTGCAATCTCTTCCATTTCTCTTGCCAAAGACTGCAAATTGATTACCATCCCCTGGCCAAGAACACTATATTTGCCCGCGCCATCATAAAATATGCTTGCTGGCAATACATGGGAGACTCTTCTGACGCCGTCAACTACTTCAGTATGCCCCGCGTTGTCTCCCCCGGTTCCTCGAGCAGTTATATCTGCCCATTCAGAAGTTAAAAGGCCTGAGACTTTACCTTTGCCAGTATCTCCAAATTGCAAACACACGTCTGCAATCACTTTTGCATTGCCGACTAATTTTTCTATGCCCATTTTCGACCTCCTCAACCTATATTCCCGATTATTAAAGCATTATGGCTTTATGATTTATATATCTAAAGTACGATGCGCACCATAGCTTAATTTATATAAAACAACTCATAACTTAGATAATGAAGATTCTTATCTTTACAGAAGGCACTATCCTGATGCACAAGAAGGCTTTTGGCCATAGTCGAGAGGAAATTATCAACCAGGTGAAAGAAAAAGAGCCTTCTGTACATCAATATGAATCATATCTTCCTATAGGCAAAGCGGTTGAAAAGTTAAAAAACTGGAAACTTGAAGGTGCTGAAATTCTATATTTGACATCTAGAAAAAAATCAGAAGAAATCGAAGAAATACAAGGAGTTCTAAATAAGCAGGGTTTTCCAAAGGGCAAACTATTGTTTCGTCAGGATAATGAATCCTACAAAGATATTGCTGAAAGGGCTTTGCCCGATATTCTAATAGAGGATGATTGTGAAAGCATTGGAGGAGTAAAAGAGATGACAATTTCCAATGTTAAACCTGCAATTAAAAAGAAAATTAAGTCTATAGAGATAAAAGAGTTCGACGGGATAGACAGTTTGCCTGATAAAATCTCTGAACTAAGACATACAGATTTTAGAAAGTAATTGTTCTAAAACAGTATACAATAGGAAATAACTTAAATATCAATAAATCTTATTTGTTCCTGCTGCTTCGATTATAATTATTTATCTTTATCCTGAATACTATAACTATGGGGGGATCGTTTTTAAGGCATCTAATTAACAGCTATATCTTGCCTTTGAAATATATATTTATACATTTATATTAAACAGAGCCTGGATAATTTGGAGATTCTTTTGTAATAAATATATTGTGAGGATGAGATTCTGCCTGGCCCGCTGGAGATATTCTATGTAAATCTGATTTTTCTTTTAGCTCGGGGATTGATCCTGCTCCGACATAACCCATTCCACGCTTAAGGCCGCCGATATACTGTTTTATAACTTCTTTCAGTTCTCCCTGGTATGGAACAAGTCCTTCCACTCCTTCAGGAATCATTGAATCTTTGGAAGCATCTCTCTGGTTATATCTATCTCGAGATCCTTTGTGCTCTTGCATGGCTCCGATGGATCCCATTCCGCGGTATGATTTCCATTGCCTGCCATCTCTGAAAACTAAATCTCCCGGCGCCTCTTTCGTTCCAGCCAGCATACGGCCCATCATGACGCAGTCTGCTCCTACGCCTATCGCAATTGGTATATCTCCTGAATAAGAAAGGCCTCCATCTGCACAAATTGGGACATTATATTGCTGCGCGATTTGAGAACAATTGTAAACTGCTGTTACTTGAGGGCAGCCTATTCCGGCTATAATCCTAGTAGTGCAAATGGATCCTGGCCCCTGTCCTATCTTTATTCCGTCTGCCCCTGCTTGGATAAGCCTCAATGCTGATTCTGGTTCTGAAACATTTCCTGCGACAACATCAAGATTGGGATAAAGAGACTTTATTTCTTTTAAGGTTTCCAGAACTGCTAAGGAATCCCCGTGCGCGGTATCAATTACTACAACATCTATATTCTCCTGAACTAAAGCTTTTGTTCTTTCCAGCGCGTCATTTTTTACTCCTATCGCGGCCCCTACTCTCAATTGGCCCCTGGCATCCACATTATAAGATGAAGATGAGCCAGTGATTATCCTTTTTACATCACTAAAAATATACATTCCCTTAAGAAATCCCTGGAAATCAACCAAAGGCAAGACTTTTTTCTTTCTCGAAAGCATTAACTTGTAAGCTTCTGCTACTGAAGTATTTTCAGGGGCGGTGAGAAGTTGATTGGACATGACCTCCTGAACATGCAAAGAGTAGTTTGAACAGAAATCAAAATCATTTTCAGTCAATATTCCTACTAACTTGCCCTGCCTATTGATTACGGGAAAAGTATGGAAAGAAAGATTAAGTTTTTCCCTCATCTCCAATACTTCTTGCATAGTTTGATCATCATAAACTAGAAGAGGAGAATCTATTAATCCATTAAGATGGCGCTTTACTCTGGAAACTTGCTTGGCTTGATCTGCTGGAGACATATTTTTATGTATTATGCCTAGACTGCCCAGTTTTGCCATCTCAATTGCAAGTTCACTTTCAGTTACGGTGTCCATTGCTGCGCTTACAATGGGCATCTTGAGAGGGATATTTTTGGAGAATCTGGACTCTATATTTGCACTGTCTGGCATTACAGAAGAATAGGAGGTCTTTAGTCGCACATCATTATAGGTAAGAGCTAGTCCGAGGGCCTTCATTTGCTCAAAGAATTCTTTTTTACCCATAGTTATAGAAAAATCCAGAGTATAAAAATATTTATCTTCTAGAGCTAATGGCTTAGTAATGCCTTCTAGGTGTTGCAATAAAATGAGGGTGCATAATCGCTTTAATCGCTTTTCCTCTTTCAGAATCTACCTTTGTTCCTGTAAAAGCTCTGAACATTGTACTTGCATATAGGTCGGCTATGTCTAAAATTAGGGGATATTTGAATCCAGATTTATTCTTTGGATAAACCGCCAGGGTTATTTCCATTCCTGGATGCTCTTCCTCGACTTTCCCCACTAGATAATCTTTTTCTCTTTTATGATGAAGGCCATCCAAATGTAATTGAATCTTTAGAGAATCTTTATCTAACTTTTCAAGACTCTTCTTTATAAGACTGACTAGACTTTTTACTAGAAAAGGCGCTGCATACGCGAGGTTTCCAGGAATCTCCTGCCTAAGAGAAGGATTCATCTCACTTTCTTGTGGAAGAGAAGTGCACCTATAATATAAATCTTGATCTTCAATAAGCCGAGTGATATCTCCTAATTCCCTTCTCCTTCTTCCACCAATACGAGGCGTTGGGAGAGCATCTAAAGAGTTAAGAGAAGCTACTGCAACAATATACTCTTCCTCATGAGGAACACTATGATGATTTGAATCGTCAATACCAATGTGAAGAGTATCTTTCCCCATTTTAGAAAGGAAGAGGGCCGCCGCTTATAAATCATCTGCTAAAATAAAAGCATGTGAAATATTGAAATTATATTTATAAACTCAGACTAATTTATTATTTAATGCTCCTTCTTACCAACTCTGCATCTTCGGGATTGGTTATCCCCGACCATTTGTCCTGGGAAGGATAAATTTTCATTCTTATCTTTTTTGCCTGAATCAATTTAGTTATTTCAGTTGGAATAAGGCATTCTTTGTTTCTATCGCCCTTATAAATTTCTTTAAAATTTACTAGATTAGCATGCAGCAAATTTATTGTTTCTGGATGCATACCAATTAAGTTCATATTTGCAAAATTATCTTGGCTAAGATTATTTTCTCCAAGATTATATTTTGAGATGTTGAACATTTCTTTTATTTCAAGAACATAGTTTTCTTTATCTAATTTGAAAATTCCCCGATTAACTGAACCTATCTCTGGAAGAACATTTATTAGTTTATATCCAACAACTGCGTCTTCTTTATTACCCTTTAGATGGTTTATGATCATTCTAAATCCATTTTCTCCATAAATATCGTCGCCATTGCATATTACAAAGGGATTTTTAACTATATTTTTTATTGAACACAGTGCGTCAACTGTTCCCCAGGGTTTATCTCTTTCTTTTGGATCAAATAACTGTAATGCATATTCTACAGGCACTCCCAAGTATTTACTACCAAAAAATTTCTTGAAAGGTTTTTCAGTCATCTCTCCTACAATAAAAACAATCCGGCTAAATCCGGAAAGCAATGCTTGCTTTATTGAATATTCTATCAGCTTCTCTCCATTAGGCCCTACTTCTGCAAATTGCTTTATCTTACCTCCAAAACGAGAGGACATCCCTGCTACCATATAAACAAGATCTATTTCACTTTCCATTTAAGATAGTATATGAAGCACTATTAATAATTTATTAAAGTTTTATTGATAAGCTAAAAAATAAATTTGTAGTAGCAAGTTTTATATATATTCAGGGCAAATAAGCTATAATGTCTAAGGTTCAAAGAGAGATTTATCTAGATCACGCTGCAGCTACTTATTTATTACCTGAAGTAAGCAAAACGCTCAAACCCTATTTAGAGAAATTATATGCGAACCCTAGCAGTCTTCATTCTCAAGGACTAAAAGTTAAAACGGATATTGAAAAAGCTAGAGATAAAATTGGAAAAATTATAAATGCTGATCCTCAAGAAATCATCTTTGCCGGAAGTGGGACTGAGAGTATTAATTTGGCACTCAAGGGGGTTGCTGAAGCAAAAAAGGAGGGGCATATTATTGTCTCTAAGATAGAGCATCCTGCTGTCTTGGATACCTGCCAGCATCTGAGAAAAAAAGGCTTTGAGATTACTTATCTCCCCGTAGACCTGCATGGTTTAGTCTCTCCAGAAGATTTAGAAAATGCTATCCGAAATGATACTATCCTTATCTCAATTATGTACGCTAACAACGAAATAGGGACCATTGAGCCGATAGCAGAACTAGCAAGAATTGCTAGAAGATTTAATGTTCCTTTCCACACTGATGCTTGCCAAGCTGCCGGCGCATTGGATATAGATGTTAAAAGATTAGGAGTTGATTTAATGACTATCAATGGCTCTAAAATTTATGGCCCTAAAGGCATAGGAATTTTATATAAAAGATCTCAAATAAAATTGAGTCCACTAATTCATGGCGGTGGACAGGAAAAAGGATTGAGAAGCGGAACAGAGAATGTGCCTGCTATAATCGGATTGGCAAAGGCGTTGGAGATTGCCCAGAAAGAAAGAGAAAAAGAGAATAAAAGACTTATAGCATTAAGAGACTATTTAATAAAAAATGTCTTAAAGAGTATTGAGGGCTCCCTACTCAATGGGTCTCCTGAAAAAAGACTGCCTAATAATGCCAATTTTTCTTTTGAAGGTGTTGAGGGAGAATCAGTTATGTCATTTTTAAGCGATGAGGGCGTAGCAGTCTCTACCGGATCAGCGTGCGGATCTCAGGATAGAAAGATAAGCCATGTTTTACAGGCTATAGGCCTTGATAAAAAACATCTCTCTGGGAACATTAGAATTAGCTTGGGCAAAAGAACGACTAAGAAAGATATTGAATATGTTTTGAAAGTCCTGCCAAAAATAATTCAAAGGCTAAGAAAGATTTCTAAGATTAATCTTTCTCAGAGGAGAGATAATGGTTGATATAGAAGTTTATTCTCATCAAGAGGATTATATGAAATTTCAGAATCTAAGACCTGATTATATAAAAGCTATAACTGTCTCTTTAGATTTGGCTAAAAAATATGTTGCTGATAAGGAGGAGGTTATCTTGGCTGATTTCTGCTGTGGAACAGGAAGCAATTCAAAGGAATTCGCTAGTTTATTGAATGGATTAAGAAAAGTAATCTTGGTTGATATAAATGGAGGATTTTTAGAAATAGCAAAGAAATCTGGAATTAAGTCTAAGGATCTAATTTTACAAGAAAGCGATATATTAGAAGCTTCTTTCTTGAAAGAATGTAACATAGTGCTTTCTATATTCGCCTATCATCATGTGCCCGATGAAAAAAAGCAGTTATATATTAACAAAATAAAAGAATGTCTAAAGGATAAAGGCATACTAGTTCTAACAGAGATATATTTTAATAATAAGAACAACTGCATGGAATATTACAAGAAATTGTTCGAAAGTATACCTTCTGACAAGACAATACCTGGGTTAAAAAAATTCTTACAACAGACTGCGGAAAGCAGTGACTTTGAGTTTAAAGTCTCGAAAGATTATGCAGATAAGCAATTTGAGGACAATGGATTTACTCTCCTGCATGAAGAGAAGATATGGTCCAATGATGATAACTCAGATGAAAAAGAAGGCACTTTTGTTCAAATCTATAGATTATAATTTCCTCATTAATGTCAGATGCGAGAGATCTGCACATTCTTCCGCAATCTTTACAAGATGGCGGATGAAACGCATTGTATTAGCATGGGGAGTTGCCATGAGCATTGAGTCTTCACGAATTTTATCCCTTATTTGATGAACTATTTCTATTCTCTTTAGGTTGAATTGATAATAAGCATCGAAGGTCTCTTCCAGAGTTTTCTTTATTAATCCTGAAAATTCCTTCAACTTCTTTGATTTCTTAACATCATATTTTATATTAGTTCTCCAGAGGCGCATTATTTCATCCCCTATTTTTTCCAATTCAAAGGAATAAGTGAACATTACTCTGCCGTTGATCGAATCCTGATAAGACATTTTATTGATCGCTCTTTGAAGGTACAAGCAGAATTTATTCACTTCTAGATCCCGAGCATTTAAACTTTCCAAAGTCTCTTCTTCTTTTCCGAATATATCTTCTATAGATGAATCATAAAAGAAAAGAATCATCTGGAAAACTCTTTTGAATATATCATCTAGGTGCGCATAATTGGCCCCACTTATATCCTTTATAACATATGTGCCCTTATCCTGAGAAACAAGCGCATATCCTAGATTATTTGAGCCAGCTTTTATCATGGCCTTAGAAATATCCTTATGAGACCTGATAGTTATTTCATCTACTCCTTTAGCATATAAAGCATTGATTAATCGATAGATGGCTTTATCATTCAACCCCTCCAAATCCAAATTGACTGCTCCCCCCGATATCGGATTGTCTGAATTAATGATAAGGGATCTCCCCGATTCAACCATGGCCACCTCGGATTTTCCATCAATCTTATGCTGCCTTACCCATTCAATAGGAAGAGTAATTGTGTAAGCCTGATTGCCCTGTTTTATGACTTTTCTTTTCATTTTACTGTATTTATATTAATTATATTAATTATATCGATAATATATAAATGTTTCTTTGGGCTTTGATAAGTAAGAAAAAATAAAATGGAAAACAGAACATACATTGACTGGCACACGCACACAATCTATTCTGATGGATTGGACTCGCCAGATACAGTTGTGAGGAATTCTAAATTCAAAGGCATAGAAAGCCTTGCGATTACAGACCATGACACTTTAGAGGGATATTGGGAGGCTGTTCCTGAAGCAGCAAAGTGGAGAATTGAATTGGTTCCCGGAGTGGAAGTAAGCACTAGAGTGTACCATATCCTTGGCCTGGGCATCGATCCAAAAAATCCTGAATTCAATGCTTTTCTTGAAAAAGTTCAGGGATTGCAGGCAAAGGTGTGTGAACAGAGAATTGAGAAATTGCAGGCTGCCGGATATCCAATAACCATGGAGAAATTGAAAGATGCATTTCCTAAATCTAGAATTGGAAAGTATAATATCTTCATGGCAATGGTGCAGGATGAAGCCTGCTCTGAGATGATGATGAAAGAATATGGAAATTTTCCTCCGAGAGATATGTTCAGGAAGATATTTGGCACTCAGGGAATAGCCGGCAAAATAGAGAACAAATATTTTGTAAGAGCAGGAGAGGCCATAGCAGAGATTCACAAAGCTGGAGGAATAGCAATTGTAGCTCATCCTTTCAAACAGGCAGACAATCCTGAAAACCTTGATTCATTAGTAGAGAAAGGCTTGGATGGCTTGGAAATTCAGCCAAATTACGGCAAAGATAATGATCCTTTCTTAGAATATGCAAGATCAAGAGGCTTGCCAGTTACTTACGGCTCAGACTCGCATGGAGCAACGCTAGATCGACCTCTGCTGGGAAGAGGAGAGAATTTGCTTGACACAGAATCCTTCTTTGCCAGGAGAGAGGCGTATGCCTGAAGACTATAATCTGCTGCAGATTCACGAAGGAGACAACTGGGAAGTATTTCTGCATGAAAACCAGTACTTTCTAGGAAGAGTATATCTCTGGGCTAAAAGGACGGATGCTTCGGATTTAATGGATATGACTCAAGCAGAGCAGCAAGAGTTTTTTGATCTTGGAAGCAGGGTGAAAGAAGCCTTGACTTCATTATTCCAACCTGATCTCTTCAACTATGCGGCTCTCAGCAACAACTCTCCGCACTTGCATGTGCATTTTATCCCTAGATATAAAACATCTAGAGAATTTGCAGGCCAAGAATTTAAAGATGAAAGGTGGGGAAAGAACTACGCGCCTTATGATTATGATTTTAAGATTTCTGAAGATAAACTTTTGCAAGTGAGAGATGCTATAAGAAAGGAGATGGAAAAGCATGGCATATGCTGATGGGGAATATCCTCTGGAGATAGTTTATAATGAACATTCTGAAGGACATTTTGAACCGAGAGAGCGTAAAATAGTAAATGAAAGAAAAGATCTTATGCCTCAGATAGCAAGCATTTACCTTATTAGGCACGCACATGCTCTACAGCAAACTATGACTGAATATTTCTGGGGAAGATCTTATGAAATGCCTTTAACTCCAAAAGGAAAAGAACAAGCTTGTAGATTAAAAGACAGATTGATGAGAGAGGAGTTATCATTTGACAAGATATTATGCTCTCCAGCAGTCAGGACAATTGAAACTTTAGAGATCTCTTTACCTGAATATTCTCTAGAGGACGTTATTTTTGAAGATAATTTGGCAGAACAAGGAAGAGGCATATGGGCAGGGAGAAAAAGAGTGGATGTGCTTAATCCTGATATTGAAAGAAGAATCCAGACAGATATGTGGAACTTCAAAATAGCTGGCATGGAGTCAGCATATGACGTCGCAAGAAGAATGGAGAAGACATTGAAAGGCCATGCTGAAAGATTTGAAGGAAACATTGCGGTCTTCACACATTCGGGAGCTATTAGGAATCTCTTAACGCACATCCTGGGCTTTGACAAGAAAGATTTTGGAGAAATCCCGATTGAGAATACTTCTATTACCTGCCTTAGTTATAATAAAGGAATATGGACATTGGAAAAATTAAATGATTATTCTCACTTGCAGGAAACAGCATGAGACTTGGAGTATATTCTTCAATAATCCAAGATAAAAAAATCTTGATAGTTAAGAAAAAAGAAACTTGGATTCTCCCTGGCGGGAAACCTGAAGCAAATGAGGGAGATTTAGAATGTTTATGCCGAGAAGTTGAAGAAGAATTATCGGGAACGAAAATTTCCAATCAGAGATTTTATAGAGAATTTGAAGGACAAACGCCTCATGCTGGAGATATGCTGAAAGCAAGAGTCTATTTCGCTGACTTACAAGGCCCTCTTCACATTTTTAGCAAAGAAATCTTAGGAGTTGCCTGGATAAGCAGCAATGAAATTGGAAATTATAATTTATCCGATATAACCCGAAAAGTTTTAGATGATTTGAATAGAGAGAATTATATATGATCTTTAGAATGCTTTGCAATTATAGATTCGATCTTAGCTAATTCTTCTGGAGCAGGTTTTTTTATATTTTCTCCGAGCTTAAAATATTTATTTTCAGTATATATGAGTGGATCCTTACTGCTGACTGGATATAGTTCTACTACCTCTCCCACATACATTATATGGTCTCCTAAGACTATTTTATTAACTAGCTTGCATTCCGCTTGCATAATGGCATCTTCAACCATCTTGGCCCTTATCTTCTTTCCCTGGAAGAACTTGAATCCTAAATCTTTTAACACTCCGATTTTGTTAACAGCTTTGCCCTTTGTTTCTCCCCCGGCTACACTCGATAAAACATTTTGATCTGAAGCCGCAAGGTTAACTCCAAACTCTTGCGTTGCATCTATGTTTATTGCTGTTGCTTTGCCTGGGCCTATGCATACAGCTATTAATCCCGGAGAAAAAGAAACGTGATGTGTCCACTCCGCGGCCATGATATTATCTCCTCTTGGTCCAGTCGTAGTAATCAATCCGACATTGGTTGCAAATTTTTTCTTATGTTCAGAACCCCAAAGTATGTCCATAAGAAACTCGGGAATACAGAGTATTAAAATATTATGCAAGATACAGATAACTGAATTAATTATGAGACATTTTGTATTCGGTTATCTGTCTAGAGAACTGACTTAATTGTGAGATGCCTTTGTCAGTTCTCTATATGCGTAGATTTAAATAAACTTTAGATTTGTAATCTAAAAGAGGATGAAATTCGATTTTATTATATTTGGAGGAACTGGAATTCAGGGCAGAATATGCGCTCGCGATTTGCTGGAGTCTGGATACAAGGTTGCCCTTGTGGGGAGAGATAAATCTCAAGTCTCTGACTTACTTAAGGATGAAAAAGCCAAATTCTTTTATGTAGATTTGAAGAGAGAAAGGGCCATTGTAAGAGCTATTAAAAAAACCAAGGCGGATGTGGTGATTAATTGTGCGGAGCTTACCTTTAATGTGCCCATCATGAAAGCTTGCTTAAAAACTAGAAAGCCTTGCACAGATCTAGGGGGGCTTTACTACATTACCAAGGAGCAATTTAGATTGCATGAGGCTTTCAAGAAAGCAGGCATCTTATGCATTACTGGATGCGGATCTACACCTGGAATATTAAATGTTTTAACTGCTTATGCAATCAAAGACTATGATTCTGTAAACTCAATCAATTTAGGATTTGCCTGGGATTCTAATATAAAAAAATTTGTTGTCCCTTATTCTATTAAAAGCATATTTAGAGAATTCGAGCAGCCTCCAATTGTATTTCACGATGGAAATTTCATAAAGAGCAGCAGAGCAAGATGCCTAGGAAGAGAAAATTTTAGGGAAATAGGCGAGCAAACAGTTTATTGCATTGAACATTCGGAGGTTTATACTTTCGCCAAGTACTTTAAAGATAAAAAAATAAAGAATATTAATTATATGGCGGGATTCCCCGAGCATTCATTAAATTTAATTCTTAACTTGATGGAGACTGGCTTTAATTCTGATAAAGAAATTGAAATCAGGGGCCAAAGAATTAAGCCTTTGACTTTTACTACTGAAATGCTGAAGAAAATAGAGGTGCCTGAGAATTATAAAGAGAGTGAAGTGCTATGGGCAAATATTGAGGGCAAATCTAAAGGCAGAAGCAAGAAAACAAGGATAGAGTGCGTGGTTAAAACCCTGGACGCATGGAAAGATGCGGGAAGCAATGTAGATACTGGAAGAACAATTAGCATAATCTCTCAAATGGTCAAAAGGGATTTCATTAAAGACCGAGGAGTCTTTGCCCCTGAGGCCGTTGTTCCACAGGATCTTTTCCTAAGTGAAATAGGCAGAAGGAAAATGTTTGTGTATATTGATGGTAAAAGAATAAACTAATCTTAATTTCTCTTAATCTTAATTAAACATGCATTGTCAAGGTCTCCAAAAGCACTGGCGTACAAGCCATAAAGAAAATCCCTCACGTTGTAAGTATTCTCTCCCCCACATTCGTTCCAAGAAGGATCATTTACAATTATTTTATCATCTTCTATACCTATCAAGACATTGAAATGAAAATTAAATCGAGGCTTATTTCCTTTCAAGAAATTTGAGGTTAGCAAAGCCCCTAAAGGCCGGCCTTCTTTGATTTCATCCGCTATATCTTTTTCTTCGGGGATCTTGACTTCTATTTTCCCGCCTTTTTTAAGAAAGATTAAAAAGTAATTCAAAACTTTTTTATCTTGCTCTTTAGAAGTATTTACTAGAATTTCTTCAAATCGTTTCTTTATTTCTTCCTGAGAAATCCCCCTATCTGATAATGTAAATAGCTTAGGATGCAAAGCCGTAATTGTTACTTGATACCCTCTATCTATTAAATATGATCCTAGTTGAGGAGCATAAGTTCCTGTTTGATCCACTTCTATTGCTTTTTTAATTCTCCGAAAGGGACTATATCTTTGTAATAATGCATAATCATCTGGATTCCTACAATGCCGCAATCATTAGAATTTTCAGGCTGTTTAAAGAGAGGTACTGGAAGTTTCATTTAGAAGTTAAATAACCTTTTTTTACAAGAAGTTCTGCCGTAAGTATTGCCCCGCCCGCGGCCCCTCTTAATGTATTATGCGAGAGGCCAACAAATTTATAGTCAAGTACATCGCAGGCTCTCAATCTTCCTACTGTTACAGCCATTCCTTTTTCGGAGTCTCTGTCTTTTATCGGTTGGGGCCTGTCGGGTTCAGCGCGATAGATGAGTGGCATTATCGGAGCAGAAGGAAGCATAAGACCTTGGGGAATTCCTTTGAAATCGTCCCATGCTTCTAATATATTTTCTAGACTGGGCTTATTCTCTCCAAACTTAACATGTACAATTGCTGTATGGCCGTCTCTTACAGGAACTCTAGTGCATGTGGCTGAAATTTTTAATCTCTGACAATCTTCAATTTTTCCATCTTTTATTCTGCCGAGAATCTTCAGGGGCTCTCTTTCTGTCTTTTCCTCTTCCCCTGGAATATAGGGTACAATATTATCTCCAATAGCCAGAGAAGGAACTCCGGGGAAACCTGCTCCAGAAAGAGCTTGCTCGGTGGCGACTACCAAAAGAGTTGGATCATAACCCTTCTCCATCAAAGCATGCAAAGGAGTCATAAAACTCTGAATAGAACAATTAGGCTTTGTAACAATAAATCCTCTCTCCCATCCTCTTCTCGCTCTTTGCGATTCTATAAGATTGACATGTCCTGCGTTGACTTCTGGAATTATCATTGGAACATCCTCGGTAAATCGATGTGCGGAATTATTTGAGATAACTGGCAGGCCTGCAGCAGCGTATGCCTCTTCAGCTTTTTTTATTTCTTCTTTAGGGCCTTCATAAGAAGAGAAAACAAAATCACAATTATCCAATGCGTTTTGGACTGAATTTGCATCTTTAACTATAATTCCTGATAACTTTTGAGGGAGATCTCGGTTCATATGCCATTTAGCTGCTACTGCTTCCCCATAGGCCCTTCCAGCACTTTGAGGGGAGGCGGCCAGATAAGTAATTTCAAACCAAGGGTGGCCCTCTAAGAGCAATGCGTAATTCTGTCCAACTGCACCTGTTGATCCTAAAATTCCCACTCTTAATTTAGATCTCATGATCTTTATATGTTAAATTAGTTAAAAAGATTATCGCTTCTGCAAGGATCTATTGCTTGGACTTTATTTTTCCTTCTTGCCAGTCTTTTAGAATTAATCTAGCTGTTCTGTCCGTATCCACTTCTGCGCCCTTTTTCACCAAATGCTTCTTCTTTCCTAGTTCTTCCAGCAAGATTTCAGAATCTCCATTTGCCTCAATTGCATAATGGCTTTCAAAAACTCCAGGATATTCTTTCATTAGCCTTGCTACAATTATATCTGGATCTTTCACTTTGTCAAAATTGCGAATCCCAATCTCAGCATGTTTCTTAGCAGTCTCTTCTTTGAGAGGAGATTCTTCATATTCGGGATAAACTCCTGGAGTGTCCAAGACTAAGATTCCTTTTGTGAGCCTGAGTTTCTGCATTCCTTTAGTAAATCCTGCTTGTGGAGAGGTGCCTGCACTTTTTTTACCTATAAGCAGGTTTATTAGAGAGCTTTTTCCAGTGTTAGGATATCCCATTATTCCTACATGAGCTTGAGGAGCAGTTATTTTAAGCCTTTTTATCTCCATCTTTATTTTATCTCTCAGTCGTCTCACCCCAGTTATGGATTTACAAGAAAATAAGATATAGGGCTTCAGGCGCTTGAACTCTGGAGATTGCTTCAAATCATCCATGTTGACAAGATCGATTTTATTTACTACAAAAACCAGCTTCTTCCCCTGACTTGTAATTAGATTCTCTATTTCTTCATTCCTTGTCTGAGCGATAAATCTGGCATCAAGTATTTCTAGAACTAAATCTGAGATTCTAATTACTTCTTTGACTATATGGGGGATAGTCTGTTTATGCTTATTAGTACTTACAATTATCCCAGTTCTGCGTGATGAAAACGAGTATCTTTGTCTCATGAAGATATAAAGAAAAATGGGTTTATATAGGTTTTACCCTCTAAGAAAAGAGTTATAAATCTTTATTTTCTAGAGAGAATATGGGTTTGACCAAAGAAGAAGAGAAGATATTGAAATCGATAGTTATTCCTTCTGAGAATAATCCTAATAAACCTGAGTTCCCTCCTGAGAATCCTAAGTTTCCTGCAACTCCCACTTATCAAATAAAAGTCCCTGGTTTCTCAAATGTCTGGTTAAAAGATGAGAGCTTTAATCCTACTGGCACTCATAAGGATAGAATGGCTTGGGAGATTATTGTTACCTATAGAGATTTCTTATTGGCCAAGAAAGCTGGCCAAATTAAAGGCCATCTTCCAGCTATGTCAATAATCTCCTCAGGGTCCGCAGCCATTGCAATACAATCCCAATTAAAAAAATATAGATTGCCAAGTCTTAAAGTTTTGGCAGATGTTAACACTAATCCTTTAAATCTTGTCATGATGAAAAATATTGGGTGTGAAATCTATGAGGCTGATTTGGGAAGGACTCCTCTTAATTGGAAAGAAATATTAGCTTTTACCCATAATCCCGATGGTTTTGATATTACCTCTAGTGAAGCATTGGATCCAACGACTCGCTTCTATGATTGGCTCAGCTATGAAATAATAAACAATTCTCCAGATTACTGTTTTATTCCTTTTGGCACAGGTAACTTGTATGAAAATATATTGAATATCAACAAAAGAGAGGTCTCTAATAAAAAGCATGATCCAAGATTCAAAGGAAATGTCGAAAAATTAAGACATTGTAATTTTATTGGAGCAACTACAAACAATCCTAAGAGCAAAGCTGACAAGTTATATTCTCCCCATTTACCTTTTGCACATTATGATGAGCAATGGATAAACTTATATCGCTATGCCGGATATTGCGGTTCCGGATCAAATGTCCATCTTATTAAAGAACCTTATATAGATGAAGCAATGAAAATTGCTGAATCTCAAAGCATAAAGTGTGAAGCTTCAGGAATTGCAGGTATGGCGGTTTTATTACAAATAAAAAATAAGATGCCTAAGGATAAGAAGATATTAATTGTCAATACAGGAAAATCAAAGATTTAGCTAAACTTATTTGCTTAATCTCTTTATCAGATCTTTAGAAGAAAGCAACTCTTCTTTTCCAGACTTCATATTTCTTAATTTGAACTTCTGGAATCCTCTGGCTGTTTTTATTGGCAAGGGACTTTTACCTGCAGTTTCTCATTCAGCTCCTCGCATCTTTTCATAATTGATTTTACTATTTGCCGTGCTTTAGTTTCGTTATTATCTAACACATCTGGAATGCCCCAATAAACCACTTCTCTTATGTAATTTTTATTATCCAGCAATCCTTGGGGGATGTCATCTGCCACCACCACTATCAAATCTTTATCCTCAAGAATCGGCACGCTTACTCCTCGAGGCCTAGGATCACATTTTATTCCTATTTCCTTCAAGACTTTTTTCTGCGCAGGCCAGCAATCATTCCCAAAGGAAGGTATTAACCCTGCGCTGGAAACTTTGATACTTGGGTTTTTATTAATCTTCTTGAAATATTCTTCCGCGGCCCTGCTTCTAAATAGATTATGTCTGCACAAAAATATTATGTTCATTTTTCTCCTCCCTTGAATTTAGTCTGTCCTTGCTGGTTAATAATCTTTTGGTTAGGGATTAATTACCTTTTCTCTACCCCTATAATATTTATTGAATAGAAATAAAGCCTACCTTACTATCATAAAAGAATTGACTTTGAATGGATTATGCTTATGTCCTTTGATAAATAATTCTTAAGATACCTGATTTGGATAGTTTTTTATGCATTTTTTAAAGAGTAATCCTCATCCTCTATAAGTTTCTTGTAGATTTGAGTGAACTTTATTAAATCATCTATCGCGATTGATTCATTGGACTTATGACATTCGGACTCATCTCCTGGGCCAAAGATTACTGTTTCCCCCCACTTTGAGAAAATTGCAGCTTCTGTCCAACTTTTCTTGAAGTTGAATTCTGTCGGGCCCAAAAAATCTCTTGATATCTTAGCTATGTCTTTTATAAAACTAGAATTTTTATCTGTATGAAAAGGCTCTCCTTCGAAAATAACGCTCACTTCTGCCTCAGTACATTCTTTATCTATGATATCCTTTATTTCCTCATAAGTTTCTTTTATTGTTTCATCCATAGTCATCCTTCTACTCAATGTGATGTCGCAATTTCCTGCTGTAGAGTTTTGTGCAGTTCCTCCTTTGATCATGCTTATTGTGAGATGCGGGTGCTCCATTAATGAATCTTGCTTTTGCTCTATAACTCTGCTGTAATCTGTTAAGGCATTACATACTCTTAGGGCCTTATTGATAGCATTATTTGATTCGTTGTATTCTGCATTCGCATATGAGGAATGGATTGATTTTCCCCCAATAGAAACTTTCAGATCCAGGCACCCTTTTTGAGCATATACTATTTTTCTTGTTGTAGGCTCCATAACTACGACTCTTGCATTCTTTAAACTGAATTTTTTTATTATATCCCTCGCCCCTTTTCCACTCCCTTCTTCATCTGCACTTAAAATAATATATAAATCGTTTTTTGGCCTTTCTTTTAGAGAAAGTACTGCTGAAATTAAAGAGGCTATTCCTCCTTTCATATCACTTGCTCCTAGGCCGTATATTCGGCCATTATCCTCTCTAGCTTGAAGAAAACTAGATGGCCATCCAAGATCTCCAGGGACAGTATCTGTATGTCCTACGAAGACGAGGGGGCTTTCATTGCTTAAACCTCTAACCTTTATTATTAAGTTATATAGGTCTAAATCTCCTTTTTTTAATAGAAACTCTGTGACCTCAAACATTGAAAGCTTATCTTTTATATAATTCACTAAGTCCTTGTTTGATATATTGCAGTTAGAATCTATGGAAATGAGGTCTTTTAATACGTTGACAACATCTGTCATTTTAATTTGCCAGCCATAATATTATTTACATAATTTTGATTAAAATCTGCAAAGTCCCATTTGTACCAAGAGCTACTTCTTTCTGGATCTTTAAATAATAATCTTCCTTTCTTTTCAGAGAATATATGGGATGCCATAGAAGATACAGAGGGATTTATTGTTCTTGTTACGTATGATTCATATCCACTTTGACGAGCCTGATTCAGGCGATACGCCATTAACAATGTACCTATATGCTTCCCTTGAAACCTGTCCAATACTCCTACTTCGGCCCCATAAAAAGCAGTTTCTGGATTAATTCCTGCACCTTCCAATAAGTGCAGAATTGCAGGAAAGTTTACACTGCTTGTTCTTTCTGTCTGAATACTATACCCCCATGCAAAACCTATTGGCTTATCATCTAACCACGCCAAACACCCTAAGAATGTCCTTTTGCTTATTGCCTCATCAATTAAAGCAAGATGATCTACAAAATCTGGGTAAAAGTCTATTAAATTTAGTTCATCCCCGCACCCCATACACCTTTCTAGATCCCCTCCAGGTCTTAACAAAACAATCCCTTCTCTTTCTGCAGGATTTAACCTCGTGGTGAACCCTGATCTACAGTCATTGACTACTCTCTCTCCACCCTTATCAAAGCGATTACACTCTGCTAAAGTGTATTGCACCTTGCATTTTAAAGGATCTTCTGAGGATCGCAGGACATTTGCACAAATTTTATCCTCATGCCAGGGATGGCCTTTAAATACCTCTCTATAGATATCCGAAAGCTGAGCTTCATGAGAACGATCTATAGATGAGACTACCGTCTGAGAAGTAAGTTTGCCAAATCCATTCCCATTATCCCTAGAAATCGTAGAAGCCCCTCTTGTCATCAAATGTGGCTCTCCTCTAAGATTCATGATATCTAATTAATAAATCCAGTTATAACCCTTTGGTTAAAATAATATAAACCATTAAGTTTATTTATTTGTAAAAATATTTTTTTAGAGGACCTTAAGATTACTCCTGAATTATCAAACAATTCCATATTTTTCACTGTTGGATTCTATTTATATACCTTTCTTTGCTCCTTTATTGGAAATTGCCAATAGAACAAAAACAGATAGCATTATTGAGATTATTAGAGGGTGTATAACTGACTTAATTAAGTGCGTCTCGAAGATCAATGCAGTTGTTAGCCCAATAATGCTGATGTAAAACATTCTCCCGTTTATTCTCTGAGGAGCTTTTAAATAAAGACTTGTCATTACTGGCACAAACATTCCAGCAATATAGAGAGTGTAAGCTAAAATTAATATTCCTATCAATTCTTTTGCAAATAATGCAATGACTAAAGCAACAAATGGCGCCATAAATGCAAATGTAGAGCTATATTTTCTTATGCCTTGATCCTTAAATCTTTTAGTTGGTTTAAGAAAATCCTCAGCTAGATGCGAGGCCGCAGCACTTATCAACGCCTGAGCTGAACCAATTACTGCCGTTAGAATAGCTGCGATTATAAAACCCTTAAAAAGAAGAGGCACGTTTGATATTATAAAATAAGGCATTGCCTCCGAGGGTGAAATGTCAAACAAGCTAGAGCTCTTCATCCCAATATATACAGGAAAAAATCCTGCAACTAAAAGGATTATTGCAGCTGCTATACTTCCATTTTTTGCGGTCTGGTAATTTTTAGCTGAAAATAGTTTTTGATGGAAATCCTGCCCTATCAAAGTGTACAATATTACGGGTAGTGAGAGGCCTAATAATCCTAAAAATGAGGGGTAGACTAAATTATGGTTCTGAGATTCTATATTTGGAGATGAGCCAACTGCAATCAAGAATACAATAAATACAGTTATGGAAACAATACTTATGTTCAGCTTGCTCATCCTGACAACTGCCGAAAGGCCCTTAGAGGTTATAATGGAAATTACTAAAGTCACAAGAAAAGTAAATGGCACTGCTGGCAACCCCATGGCTGATAAAAGACACATCACTGCAAATAATTGCCCTGCAGCGATTATCACCATCGAAACTATTGATAAACCTGCGGCAAGATTTGATAGTTTCCTATCCTTAAAGCTATGAAAGAGGAGAGCAGGTATTGTTCTTAATTCCTTTTTTTCATTAAGTTTGAATATTCTTTTTGAGATGAAAATTCCTAGCAACAAAACTCCTAATGCCGAAGATCCTGCATAGACCAGACCATATAGTCCATACTTATATCCGAGTTCCGCACCTCCTAAAATAAATCCTCCACCATAATGAGTTGTTACCAATCCTGCAGCTATTGCAGGAGCAAGCAACGCACGATTAGATATTGAAAATTCTCTAAGATTGTTGGACTTTTTATAAAGAAGAGATATAGATAGAATAATAATAAAATATAACGCTAGTTCAATGATGATTACACCCTTCATGATAGGGTTGGCAGAAGAAAGAATATATTCCTAATGTTTAATACTTTTTAACTTGTAAGTTGAACTCGTTCTTAGCTTTTTTCTTGAGCTGCTCTGCAATATCTTTATTTTTAGATAAAATCAGGTTTATGCTTGTTTTCTTATTTAGGATGCTTTTTATGAAAGAAGGGATATCTACTGTTGAGTTATTTCCACACTTCTTGTAAATCTCTTCAATATTATCTCTCAAATCTGAAGGGAGGGAGACTTGCATTATTGTGTCTCCAAATACGGCAATGTCTGAATAAGAGGTTTCCTTGGAGATCTTGAACTTAACACCTGCACGCTCATAAAAACTCTTTGCCCATTTATCCAGATTGGTTGAGCCGTGGTTTATCATATAATGACTAACACCTTTCTTTTTCATCAGCTCAATCTCACTATATTCCAATTCAGGATAAACCAGTAGCCACCAGCAATGATTTCCTTCCCAGAGAGTTATGTCTCCTTTTGGGATATTCTTTTTGTAATATTCTTTCTTGATGTTAATCCACATCTTATCCATTTCTATAAGTGAATTAAAAGTAAGTATAGTTATATTGTTCTCGGTCTTTATTTTTAGAACCCCTTCCACTAATGGGACTTTATTATTCCCCCTGTAATTTTTTTCAATATGAACAGAAAACTCTCTAAGCTTCTCTACCCACTCAAGATTTATTTGGTAGGTTTTATCCTGCTTTGATATTACATTCTCATTGACAAGTTCTGTTATTGCCTTGTAAGTAGCTTGGCAAGTTATCCCACAATTATAGGATTTATTGACCTTGTTATGAATTTGGGAAAGAGTTAGAGGCCACTCGAAACTGAGAATGTCTATAACCAAATCTTTTATCCTCCCAGATTTACCCAGCTCAGGTATAGTCAGGCTTAAAACCATTATTGTGTAATCTTCATCCCTTCGCATTTTAATGAACCGTTTACTTTTAAACTTTTTGGTTGAAATTTCTTCTACCTCAGATTTATATGGGTTCTTTTAAATAATATGGCATGGCAAAACGAGTACATGTAACCCCTGAACTCATCTTAAATCCCATATATCTTGATAAGGCTATCAGTGAATCTACGGGAAATATTTTTCTTGGCAGTGAAGATAGCATGTATGACGCTGATAAAATTGATATACTGCACCGAGGTAAAGTCGGCCCCGAGTCAGTTGATCTTGAAAGAATGCGAGGCAATAGGAGAGTATTATCAAATATTGAGAAAATGCTCGCCCAAGTCGATAAAATATTCTTTCCAGGAACATTATTAAGAGATTACGGAGGGTATACTGTTCCGGTAATGCCGATCATACTTAATGGAAGATTAGTATGTGAAAGAATAAAGCAAACAGGGGATCCATATGTTGATGATTACCAAAGACTTGCAAAAGAAAGAGGCATGGATCCCCCTAAAGTTAATGGATTCTTTGATACTCAATATGAAAATCTTATGGGTTCGATAAGATTCGAATTGGCAAAAAGAAGAAGAGACTCATTACGTCATATTGATATAGAGGGTGCAAATGTTCTGCCCATAATCGGAAATGAGTTGCCTTTAATACCTTCCATGTATACGGGGCCGAAATTGTCTGCTGTTCTTCATTCATCTTGCAACTATGCCCAAAGCTGTTCTGACCGACATGAGATGTATGAAGCATTTGCTAATGCTATGAGTAAAAAGCATTTGGTAAATAATCCATTCACTATAATTTATTCAGAACACTCCTCAGGCGACAATGAAACACCTTCGGCAACTGGTGCTTTTGTTTATGAGGGGAGAAAATTAAGGGCTTTAGATGGCGCGCCACAAACACCACTTCATTTTTAGTCTGAGAACAAAAGGCTTAAATATCAATATAATTCCCAAGTAGTACAAAATGGTCACACCTAAATTTGACGTAACAAAAGGCAATAAGGATTGGCATGGAGCTGAAGCAATTCTAAGAGAACGCATAAGAAGATCCCTAGAAGGTATTTTTCATAGATATGGATATGATCCAATAGACACTCCCATAACTGAATATCAGGAAGTTATTGCTTTTAAAGGCGGTGGAGAAATACAAAAAGAAGTTTTTAGGCTTAAAGACCAAGGGGGAAGAGACCTGGCGTTGAGATTTGATCAGACTGTTCCTTTGGCACGTTTTATTGCAACCCATCAAGATATTGTCTTTCCTTTCAAAAGAAGCGTGATAGGGCCAGTATTCAGAGATGGCCCGACCCAACCTGAACAGGGAAGATATCGACAGTTTACACAGTGCGATGTTGACGTTCTTGGAATAGGGGAGATGACTGCAGAAGCAGAATTACTCGCTCTTGCACATGACGCATTCCGAGAATTAGGATTAGGGGCTGTTGAAGTAAAGATAAATGACCGCAAGTTATTAGAAGGTGTTCTTGATTATTCTGGAGTTCCTACTTCTTCTCGAATTAAGACAATTGTTACACTTGACAAGATGGATAAGATAGGGTTGGAAGATGTAAGAAATAGCCTATATACACTTACTCTAAGCGACCAAGAGAGAGGAATATCTAATGAAACTCTAAGTCTAATAAATCGTCTCGCTCAGGAGAGTGGAATAGTGCATGCTCTTGAGCAAGCGAGACCGAATATAATCTCTGAAATAGGTGTGAAAGGATTAGACTCTCTCATAAGAATCTCTGAAAACCAAAGTGAATTGGGTTCTGCTATTTCCTCAATAGCTGATTTTAAGACCCGTGGAGAATTATTGCTTACTCCCCAACAGGCAGATAAACTAGTCGCAGTAGCAGGTTTTACCGGAGATAATGAAGAAACTTATAAGTTTCTGAGTAGCCTTGTTACTTCAGAAGTTGGATTACAGGGGCTAAAAGAAATGAGACAGGTTCTTGATTATTCTAAAGCCATGGGATTTGAATTTGTAAATCTCTCCCCAAGCCTTGCAAGAGGCTTAGACTATTATACTGGTCCGACAATGGAGGTCTATCTGAAAGATAAGGGTATAATAAAATCTGCTATTCTTGCCGGAGGAAGATTTGATAATATGGTTGGAGAATTTAGGGGTGGAGAAAAGATACCTGCAGTAGGGTTTTCCTTTGGACTTGAGAGGTTAGTTACAATAATCTCAAGTCAAGAGAGGCAACTAGCCAGAACAAATACTCAACTATACTTAGTGCCGATTGGAACAGTCGACCAATGTCTAAGAATAGCCCATGAATTAAGAAATGAAGGAATAAATGTGGATATGCAGATGCAACCTGACAGGAAAATGGGCAAATCCATAGCCTATGCTTTAGCCAAAGGCATACCTTATGTGGGAGTAGTTGGAGATATGGAACTTGCAGATAACACTATCAATGTAAAAGAGCTTGCTACACGAAAAGAAGAAAGAGTCCCTCTCCCTGCTCTAAAAAATTATATGAATAGAACTAATGAATTATGATAATTCTTTAGTGACTTTAGAGGGATTTGACCATCTTTATTCTTTTTTTAGCTCTAAAATAGATAGTAAATTAGTAGAAACTGTTCTAGAATCCGTTTTTTTGGACAGAAAGATTGAAGGGCCCCTTGCGCGATATAAGGATGGGAAAACCAAAGCGTTAAGAAAATCTCAACAAATAAGAAATATGATTGCAATGCTGAATTCTTTGTGCGAAAATCCTGAGAAGATTCTAGAAATAGGTAGTGCGACTGGCAAGATGACTGCAGAGATTGCGAAAGTTTTGGAGCCGACGAAAATATTGGGGGTGGAGATAAAAGAAGAGAACGTGTTTCGCGCGATGAGAGATTTTGAAGATAGGCCTAATTTATCTTTTGTTTCCGTAGATGCATTTAGTTTTATGCCTGATGATCGACCTGATGCTACGCTCTGCCTTCATGGGTGCGGCTCGTTAACAGATAGAGTCTTGGATATTGCTCTTTCAAGTTCATCAACTGTCTTATGTGCTCCATGTTGTTATGGCCTTTTAGAAAAAGAAAATGAGCAAAGAGAAGGTTACAGGCTACCCCGAAGCAGAACCTTGAAAAAAAGAGAAAGTGAATTCAAAAAAATACTCGCTAGAGCATCCCATCTAGAAGGCTCGGGTATTAGCTACCATCCTAATATAAGGCAGATATATCATGATTTAATTTTAGTTCTTGTAAACTTTGACAGGGTATTTTATCTAAGGGAAAGAGGGTATGAAGCAGGGCTCGTGAGACTGACTACAAAAGTGGGGAGAGATATCAATAATATAACTTATCTGAATAGCCCGCATTCGCTCGCAATTATGGGAAGACCTGCTTAAAAGTCTCGAGAATCACTCAATTATACGGTTGAGAGGAATTTCTACTATTCCTTCTGCGCCTGCTTCCTTCAACTTTGGTATTATCTCTCTTACTATGCTTTTCTCAACTATGGTGATGACGTCACACCATTCTTTATTTGAAAGTTCTGATATGGTGGGAGAATTCAATGCCGGGAGAACTTTAAGGACTGCCTGTAAATTTTCCTTTCTAACATTCATCAGCATCTCAACTTTAGTCTCTGCAAGAAGAACACCTTTTAACAACATGTAGACTTCCTTAAGCTTTTTTTGCTTCCATGGATCTGCCCAGCTTTCTTTGCCTGCAATTAACCTTGTAGTAGAAGTCATCAATGTGTCAACTATGCGCAGATTATTAGCCTTAAGAGAAGAGCCTGTCTCAGTCACGTCTACAATAGCGTCTGCTATGCCCCTGGCTTTTATTTCTGTTGCTCCCCAAGAAAATTCAACAATTGCATCTACACCATTTTTAGCGAGATAATCCTTAGTTGTATTGACTAACTCAGTTGCAATTATCTTTCCCTGAAGGTCCTTAACTGAATTAATATCTGATTCATTGGCTACCGCAAGCACCCATCTAACTTTCCCAAGCCCTTGTTTAGCATATACTAGTTCGCCAACTTCCTGGACGTCTGATTTTGTTTCAGTTATCCAATCAAATCCTGTTATTCCTGCGTCTAAAACTCCATCTTCTACATAACGTGCTATTTCTTGCGCCCTAAGCAAAACACAGTTTATCTCAGGGTCATCAATCATGGGGAAGTAAGACCTGTCGCTGATTTTTATATTGTATCCTGCTTTCCTGAATATCTCTAGAGTAGAATCTTGCAAGCTCCCTTTGGGAAGCCCTATGATAATTTTCTTTGCGTCTCCGTTATTTTTTCCCAGAACCATATTTTTCCTCCGGATTGAATATTTTTTCTCCAACAACTTTTAACTCGGCAAGGTCTTTGTCAGAAACTGCCCGATAGAAACAGGAACGATATCCTGTGTGACATGCTGCCCCCCCTATCTGATTAACCTTGAGAAGAACAGTATCATTGTCACAATCTATTAAAATGTCCTTAACTTCCTGGATATTTCCAGATTCTTCGCCCTTCATCCAAATTTTATTACGTGTCCTGCTGTAAAAAGTAGCTTTTTTAGTATCTAGAGTCTTATCCCAAGCTTCCTCATTCATAAATCCAAGCATCAATATTTCATTAGTCTTGAAATCCTGCACTATCGCAGGAATAAGTCCATCTAATTTAGAAAAGTCAGGTTTCATTTTCTTACCTCATCTATGATTTTTTCCACGTTAATAAATTTTTCCTCTCCAGTAATCATGTTCTTTAGCTTTGACTGGCCCTTCTTTAATTCGTCCTCGCCAATTATCAGCACATAAGGAATATTCAAGCCATTGCAGTAATTCAGATTTTTGGTTATGCTTCTTCCTGAATAGTCTAGATCAGTGTTTATGCCTTTGCTTCTTAATTCGCTTGCTATCTTAATGCAATCTGGAAGAGTTCCTAACGGAATTATATATACTTCAACAACTGAATTCTTCTGTGCTCCTTTTGACTTCAATTTAATCACATCTGAAATAACGTCCAAACCAAAACTCATGCCTACTGCAGGTATGTCCTCGCTTGAGCCAACAAAGTTACCAATCATCTTATCATATCTCCCGCCTGCTCCCAAGGCTGAGGCGATAGAATTATCATTAAGAAATACTTCCAGAACAGTGCCAGTATAATAAGCTAGCCCTCTAGCAAGAGAGATATCGAGTTTAACATTCTTCACTCCGAATTCTTCTGCACGTTCCAATAGCTCTTTCATTTCATTTAATCCCTCTTTATTCTCCAGAAATGATCCTACCCTTTCAAGAGTCTCGTTGTTTGATGAAGAATTATAATCAAATAAAGAGATTATTTTAGCGATAGATTCATCTGGGACTTCTTTCTCCTCTAATTCTTTTCGAACTCCATCTATCCCTATCTTTTTTAGTTTATCAAGAGAGAGTATTGCTTCTTCCTGCTTTTCTGATGGGACTCCTGAAAACTCAAGAAGAGAGTTAAGCAACTTTCTGTTGTTTACATATATTGTCACGTCCAATTCTAACTTTTTGAAAAATGCAGATGCTAACGCAAGAAATTCTGCGTCGGCTGCAACAGATTTTATTCCTACAACATCCACATCACATTGCCAGAATTCTCTGTACCTTCCTAACTTTATAGGGCCATCTCGCCAAACTTTGTCTATTTGATAGCGCTTGAATGGTTTTTTCATTGAGGGATTCATTGCTATAACTCTTGCGAATGGGACTGTTAAGTCATACCTTAAGCCTAGTTTTCTGCTTGCATTATCTTCCAAAGTGTAAACTTCTTTCATTATCTCAGACCCTCCGGCATATTTGCTGGAAAGTGTCTCATAATTCTCCAGAGCAGGTGTCTCTAAAGGATTGAAACCATACAATTCGAATATCTCTTTGAGTATAGCCACTACTTTGTCCCTTACTATTTTATCCTCGGGGAAGATATCTCTTGTTCCTTTTGCTGTATCTAACTCCATGTTATTGAATGAGAGCGGAAGGCGGGAGTCGAACCCGCTCCAACAGCGCCACAAGCTGGTATGCTACCGTTACACCACATCCGCCATTTAGTTGTTGTCCAAACAGACGGCTTAAGCAATCTATCTGAGACAAATATAATGTGCAAGAAGGGTATATAAAATTAGGGTTTAGAGTAGAGCTATAACTAGAAGAAATGAAGATAACCAGCGCTTTTTTGCGCCTGTGCTCCAGATAATGAAACTATTGTTTGCATATTTTAAATTGGGAAACAAGGGTTTTAAACTTTTCGTTTACACCGCTTTGGGGAAAGTTATAAAAATAGTTATTGGCTGCCATTGTAATGAAAAAAGGGATGGGCCGAAAGGGCCTGAGTGATGTTGTAACAACTGTCTTAATTATCTTATTTGCTATTGTTGCTGTTGCTGTTGTTGGCGGAATCGTAATGAATCAAATCAACAAAGCAGGCAAGAATATAGATTCTGCTTCTTTCTGCACGTCTAACTCTATTACGCCTATAAGTTGTGTCCAAGATACTTCTGATTTAATTGTCGGATATCAACAAAAAACTAATGACAATGAAGTGCAAAGTGTAGATTCTATAAATATTAACATTGAGAATAACGATGGCACAGTTGTTTCTCAAAATGTTCCAGGAAGTCATTTTCCCACAGGTAACGGCCATTCCTATTCATATCCTATGCTTGGAATTGGAGGTTCTGCAAAACAAGTATCTCTCTCCACATCTTATACTGCAAAAAGTGGAGGAAAAAACACCTGCAAAACTGGGCCTTTAGTTTGTGAGGGGGCGGCTATAGTCGGGAATCCTGGTGGGAATCCTGGAGCTGTTTGTGGGAATGGGGCTTGCGAAGCCCCTACGGAAAATTCAGGCAATTGCCTTGCTGACTGCTCTGTTGGAAATTCTGCTCCAAGTGTTTCTATTACTTCTCCAAGTTCTGGATCTACGTTCATTACTGGAGCAAATATTGACTTCTTAGCCAGTGCGAGTGATAGTGATGGGACAATCTCCCAAGTTCAATTCTTTAGAGAAAGCACAAATCTCTTGGGAACCTCTCCTTCAACTTCTTCGCCTTATGCATTTTCTTGGAATAACGTTGCTGCTGGGAGTTATAGCATTACTGCTAGGGCAACAGATGATGATGGGGCAGTTACTACCTCAAATGCTATTTTAATTAATGTTAATAATCCGGGCAATAACGCTCCAAGTGTTTCTGTTACTTCTCCAAGTTCTGGATCTACGTTTAATGCCCCTGCAAGTGTTTCTATTACTGCAACTGCGAGCGATTCAGATGGAACGATCTCACAGGTAGAATTTTACGAAGGCACAAATTTACTCGGTACAGACACTTCTTCGCCTTATGCATTTTCTTGGAATAACGTTGCTGCTGGAAGCTATACATTGACTGCAAAAGCTACTGATAATTTAGGTGGACAGACTACCTCTGCAGGGATCCCAATCACAATAAATTCTGCCCCTGGTGGATCCCTCCCTACTGGATATATCGGATATTGGAACTTTGAAGGGAACTTTGAAGACTCCAGTTCAAATAATTATGATGGCACGGGCCATGGCGGCATTGGCTTTACAACACTTGCAAGCGGAGACCAAGCAGGGGTCTTCGATGGAGATAACGACGATGTTCAAGTATCCTCTGCCGTGAATCCGGGAGAAATCACAGTTAGCACTTGGGTAAAAAGTGATACTGCTACTTGGAATAGTTACGCCATGCTCATTGCCAAACAAGGAGCATATATTCTTAATCCTGGAGTTGGAAATACCAACTTAGAATTTTATATCTATTGCGGAGGAGCCGCAAAGTGGTCCCCAGGAATTGCAGTTTCAGGTATAGATTCTTGGCATATGTACACGGGAGTTTATGATGGAGATTCAATTAAACTTTATAGGGATGCAGTATTGATCTCTGCATCAACAAGTGGGATATGCTCCTCAAATGATATAGATGGCACCACAGATCCTCTTTATTTCGGGCATTATACCGTCCCTTCAGACAAGCCTCGATTCGAAGGCCAGATGGATGAGATCCTGATATATGACCGAGGACTCACCTCCACTGAGATTAACCAAATATATACTACGCAAGGTAGTAAGTTTGGAGTTCTTTAATTTTTTTATTACTCTATAATCGTTACATTTAAAAAGTTCTTCTTTTATCTCCCCTTATGAAGAAGTCTTTCCTGAAAAAATTTATAGGAGAGCATTGGTCTCCTCGCAAATATTCTCGCCTTAGTAGACCTCTCTTAAAAAGAGTAAAAGAGTTTGGTTCTATTGTGGAGGAGAAAATCATTGATTCAGAGCATAGAAGCCTCCCTTATACAATATCAAAAAAAGTGTTTAGACATCTGCGACCAAATCTCATTTCTTATGAGTCCTCACTTAATGGAATGCAGATCCCTTTTTATAGAGGATATCCAAATTATGTTGTTAGAGCACTTGCAAATGACCTTATTTTTTCTGCTTGTGGAATTGGAATGAATAATCCGGAATCTTCGCGTATCGTTGTCAGTATTGACAATATTCCTACAGACGAACCTCTGCATTTTGAAGTGTTTTATCAAGTAAAAAAGAGGCATCAATTTCCAAGAATAAGAGGAGAGGATCAAGAGGCAGTAAGTGAGCTTGTGGTAAAGACTGAGAAAATTTATGATTTCTTTTTACACCATCGAGAGGGATTTAACAAAGCGCTAGAGGCTATTGATCATGTCTATCCGCGCACTCTCGAGGAGCACAGAACTATGAAAAATTATATGGTGGCTGAATGTGGACTACATTTTGTTCAACTTCAAAGCAGGCCCAGAGTGGGCATAACAAGCCCTGAAAGAGAGAGGCAAATTAGAGAGAATTTACGCGTAGAAGGATTTTATCTATAAATTTTTATTTTAAATGAAATTCAACTTTCATTCCATCGGGATCTTTAGTAAATATACCTGTGCCGCCGTAACCATCGTCTGTAATTCCTCCATCTTCCATTTCTACTCCTAGGGATTTTAGATGGCTTTCAATTTGCTTTAATTCTTCCATTGAATCTGCAGTGAATGCCCAATGGTGCAACCCAGGGTTATTTGGATTGAACTTTGCACTTTCAATTTCATTTTCTGGCAAGATGAGCCATAACGAAAATGTTCCATCGGTCAGGCCAGCATATTCTTTTTCTGCAACAATAATTTTCATTCCACACACTTTTGTATAGAATTCCTTAGACTTGGCTATATCTCTCACCGTGAGGCTTATGTGGTGAACGCCAGAAGTTTTTATCATTTCTTCCATGTTACTTATTTTTTATCAATTTATAAATAATATTCACTACTTGATCTTTTCCTTCTAAAAAGCAATCAACTTTTTTATCTTTAACCATAAACTGAATTATATTATCTCCTTGATGAATATTAATTATTTCTCCTATGGATAAAGGTATGCCTCCCTCAAGAGCCTCGATATCTTCAATTTTCTCACCTTCAAATATAATTTGGGTGTTCTTTTTTATCATTGCCTTTTCTCAATCTTTTCTTTTATATCTTTTACGAAGTCTGTGATCTTAATTCCGAATTTAGGCTTATTTCCTCTTTCTCTTACTGCCAAGGTTTTTGCCTGCTCTTCTTTATCGCCTATTACTAAAGTATAAGGTATTTTTTGCATCTCCGCATCTCTGACTTTATCGCTTACAGTTGTGTTTCTAAAGTCTGAATCTATTCTTAGTCCTGGAACTGCTTCTTTTATTTCGTCTGCAATTTCCTGCGCGTATTTTGTATTTCTTTCTGTGAAATCTATTACTCTGACTTGTACTGGAGAAAGCCATAGGGGAAGTGCGCCGTTTGTGTGCTCAAGAAGGATGCCGATAAATCTCTCAAGAGAGCCATAGATTACCCTATGAATTACTACTGGAATTTTATCTTTACCATCTTTATCCACATACTTTAGCCCGAATCTTTGAGGCAGTTGGAAATCCAATTGGATTGTCCCCATCTGCCATTCTCTCCCTAATGAATCTTTCATTAAAATATCTACTTTTGGCCCGTAGAACGCGCCGTCTCCTTCAGCTATTGTAAATTTCTTGCCAGATACTTTTAAAATATCTTTTAGTGTTTTCTCAGCCTTATCCCACGTCTTAGGATCCCCTAGAAATTTCTCAGGTCTAGTTCCAAGCCTAAATGTATACTCCAAACTAAATATAGAATAAAATTTCTCGCAAATCTTGAAAATCTCCCCATATTCGCTTCCGATCATATCCTCAGTTATAAAGTTATGAGAATCATCTTGTTGGAAGGATCTTACTCTTAATAGCCCATTCAATACGCCGGATAGTTCATATCTATGCAGTCTATCCGCATCAGACAATCTTAATGGAAGATCCTTATAACTTCTAGTCTGCGACTTAAATATAAGCATGGCATTGGGACAGTTCATAGGCTTTAAGCAATAAGTCCCATCTTCACCCATATCCGCAATAAACATATTTTCTTTATAGTGGTGCCAATGTCCTGAAACATCATATAATTCTTTCTTATTCACAAGTGGAGTCATGGTTTCATGATACCCTGCTTTCTTGTGCTCTTCCCTCCAGAAGTTTAAAAGCTCATTATAAACTAGAACTCCATTGGGAAGCCAGTAAGGGCATCCTGGCGAAGATTCATTAAACATAAAGAGTCCCAGCTTCTGTCCGATTATTCGATGATCATTATCCTTTAACTTAGAAGTATCTAATTTTACTTGCGAAATCTTACTGTGTAATTTTAATGGATCTAATAATTCATCTTTCTCAACTTTTCCAACTTTAGCCTTAATCTCTTCTTTGACATCTTTCAATCTGGAAGGTTCTGCGCCTTCAACCCTAAATTCCTTGCTTAATTCAGATAGAGGATGACCTTTTACTTTCAATTCAAATTCTTTGTAATATCCAAATGGAGCTCTTACAACTTCAAAACCCTCTGCCTTTAAGGCTTGCTCAGCTTCAGTCATATATTCCAATGCGGTAGTTGGATCAGAAAGGTTTGAGGATAAGTGGGCATACGGATAAAGAACTATTCTCTTAGTTTTTACTTCTCCAGCGGTTTTTCTTATTGAATCTAAAGTTTGCTTTAGAATTTGATCATTATCTCCTTTCTCAACAGCAGTCATTACTACTAAAGGATCTTTTACAGTTATCTCTTTTTTTCTTTCTTCAGAGAGATCTTCTGGAGCCTTAATGGCTTTTTTTAACGGCTTAAAGCGAATATAATCGCAATGAAGGGTGATTATTCTCATTGCAAACCATATAGAAGTGAATATTTAAAAGTTAGCCCTGTTAACTTTTGAGACACAAAAATAAAGATTTTTGATGTTTAAAAATTATGAGGAAAGGAGCTAAGCTGCTAAGCTACGAGTTAGCAGATTTTCTTCTGCTGATTCCCTGCATCTGTCAGCAAAGAGCGCGCCTATGCTAGCTACGTCAACCATATTATGCAGAACTATACTTTTGATCTGTTGAACTACTTCATCTTGATCTCCCAGACCATAAACATAATTTCTATAAATTTCAGGTATTGCTGCTCCAGGAATATCTCCTCTCCTGGCAAATCCAAATCTCAATTTTTCTATATCTTGTAACTTTCCATTAAAATGATCAATTAGATCTGTATGTGTGCCTCTTAACACCTCTGCTAATTCTCGATATCTATATCCGTTAATCATTAAACCTTGATGCTGAGCTCTTCTGCCTATGTGCGGCAAATCAAACCTATGGCCATTAAAAGTTATTTGTGAAGTTGAATTATGCAATAACTGCAAGAAATAACTCAACATAGTCCTCTCTTCTGAATAATCCCTAGCGAGAACAGAGGTTATTTTCATACCCTCTTCTGAATATTGGCCTAGACTAATCAAAAAAATAGGGTGCCTATGAGCCAAACCCCGTGTTTCAATATCTATAAATAAAGCTTTTTCAACAAGGTGCCTAGGAGGAATATCTTCCATTGATTGGTGAGAGTAAACTGGGAAAGTCTGAGCAAGAACCGAGGGATTTATAGAAGGATATCCTAGTTTTATTGCTGAAGTTAACCTTTTTATAGGCAACTCCTCAATGTTGCGCTCAATAGAATAAAAGTATCCTCCTTCGTGCTTCACTTCTTTTCCATTTAAAACGTCACTAAGTTCCATTGCTAGTTTTTTCTCCCTCTTTTATGAGCTCACTTAATACTGAAAGTGCCCATTCTCTCTGTTCAGAATTACTGCCTCTTAATAAAACTAAGGGTCTTAGAGAGATCTCTTCATGAAGGTCTAAAATATAATCTAGATTATGAAGCCTTGGCCTCAAATTTCTTATTTCCTGAGAATAAAGATGCTTCATTTTATCTAATACTTGCGCCAGGTATTGATGAAAAGTTGGATAATCTACTACTTTGATCCCCCTCTTTCTCAAGTCAGGACCTATTTGTTTTGACCTTTCAGGATCTTCATGGATGACTACTAAAATATCATCCATAATTTCCCCGGATCTCCACCTCGCTTTTCCAGGCACATATTTCTCCACTATATCCTCAAGCTGCAGATCGGTGGATACATACGCCCCTGTTTTTATTTCTACAGCTTGATTTCTTGCTTTTTCACCAAATCCAATACGTAAATCTGCATATCCTTTTCTTTCTCCTTCTTGATATGTAAAATTTACTGGAAATCCTCTCGCATATATTGGGGCAGGACTTGTAAATGGCAACTTGATTCCTGTCTTGAATGCCCATAAAAACATGAACTGGGTGAGATCTTCTGTTATTTCTGCATATTGCTTGCGCGCATCTTGACTTAAAGAAATATCACTTTGGCTTAACCCTGTGAGATTTTCTATAACTCCTGTATAGGTGTTTATAAATGGGGAAATTTGTCTGAGTCTTCTTATGACCTCGCTACTATCTACCTCTTCTTTCTTTGCTCTTTTTAGAACTGCTTTCTTTTCTCTCTCTAATATTGCAGGAGTTTTCCTAAGGACTTTATCTCTAGCAATGGCTACGATTCTTCTCCCAAGTTTTCTTTCTCTTGCAAGCTGGGATAATAACAAATCAGTTCGTTGCAAGGCTTTGCCTTCGCAGAAGCGCTCAAATAGTCTTTTACCCAATTCTCCCGCGTCTATTCCGTTTCCGTTTCCGTTATTTGAATGCCGATTATGCAACTCGTAATATAGATCTGGAAATTTGGCAGGATCATAGATTCGTTCTATCATCTTTTTCATTCCTTGAGGGTGCCTTGCTATTGAATGATAGATGCGATAATTTGCTTCTGCAAAATCACTTATTCTTGGGAGACTATTTCTCCTTCCTTCGTAATATTGCTTGATATTCTCTTCGGGCCAAAAAGCTCTGACTGCTGCTTCCTTTTCATTCGGAGTTACATGTTTAGATTTAATTCCCAAGGCTTCGTAGCCTAAAGTAACGCTCCTGATTCCTGAAGAGAGAACTGCATAATAAGAAATCATTGTTCTCAAAGAGGACTCAGTAACTCTTGCTTTTCTCCCTCTTTTTAATGCACGATATTGCTGACGCAAATAATGAGGCGAAGGCACATAAAAACCTCTATCTCTCACCCCATTATCGTATACTGTGAATCCTCCTCCGGGATGCGGCAAGACCGCATATCTCCCACATTTTAATTCTTTTTTAGATTGTGGTTTGTCCATTGTGACTAGGTACTTGTTTTAAATATTCATAAAGATCTGTGAAATTCGCACCTGCCCGATGCGCTTCTCTTATTCTTTGAGGAAGAGCATGAGAGAGTACCATGAGAAGACTTTCCTCTAATTGCTCTAGAGTTGAAACTGCCTCTTCTGTATTTTTTCTTCCGCCATTGCCTTTCTTTCCATTATTAGTTTTTCTCCTAGGAAGTGCGGAAAAAAGCTCCCTAGCGATTGGTTGATTAAGGAAAATATTTTGAGCGCCTGCATATTCTAGGAGACCTTGATAGCCGAACATTGCTGTTCCAGCTAAGCCTAATAACTCTTGTGCATCTCCTCTGCTTTGCGCAAGAAGATATTGGTAAGCGACTTTTGCTTCCACTAATCCGAAGTCATTTGGATTTAGCTGTACTACTTTGTCCAGATAACGCATTACTTTACGGTCGGGCCCTGAGGAAATTAATTGTTTAATAAATCTTCTCTCCCATCCTGCCCTCGGAGGAGCCACATACATTATTTGAGAAACTGGAGAAGAACTTGTATGTTCTGCTTCAGCTCCTAACTGCGACCTTTGCTGCGGATAAAGTATTTTATCAATAGATTCTTTAGAAACTCCTGTTCTTGTACTGAGAGCATCTAGGTAAATTCCCCTATGGCTGTCAGGAATCCCCCTCAAGGTGGGCTTTAAGCGATCAATAAGAACCAATGCACCTTCTGGACTTTTGAGGTCTATTTCTTGAGATTTTCTTGAAATAAGAAAATCAAACGCCCCTTCCCTATGATTTGCTGCATATTCTAGCAAAGAATTGCCTTGGCGCATAAAACTGTCTGGATCTTCTCCTGTGGGCAGGACGCAGACTTTTATAGGATGACCTAGAAACTCCTCGCATTTTCTTTCTGCAGCTCTCAAGCCTGCTTCATCAGCATCAAAGCAAAAGAGAACTTCTAATCCTGGAACTCTTTTGTTAATCAACGCTAAATGATCTGGGGTAAAAGAAGTCCCGCAAGAAGCAACCATGTTATTTACTCCTTGCTGATATGCCTGCAAAATACTTGTTGGACCTTCAACTGCAAATAAAAATCCCTTATCTTTAGCGGCCCTTAATCCTGCATCTCCATTATACAAGAATCTTCCTTTGTGGTACAGGGGAGTCTCACCAGTATTGAGATATTTAGGATTTTCAGGCCTTCCATCCTCTAATTTACGGGCAGTAAATCCTATAATCTGTTCTCCTTGCATCAATGGAAATATTATTCTATTCTGGAAAGGAGTGTAATATCTAGGATTTTCAGGAGTGGCCTCTCTTCCCTTCTTAATTAAACCTGCTTTCTCCAAGGTAGAAAGATAAGCTCCATTTTGCTCATGTAATACTCCCATAAGATGATGATAAAACTCCCAACCATGAGGGGCGAATCCTATCTTAAATTTTGCAAGAGTCGACTTTGAGAACTGTCTTTCATTCACAAGATAATCTAACGCGCGCTCTCCCCTGGGATCGTCAAAAAGCATTTGCTGATAAACGACAGTAGCCTCATTCAAGGCTGCTTTTGCCTGAAGCCCTTCACACTCGTTTACAAACTGCATAATCAGGCAATAGTCAAACGCTTATTAAGCATTCTAACAAATTAAAAGCTATTTCTCAATGTATATGTTTTTATGCATATTTATCATCAAAAGCACGATGCGTAACCACCGCTTAAAAGCGGTGGTTTGAAGAGACGTTCGTGCTTTGGATGCTCAAGGAACAACTCCATCCTTAAGCTTCAGAAACTTTTAGTTTCTGACAGTCATCAAGAATCAAAGATTCTTGAGAGATGGAGTTTTCGTCGAGTTCCTTGACATGAAAGATCTTTCAGAAGATTTATAAAATAAGATGAAAAAGGGATATTATGAATAAAAAACTAATTTTGGCTTTGCTCATTGCTCTTTTTATTGTTGGGGCGTCATTTGCCTTTCTTATGAAAAAGGATTCTGGAGAAGAGGTCAAAATAGATTATGAGGGAAACTATAATTATGACAATTTTGAAAATGTTAATATCTCTCAAGATCGTCAAAACAGCACTGGCAATAGCACAAATATAACTTTCTTTGAATTGAAAACACATAATTCAAAAGAGGATTGCTGGGTTTCTTATAAGAAGAAAGTTTATGATGTAACTAGCTTTTTACCTAAACATCCTGGAAGTGCCGCTGCCATAATCCCTTACTGCGGCACCGCTGAAGAATTTGAGAAAGCATTTACGGGCCAACATGGAACTTCCCAAGTTAAAACTTTAGAAAGAATGGGAATTTACAAAGGAGAATTAGAATAAACTAAAATGAAGTGGGAAAAACTTGAAAGATTATCAAAACCTGTTTTGAGGATTTCCATGGGGATTGTTTTTCTATGGTTTGGATCCCAGCAACTTACTAATCCCGAGAGGTGGACTGGATTTGTTCCTGCTTTTGCCTCTTTTTTTGGATCTCCTTATAATCTTGTTCTTGGCAATGCTATCTTTGAATTGATCTTTGGAGCTTTCCTTATATTAGGACTTTATACCCGGTTATCTGCGGTTCTTCTTTCATTGCATTTATTTGGCATTGCATTCTCCATAGGAATGACTCCTGTAGGAATAAGAGATTTGGGATTGGCATTGGCAACTTTGGTAATATTCTTAGGTGGAAAAGATCAATATTCCTTAGATAACAAGTTTGAGAAATAAGAAGAAATATATTTATATTAGATTTACTTAAACTGATTATGAATAAAATAGTTCATTTTGAAATTCCTGCAGATGATGTTTTTCTTTTCCAACGATAGAAATCAATTAAATAAACTTTTTGCTGGACTTCGCTCCAAATAACATTACTTGCTCCCAGATCAAAAGGAATGAAGCCCAAACGTCTTGCCTTAGTCAATTCTTTATCTGCCAAACTTTGCACCAAGTCAAATTTCTCTGAAGGATGGATAATTCCCTTGTATAATGTGGGACCTTCGATATACTCCATAACAAAAGCAGGATACTTTGAACCTGGGCCGCTGCCATAGGGGAACTGAACAGGCAGCTCTACTTGAAAGATTCCTAGGGGGAAAGGGACAGAAACTCCTTCGCGACGCAAAGCACATGCGACGGCATGCTCACGATGAAGGCGCCTCAATATCGTGGGATCTTCTCGAAAGTCGATAAACTTTCCCACTAAGTTAGGAGTTAATTGGTAAACCGGGCTTTCATCTTCAGGAGATCTCGGATCTACTAGCCTCATGATAGGATCTTTAGCCCAAAATTCAGGGATATTCATACTAAAGCCTCTTTAGTGCGTTATTTAAACCTTGGGAAACTAAAAAGATCAAGCTATAACTATTTCTTTTTTCTTAGGCAGGAAAGCTCCAATAATAATCAAGACTAATCCTACTAATAGCAGAGGGAAAGCAAAAGATCGATAAGGCACTTTTGTGTCTTCATCTTCAATTAAACCTCCTAGAGCTTCATCTTTTTCAGTAACTGTATATGCATATGCCAAAGCAGATAAAATCAACACTATTATTCCTATTGATACCACGATTGCATTCATTTAATTATAAAACCCTCATTATATAAGAGGCTTGTTAAGTTCTGCTCTTTAACACACTTTCAGAAGATTGACTAAAAAGCAATATTCTTAATGGAAGATTTTATTATCTTGCCAGGCTCATCTTAAAGTAATTTTATCTTCTAGATAGTTTTAGCTTCCTTACTAAATATTCCGCTGCAGCTCTCCCATTATACACCTCAAAATCAGGCATGCATGCTACAGCAACTTCTTTTTTAATCGGAAATAAATGAGCCATATTAGCTACGGTATTCAAACGCGGATTAGATTCAGACATTATTGGTACAACATAAACCGGTTCTTGATTGTGAGATATCCTCCCCACATTTACTTTCATGAGGTAAGCAAATTCAACTGCTGTGCAAAGTCCTCCTTCTATAACCTCTGCCCCGTGGACTAGCTTTGAGAATATTTCCGTTGCGTCTCCCCATTCACTATCTCCAAATCTTGGCTCCACTTCAAGAGCGAAATCCAGATCTTTAATAGCGTATCTCTCTCCTCGAGTAGGATATACTCCTATAACTGGAATACCCAGCCTTCTTGCACTCTGGGTTGTGTATTTTGATAACCCCCAGGCAGTTCCCCCATTAACTATAGCAATACGATAATCTTTTAGCAGGGCTAAACTTTCTTCTGCTAATACCTCTGCACTCCCGTTACACTCTGATCCTCCTGAAAAAGCTATTATCTTCTCAACCCTCTGCCTGCTTAGAGCCTCTAAAAGAATTGTAAGGTCCTCTTTATTTGCTTTCATTAAATAGATGTCAAAAATATTATTTATATAATAATGGTTAAAGCAATATAAACTATTAAGTTTAAAACTAAATGTAGGACGCTGTTTTCTAAGGAACTTCGACATAAATAAATTAGATTATCTCAACTATTTTTCCAATGTCTGCCTTTAAAGAATAAAGCATTGGGGGCCGGTGAGAAACATCGCGATTAATGCCCTCTGCCTTTAAAATATCTAGGGAAAGAATTTTTTTAGCGAAATTTCTTTTATCAAATTCTTTATCGAAAGCGATTTCATACAGTTTTTGAACTTGACTAATTGTGAATTTTTTTGGTAAGAGTGAGAAAGCTACAGTAGTATACTCAAACTTCCAACGCAACCTTTTAAGAGCATATTGAAAAATGTGTGCATGATCAAAAGCTAGAGAAGGAAGCTTCTTAGCAGGGAACCATCTTGCTTCAGAAACATCTGTTGAAGCTTTTATTTCTAGATTGTCTGAATTTACAAGGGCCATGTAAGTCACGGTAATTACTCTCCCCCTTGGGTCTCTTTTAGGATCTCCAAAACTGTAGAGTTGTTCTAGATAGACATCTCTCAATCCAGTTTCTTCCTGGAGCTCTCTTTTTGCAGCTTGCTCAAGGGATTCATCAATTCTCACGAACCCCCCTGGAATAGCCCATTTATTCTTGAAAGGTTCTATATCTCTTTTTACCAGGAGAACTCTTAATTCATTATCTTTAATCGTAAAAATAACAATGTCTACTGTAACAGAAGGTTTAGGATATTGTTCTTCCATGGTGTTGCTTAGACAATAAGATATTTAAATATTCTCAAAGGAGACTATTTTAAGCTCCTGCCAATACTCATATCCTCGATTAAATTTCTTTTTTATAATCTTTTTACCTGTCAGATATCTCAACCATTCTTTATTATTCATCACATTATTAACCTTAAGGGGGACCTTTAATTTTGCCAGGACAGTCATTTTCATTTTTGGCTTTCTCTTGAATAAGATATGAGCGCATAAGGAAGAAATGTTTACTATGAGGATTCCATTTTTATTAAGATAACTATGGCCGTTGTGGACCAGATTGTATAACAAGCTTACTCCTTCATAAGGATTATCGTCTATACTATCTGGCCGGGGGATGTAGGGAGGGTTGCACATGATAAGGTCATACTTATCTTCCTTTATTTTTTCAATCCCATCACCTTGATAGAACACTACCCTTTTGTCATGAATATTGTTCATTGCACATTTGATAGCAAATGGATTTAAGTCATTAACAAGAATAGACCCGATATGCTTATTTTTTGCCAGGGCATATTTGCTCAAAAATCCCGAGCCTGTTCCAATCTCAACAGCCCTATGGAAATTTTCCCTTTTCCTAAATAGCCTCTTTAAAGCCAATGCAAATAATATAGTATCAATGGATGGGCACCACACACTTTTGTAAGTGCCATCGTCTATTGTACCAACTCCATCATATTCCACAATTCTTAATCTGCTTGAAAACAAGGAAAAGATAGTGTCTCTTAAAGAAGGATTTAATTGAGAGATCCGATAATTGTCGGTTAATAGAACTGGATTATTAAAAGAATGCACAAAAACCTTTTTTTCCATAGGGTAATCCAAAACTCTCCGCCCTCTTTCCCTATCCATGCCCATTATATTAGCCAACTCATTACCATTCGCATAAATCTCTTCTTTTTTTAAGTCTGGAGATAATTTGATGATCATAGCTTATTTGACTGAAATTAACTTTAAATATTTTTAGAGTCTTTTGCCCACTCCCTTACTTGATTGGCAAGATCATTCAGAGAGTAAACAATTTTAACTTCTGGCCTTATTAACCTGGTTTGAATCTCTACATCTGTTTTCCTTTTGTATTCTGGATGGATGCCGATGAACAAAGGCTTCTTAGAGATGCTTTGCTTTCCTAATTCATAAAGAGTTATTGGGCAAAGGGTTTCTGGAGGAAACCAGAAGGATACTGCAGAGGCCTTGCCTAAATTATTATATTCCCAAGTTATCTGCTCTTCTTCAATATCTGAATTGTCAATTTGGAAGATCTTTCTCCTTGGATTTAAAATTACTAATTTTGCATCTTTTAATTCCTCAATAAATTCCTTCTGCCAATCTCCGCAATTGCTTATTCCGCCTGCGACAAAAAGCGAAACTCCTGCGCCATCATATTCTTGCGGGCACTCTATATATTTCATTTTGCAACTTCCTCTTGACGTGCTATAACCCTTAAATTCAGTGGAGAAATTCTTATCTTAACCTGATTTCCCCTTATTAAATCGTACTTAACTTGACAGTCAGTGCTTAACCTTCCAAGCCCATGACTGAGATAAGTAAGAGTTAGTTCATCGCCTTCCAGCAAAGTTGAATTGTACATCTTATAAGTGGTGATCCCCGAAGTGTCCTCCTTGTCAAATGGCTCCCTCAAAATTAATTTTGCAATCCTCTCAGTTTTAGGGAATTTGCAGTTTCTTCCTGCATATTTAGACGCTCCTTTGTACCATCCCGTAGATCCTACTCCGGTGGCAACTATTAATCCTGACCCTCTCTGAATCTCACTTTTACCATTTAATTGCAATCGATATCTTACCATTTCTTCGGGATCTTCAGTTAAAATAGCATATTGAGAACTTGCCAATACTACATTTAATGTATTTTTTCCAGATATTATCTGAGCCTCTAATCTTGTCCATTCTTCAACCCTGAAATGTTCGGATTTCAAATTTTCGATGAATCCTGCTACTTCTCCCGCATGGAAATAAAGCATGTTTCCTTCGCTGCTGATAGGGTCTGAGTTTACCCCCATGATTAATTGACTATCAACAAAATGGGAGACATACTGAAAATGGTCATCTCCCCCTAAAGAGATCACAAGATCTGATTCCCTTACAAGATCTTTATTTAGAGAATCTCGATGGATTATATTGTCTTCTCCAAAAATAGATTTCATTGTATCAACTGCCTTGCGGTTATTCTCATGCGCCCTCATGACATTTTCAATATCTCTTTCTGTCATTCCTTCATCTCTCCATTTCGCAAAAAGCGCCTCTTCAGTCAATTTAAATTGCGATTTGGAATAATCGAAGACACTTACTTTGGGGACAACTATTACTTTCTTGAGATTCATATTATCTGCGTCCTCCTGATATTTCTTTGAATGCATAAAGATTGTCAGCAGCAGTTAAGAGGCAGTCTCTCTGACTTAATGCATTTACCCAGTCTGTTGGGAAGACCATTCCATGTCGTGCTCCTAAGAGAGTACCTGCAATTGCTGCAGTTGTATCACAATCTCCTCCATAATTGACAGTGTCCAGCAACATTTCTTTGGCCGATTCAGGATTATCATAATTCCTTTGGAACATGAATAATGCAAAGGGATACGATTTGTAGACTGCGCTGGAATTGCCTAAATAATTGAAGGCTTCCTCAACGCTTGAATCTTTATTATCAAGAATCCAGTCTATTCTAGCAATCATCTTTCCTGATTTATGCCAGGTAAATTCTTCTGTTAACTGCCCTTCCCAATCTCGGCAAACTTCATAGGCCCCATTAAGGAATTGTTTCCTATCTGCACCTTGGAGAATTGAATAGATTGCATGCGCTTGCATTACTCCTGAAACTAAAGACCTTGGATCTAAGTGAGTTATTTTCCCAACTTTTTGTGCAAACTCCAATCCTTCGCGGTATTTCCCTGTTGCATGCATATACATTCCCAGAGGAGCCATCTTCATACCAGGAGCATTTCCAGGACCACCTATGACTCCAGAGTTTTCTGGTTTTTCTCCTGCAATTAATTTTTCTATAGCTTGCCGAGTGGTGCCTCCAAATCCTCCACCTATTGTCCCATCGGGTTTTCTGGCAGATTCATAAACTCTAACATGATTTCTCGCCATTACTTCTAAATTTAATCCTCCTTCAATTAGGGACTCTGCTACAACTAATGTAAGTAAAGTGTCGTCTGTCCATTCTCCTTTCTTTAACTCTGCGCCCCAATATTTTATTTTCCCAAACTCATCTTCTTTAATTATTTCTCCAACAGAATTCTTGAGGTAAAAGCCATCGATTGGCTCTTGAATGCCTTTACCACCTGGAACAGCTTTTAATATTCTCTCTCTAGGCCAGACTTCTACAGGCATGCCTAAAGTGTCTCCTAGAGCACACCCTAGCATTGCTGCGCGATATTTTTCTTTCATCTTAATTCTCCCAGCCTTCTCAGCTTTTCATACATCACCAAATATCCAGTTTTAGATCCTTCTATTTCATTATTTATTACCATTTCGTATAATTTATCGAAAGGAAGGGTTACTACCTCTATCTTTTCACAATCTTCGAGTCTCTGGCTTACTTTTTCTCCAGCGCCATGCGCTAAAAAGAGATAGACTCTTTCTGTATCATGGCCGTCTGTAGATATTACTCTTCCAACTTGTTTAACCTGATTAGGACTTATTCTTATCCCGCACTCTTCTTCTAAACCTTCAACCATAACTTCTAAGGGGTTTAAACCAGGTTTGTCTAGCGTCTCTGCCGGCAAGGCCAGTACTGCTTCTCCTATTGCTGGCCTAAATTGCCTTGTCAGATAAGCATTATCTTTTTCATCAATATAAAGCATAGCGGCAGCATCTTTTGAAACAATAACATCAAAATTCCTTCCTGCATAGGGCCTCTGGACTAAAGTGAGATGACCTTTGTATACTATTTTATCCGAATCTTGAATTATACTCATTGGGCGTATAATCTCCTTTTAATTATATAAGACTCGACTTCTTCTGGAACTAGACCTTTTATTGAAATTTTCTTCCTGACATTCTCCCTTATCTCGGTGGAAGATGCATTATTTTCAAGCTTGAGAAAAGAAGAAATTTTTATTCCCAATTCATTTTCTGCATTGAATTCCGGACGATTAATCAATAGATATGCAACATTATTTTTTAGATATTCAAAGTTGTGCCACTTTGTTAAATCTTTGAGATTATCTGCTCCGATCACAAGATAGAAATCATGAGGAAATTGCTTCTTTAGTTTCTCAATTGTCTGAGAAGTGTAGCTCTTCTCAGGAGATTTTACCTCAATGTCAATCAGCTTCACTTTTCCATTTTCTTTTAGCACAAGATCTATCATTTTTATCCTATGATCTGCTGGAGCAAGATCTTTTCCAAAAGCATGGTTTCCGCAAGGTACGATCCAGACTTCATCAGCTATATTCTCAGAAATTATTTCATTACATATTTCCAAATGCCCATTATGAATCGGGTTGAAACTTCCTCCAAATAAAGCTACTTTCATATTACCCCCTCCCATTTGTTTATTAGTGTTTCCCTCAAATCAAATCCAAATGATCTTCCTGTTACCGCAATTATAGGGGGGCCTTGGAGCCTCTTATAGACTGAGCGCTTTAACATTCTGTAAGTGTCTTTTACCAATTTTTCAAACAATTCAAGGGAATAATGTTGGTAAATCTCTTTTGGGAATTGATTACCAAGAGATCTATTCTTGAATTTCTCTATTATTTCTATAGGGCTGTCTCTTTCTTCCACAAATAAATCTACTAGAGGAGAGACCAGTGGATAATCAAATGGATCGAATTGGCCTTCACTTAATTCTGCTGAAGGTTTTATTGTTAAAACCTCTTCAGGCATTATCTCTTTTCCATATCTTTTATTCACATATGCTGAGAGATTGTAGACTTCTGTTTTTGACAAATCTCCTATTACCGATATGCCTCCACACATGTCCCCATAAAGAGTTGAATACCCTAAAGCAATCTCAGTTTTATTTCCATTAGAGATCAATAATGCTGAAGTGTCATTTGATTCTAGCATCATTAGCATTCCACGGATTCTTGCGTGAAGGTTTTCTTTAGCAATTTTATTTTTTATTGCGTGTGCATTGCCCTCGAATGTATTTATTATAGTGTTGTCTATTTCTTGTATTGGAATTATCTTGTACTCCACGCCAAGATTTTTTGCTAATCTTTCTGCTATGCCTTTTGTTATTATAGTATTAAACCTTGAAGGCAGGTTATATGCAGTTACATTTTCTTTTCCAAAGGCCTCTGCAGTTATTACTAATCCTAGAGCTGAATCTATTCCTCCTGAAAGAGGCAGGATTGCTCTTTTGAATCCTGACTGTTTTGCATAATCTTTTAAACTCATGACTAAAGCCTCAAATAGCTCTCTTTCTCTTTGAATTTGTGGCTTGTTTATTGTGCTAGCCTTCTCTAAATCTATAAGAATAGTCTCTTCTTCAAATTGCTTTCCCAAAACTATCAGATTTGCTTTTTTGTCATAAACTAAACTTTGCCCATCGAATGGAATTATGTTCTTACCATTATCTGCTGAGCCAACAGTATTGACATAAATAAAAGCCAGACCTGTTTCTTTTATATGTCTCTTGATTATTTCTTCTCTTTTATTTATTTTTCCAGGACAAAACGGCGAAGCATTTATATTAATTAGTATATCTGCACCCTTATGAGCTAGCTCTTTGATTGGTTTTATATCATAATTCTCGTCCCACATATCTTCGCATATGGATATCCCTAAATTTAGCTTCTTTCCATTTATTTGGATTGGCAAAGGATTTCTTGTTTCACCTGGAGTGAAATATCTCTTATCATCAAAATATCTATAATTGGGCAAAAGAGCCTTATGTGCAATTCCCCGAATTTTTCCGTTCTGCAATAAAGCTGCAGCGTTATATTTTCTAATTCGGCCATCATTATTTATCTTTCCCTTATCATAATCTATAAAACCTATTATGGCTGCTATATTTTTAGTCTCTTTAGCTATCTCTTTTAGCAGTTCTTTATTGGTCTCTACAAATAAATCATCTTCAACCAGATCAGATATACAATAGCCTGTAAGCGCCATTTCAGGGAAAACAGCCAAATCTGCTCCGTTGTTTCTGGCCAATGCTATTTCTTTCTTGATTCTTTCCAAGTTTCCTTTCAGGTCTCCTGTGACAGGGCTCATCTGAATCAATGCGAGTTTCATCCTGTTTTATTCTCCAAATTACACTTATTTAGTTTTCTATTTGTTTTCATAATAATATTGCTCCTTTCTTCTCCCAATCATATCTTATGTGGCCGTCTGGGAAGAAGATTAAATGCCTTCCATCTTCTGAATTAGTGCTTCTTGTCAAACAATTTGTGAGGCAGATATTTTGTCCACTTACATCATATACTCTTCCCCCCTGAGGCAAATCTAGGAGAGGCTCGCCTTTATCTTCGAGATATTTAGTTATTTCTTTTAGCTGTGAATCTTTTAGGTGGTTCCTGATTGTCCAATCATACACTTCCAGATTTCTTGTTTCACCTGGCTTGCTTACCGGCCTTATAGTCAATTGTTCAACTTTATTTGCTCTCGCAAACTCAATCATTTTCTCAAGCTGTCCGATATTATCTATGAATCCATTTACAGCAACACAGGCCAATCTTACTGATAATCCTACTTCATGCAAATACTCTATTAGTCCAGGGAGGTCAATATACTTATCCCTGTGAGGCAAATATATTTGTCTGTTCTTCTCAGGATCATAATGTACTACAGAGATGGCAGGCATTGTCAGACCATTTTTATACCATTCTTTTACAAGAGGGTTAAATGTATCTCTCTTTTCAGCTAGATTAATTCCATTTGTCTGTAACTCTATAAATGGAAAGCCAAACTCTCCCAAGGCCGAAATGTATTTGCTTATTTGACTTGGGAAGAGTGTAGGCTCCCCTTTTCCTGTAATCATTGCAGTGTCTGCTCCGTAGTCTCTTGCAAGCTTAGCAGCAATTCTGAAGTTCCTCCAATTTATTTCAGGCTCTTTCAAAGCTAAACCATTTGGCGGAGTCATCTTCGAGACGCAGAAAGGACATCTCGCATTACATGCTTCACTGCCCGCGACTATGCTGAATGTTTTAAACTTCATGCTCTTTCTCCTTGCAACATTCTGTAGACCCTCTCAGTTGTTGTTAGAACAGCCCCTCTTGCTTTCCATGTTTCGTATGGCAATGGCAAGTTTGGTAGTTCCTTTATAGAATCTATAGGCACATATACTTCGACTCTTCTTTCAAGCAATCCTAACACTGCATCATTTACACATACATTTGTTGCAACTCCGTAAACTACTACCCTTTCTGGAGCTAGAATCTCTAAGACGCTATCTGCATGAGGTGTTCCTGCGAAAACATCGAATTTGTCTTTGAACAGGACAATATTTCTCCTTTCTTCAATTTCCTTGCTATTCAAATAATATTCCCGCCAATCAATCCAATAGGCATTTTGTGGCGATGTTGCAGGAACGAATTTAGCTCCGAGAGTATTCTCCATGCAGTGTTCTGGGAATGTTTGGATGAAGTCTGGATTTTCTGAAAGCTCTTTTGAATCCTTGTTATGCCAGTCTGCAGTATTTACAACTTTGATTCCTTTTGTGGCTGCTAATTCTGTAAGCTTTGCGAGATTTCCTTCAATGCGCTCTGCCCCTTGAACATACAGCTTTCCATCAGGCCTCATGAAGTCATACTGAGTATCTACATTCCAAAATATGGTTCTCATGTTTTTTTGCCTCCTTTCAATTTAGTTAGTTTTTCAACGAGAGTCGTCACGCCTTGTGATTCAACAAATCCGTAAGGCTTTTCTACAACTACTCCCTGAACATGAGCCGGCATCTTGGCTACTTCTTCTAAACAGTAGGCGCGAGTTTCCTGCAATCCTCTCCTAGCAACAATTCTTTCTCCTGCGCCTACAATTTTCTCAAGTAATGGAATGCCTGCGACTTCTTCTCCCTCTAAGGCTAGAATATCCTGCGCATATTTTCCGTCCTCTCCCAGAACTCTATAGACTTGCTTTCTTCCAGGGTAACTTTTCTTCTCTGCGGCTAATTTTATTTTTCCCCCACCCTCATCTTCTACTAATTTGTAAACCCCTGGAATCGCGGCAGTGGGTTTTGCAGTAATTAGTTCAGTACCCACACCATAACCATCTATTCTTGCACTCTGAGCTTTTAATTCAGTTATTTTGTATTCATTGAGATCATTGCTTGCAACGATTTTCACATACTGCAAACCTGCATTATCCAGTACTCCTCTGACTTCCTGTGATAATTCAGCTAGATTTCCTGAGTCTAATCTAACTGCTCCGAGTTTCTTTCCTTTTGCTTCAAGTTCTTTGCCTACAACTGCTGCATTTCTTGCTCCTTGTAGAGTATCATAAGTATCTATCAGTAATGTGGGATTATTGGGAAATACTTCTGCATAAGCTCTAAACGCTTCTAACTCTGTGGGAAAGCTCATGACAAAACTATGAGCTTGTGTTCCTGAGATAGGAATGCCGTATGTCTTTCCTGCTAGGACATTGCTTGTTGCTACAGCCCCTCCAACAAATGCAGCTCTTGCTCCAGTCATGGCAGCATCCATTTCCTGAGCTCTTCGCAAACCAAAGTCGACAACTTTAGCAGGGGCAGCGGCATTCACTACCCTATTTGCTTTGGTAGCAACCATTGTCTGGAAATTTATTGTATTGAGAAGCAGGGTTTCCAGAAGCTGAGCTTCCATTCTCGGACCTGTAACTCTTAGAATAGGAGTATTTGCGGCTACTGGAGTCCCTTCTTTGACTGCATATATATCTCCTGTAAATCTAAAATCTTTGAGAGTTTCCAGATAATCTTCCCTAAATAAACCCTGGCTGCGCAAATATTCAAGATCGTCTGCTGTGAATCTTACTTGAGTAGCATGATCCACTGCATCTTCTAGGCCATTCGCTATATAGAATCCCCAGTCTTTGGGTAGTTTTCTGATGAAAAGGTCAAATGTCGCAGTATCGTTCTTGCCAGCTGCAAAATAGCCGGCATTCATGGTGAGCTGGTATAGATCTGTCAGCATTGCCCTGTTTTCCCTGGCTTCTGTCGTTCTAGTGTTTTCTTTCATTTTGTTCTTCTTAGTGTTTTTTTTACACTAACATATTGTAATTTAAACAATATATAAAGATTATGGTAAGTTAGTATAGGTATTATTTACACTAAGATAAACTTAAGGAGAATATAGCCTGACCAAATTAATAGATTATATTGCATACTTCCTTATCAAGAGTCTAGGGCTAAAATGCATTAATGCAAATTAAGAATTTCGTTAAATTAAGTAATTTTGACATTCTTTCTTAATGAAAGGGGTGTACTAAAATATATAAGCCCTGCCTATTTTGTAGGGCACATGAATGAAAAAAAAGAAGAGTCGAGCAAGATATCAGTCAATTTGTCCCCTTCCAGCCTGAACCTTTATTATCAAAGCCCTCTCCTATTTTACCTGACTTACCTAGCTAAAGTACCTGAAGATACGCTTGTACCTGTATGTTACGGCCTTTCAGGCCAGCTAATTCATAGCTGTCTTGAGAAATATGCCAAACAGGAGATAGACAACTCCCAAGCATTCCTATATTTGATAAGCGAATGGGAGAATAAGAACCTTCATGTGCATAAAGACGTGAAAGGAAATGTGCTTGATAAAGAAGAATACTTAAAAGCCCTCGCCCATGGAATAAGAATAATCGACCAGCATGAAAATTGTATATGCGAAGAGTCTATATCTCTGCCTTTCAAAGAGAATGAATTGATGAAGATAGGCTTGAAAGGCGTAATCGATCTGCAAGCAGTGGAGAAGGAGAGCAATCAACTTGTTATAATCGACTACAAGACCAGCAATAAAGTAGACAAAGGAGAAGATTTTACTCGCCAGGCATTATTCTACAATCTTCTTATCCATAAAAAGAAGAATGTTCTTCCATCAAAGACTAACTTCCATTATCTGAAGCTTGGGCAGTCTAAAGGCTACTCATTTGGCTTGCAAGACATAGAAAATTTTTACAAAGAACTTGAAAATGTTGCAGATCAAATACTTTCTTTTGGAAAAGTCATGGAGAGATATCCTATTGGCAATGTGGAGGGCCTTTTCAACAGCCGGAAACAAGCTTGCCTAAAAGAGATTGAAAAAAGAAAAGAATTCGAACGTCTTTACAATCTTATCCAGCTTTAATTGAACTTATTAACTTTCTTCCACAAAACATAAGAGATAATCAGAACTACTAAGAACGGCAAGACTGAAAGTGTAGATAAAAGACCGTCGCCATTTAAGGCGAAAGAAGCGCCTGCTCCAACTATATCAAATGTAAATCCTGCGTAAGCCCACTCTTTAATTGTCTTGAATTTTGTTTGCCATATTGCAATTACTCCTAAAATCTTGGCAATTCCTAAGATAGTATTAATGTAAAGAGGATAGCCTAGTTGAAGAATAACTTCATTTCCTTGCTTACTCCCTACCAATTCAGAGATGCCTGAGAATAGCATCCCGAGACCAAATATTATGGTGACAATCCAATATGTTATCTTGATAGTTTTTTGTCTCACATTTAAATTATCCAAAATAACTATTTATATATTATGACTGAAAATCTGAGGATATGCTAATGTTTAAATACTTCATGAGTTTTATTTATTTATGACGCAGCAACAATTCAATCCAGGATTGAACCTTCTGTTAGCTCTTGCTGTAGTCGTCGTGGCATAAGCCACCTTAGTTTTCTTTCCTTACAGGTGGCATATGATCATATACTATTTTATATCAAGCAATTTGCATTTCTTTTCTAGGAGGAATTATGAAAAACATTCCTAGAAACCATATTCTCTTAAGGAATGATAATTTTGGCAGAGATCTGGCAGAGCAAATAAACGCTCTCTGGAGAGGCACTCCTGCGGAGATTAAAATTCCTGAGAAAAAAGAATGGTGGTCGTCTTACGAATACTTGCTCTCAAATGCTTACAGCCATGCTGCCCTCCAAGGCATTCTTTCTAAACAAGGCGGGGAATTTATCCTTCCTGAAAGAATAAGTGAAAGAGATCCTTTAGCTAACCAAGAAAGAGTTTCTTTAGACTTTAGAAAAGTAAGCGAACTTGATCGGACATTGGACAAAAAGAGCGTTTATTTAGACCTTGGCTTATTACTTGATTTTTCTGGAGTAAATCATCAGAATGCCCTGCATGTTTATGAACAGTTGCCTGAAAAAAATCTAGAAACGTTGCCCGCCCTACTTTTCGGATGGCTTTTAGGAAGAAGATCTTCTGGAGAACTTTCATTTGCCTATCCTGGCGATCCCAAGTCTATTCTTCCAGGTAAAGCTATTAATCAAGGCATTGGATCAAGAACTTTCTTGCCTCTTCCCCAAAAAGAGCGGTCTGTAGAGAATCTTGGATTAAATCGTTTGATCTATGGAAGATTGCATATCCTTGGCGGTTTGATCTATACTGGTGAATATGATACTTTAGCTTATAACCAGAGATGTGTTTTTGCTGTACGAGAAAAAAGGTGAGAAGATTTATGGAGAACTGAATTAATTAAGCGACATTTGTTTTCAGTTTTCCATATTTAAATTGGCCTTTTCCATTCTCTCTTTCATAAATTTCTGGAAGCATGACTGAGAACAGCACCCTCCTAATTTCCTTTCACATTCAACACACAAAATAGTATATTTGTCACAATCTTTATTTGAGCAATTTCTATAAAGGTCGCATAAAACACCACAGCCCTCGCAGTGAGTTATAGTATCATTATCTGAATTAATCCTGCTTGTCAACCTTTTATCAAAAACAAAGCACTTGCCTTCCCAAATTGTATCTGGAAACTCTTTTCCAAATGTTAAAATTCCCCCGCTAAGCTGAGAGACATCTTTAAATCCATTTTCTTTAAGATAAGCAGAGGCTTTTTCACACCTTATTCCGCCGGTGCAATACATTACTATCTTCTTTTCTTTCTTGTCTTTAATTAGATCGAGAACTTTTGGAAATTCTCTAAATGTCTTTATATCTGGAGTGATTGCATTTTTGAATTTTCCAACTTTTGACTCATAATCATTTCTAGCATCTAAAACTACCACATCCCCTCCATTTTTGTAAATCTCCAAAAACTCTGCAGGAGAGAGATGTTTTCCAGTATCTTTCAAGTCGACTTTCTGTCCCAAATTTACAATTTCATTCTTTACTTTAACCACCATGCGCTTGAAAGGATGTTGGAAACCTAGATCCTCCTTGAAAATGATATCCTCAAATCTTTTATCTTCCCTCAATTCTCTCTTATAATCCTCAACTTGACTTTTTATTCCAGAAATTGATCCGTTTATTCCTTCTTGGGCTACAAGTATCCTCCCTTTTATTCCCAGATTCTTGCAGAAAGAGAGATGCTCTTTTGCAAATTTGGTAGGATCCTCTACTTTTACATATTTATAAAAAAGTAATATATGAGTTTTTTCCATATATTATTTTATTCTCCTTAATCTTTTGCCTTCAATGATTAGAGCTTCTTTATCTCTAAGAATTTCAACAGGGTAAGAGACTCTCTTTTTAAAATCCAGAACTTCCCTCTTTAATCGCTCTTTGTAATGAGGAAAAACAGAAATATTAGTAAAATGTAACCCTTGCAAATCTTTTAATTTAACTTCATTGGAATCACCTTCACTTCCCCAACCTGCAATTTCGATATATTCTCCGGCAAGAATGCTGCCTGCGCTTACCCCTACATAGATGCCTCCTGACCTAACAAATTTATTTATTGCTTTGTCCAATCTTAGCTGTCTAAGTTTCTTTAAAATATAAAAGGTATTTCCTCCGCAAACATACACAACGTCATAATTTTCAATTTGTGGAGCTGACTTCGCAGATGCAATATTAACATAAGTTATATTTGGGTGGAGAATTCCCGCTCTAGCGAGTTCTTCGCCTACTTTGTGTACATATAATAAATGACTAGATTTTTGAGCACTGTGAATAACAAAAACTTTTGCCTCTGAAGGATGCCTATTGAGCATTTTCGATAATTCCTTTCTTAATCTAGGGGTTTCCAGCCCACTGGAAGTAAGGATTAATTTCATCCTTAAAGGAAGAAAGATAGATTTAATAATTTAACCTTAAACTTATTTCTCTTCGTAAGCTTTCTTCAATTCAGCAATATCAAACTTCTTCATTTTCAATAATGCTTGAGTTACTCTCTTTACTTTTTCCAGATCTTTATCTTGCAACATCTCTCCAACAAGTTTAGGATTGATCTGCCAGGAGACACCATATTTATCCTTTAACCATCCGCACTGCTCTGATTCTGGATCTGCTGAAAGCTTGCTCCAATAATAATCTATTTCCTCTTGAGTATCACAATCAACAAGTAAGGAGACTGCCTCATTGAAGGTGAAATCATGAACTCTGCCTCCATCCATTGCCGCGAAATTCTGGTCTTCGAGAGTAAACTGCGCGAATTTAATTGTTCCTGGCTGATTAGGTTCTTCTCCTGCTTCGAACCTCATTATATCTCCAATTTTTGAGTTATGGAAAACAGAAGCGTAGAAATTTATTGCTTCCTCTGATTTTCCAGACCTTTCTTGAGTGAACATAAGAAAAGGAGTTATTTTTTGTTTTATAGGCTCTGAGGAGAACATTAATTGCCATGAAAGACCATACTTATCTTGAACCCAGGCGTATCTATCACTGAAAGGATAAGAATCTAGGGGCATAAGGTCTTTGCCTCCTTTTGAGAGTTTTGAATGCATTTGATCTACTTCTTCTTTTGTATCATAAAATACTAGAATTGATATCGATGGATTAAATTTGAAAAGAGGGCCTCCACTGAGAGCCATAAATTTGAATCCTGAAAGATCAAATACAACAAAATCGCAATCTCCTGAAGGAGTATCACGGATCTTCGTTATACTATTTATTTTGGAATTCTGAAAAATAGAAGTATAGAATTTTGCTGCTTCAACTGCTTCCTTGTCAAACCACAAATGGGGTATTATTTTCTGCATACTAATAAAAATATTCTAAGTTATTTAAATCTAGTGAAAAGAAAATCATAACTTTCTTAATATCAAAAAGATTTTGACTTATACAATAGTATAAAAAATAGTTTTTGAGTCTTACTCTAAAAGATTTAATGCTTCTTTATCCTCTATGAATTCTGCCTTGCAAACACTGGAGAAATAAGGGATAGAAAATTCCATGGCCCATTTTTCAGTTAGATAATGTGAACATCCTATAATGTTTATGCCTATCCTTTTGACTTCCGTGAAAGTTTTTTTATAGTTTTTCCTTGAATATTCTGAAGCATTAGGGGTTATTACTCCAGTAATAAAAGTGGTTATGCCATTATCTTTTGCTTCTTGAATAATCTCCGGCACGAATCCTCCGCCAGTTACTATTGCCACTTTTCCAACATTGTCTGTTACTTTCATTAACTTGACCCTATAATCCAAAATTGAGTTAATCCTTTTTACAAGTGCGCTCAATTTAGCCTCGTTTACTTTTCCAATAAGCCCTATAAGAATTCTTGGGTTGGAAGGATCTGAAGCAAATTCGTATTCCGGCCTCATCTTAATTACCTTGGCAAAAGCATAGGCTGTAGAAACGACCTTATCATTCCGATTTTTGTCCAAAGGAGTATGAAGAGAATATATTGATATTCCCATGCTTTCCATTAGTTGATAATCCCTTTCTTTAAAGTTAATGAATCCTAACCCATTTTTCCCTCCATCCCAATCGAAAGGATGCTTGACTACTAGAAGAGAATTTGCTATGCCCTTCATCCGAATCGCTTCAAGGACATATCTACTGGGAGAAAAAGCCGTATAAATTTTATTTACTTCGTGTGAATTTGCAATTAACAGACCAGTATTCTTTTTCTCTTTTCTAAAAGACCCTACTGATTTTTTCACAAAGAGTTCATCAAACATCCAAGACCAATCGTCCTTTACATTTTCAACATCAAACTCTTCATCTAGTGTACTGACTACCTTTAAAAGTTCCATATAAAAATAAAGATAAAAGTGTTATAAAGGTTCGCACTCGGAATCCTAGTGCTTAAAACTACTTATTAATCGATTTTACTAAACAAGATTAAATCTTAGAAACTTTGACTGCTTTAGGGCCTTTATCGCCTTGCTCTACTTCAAAAGACACTGAATCGCCTTCTTTGATAGAGACACCGCTATTCAAACCGCTGCTATGTACAAAATATTCTTTTCCATCTTCAGCAGATATGAATCCGAATCCCTTCACGTCGTTGAAAAACTTTACTTTACCGTTCATTTGTATACCTCCATGTGTTATTAATATGCTGAATTATGTGCCAATATAAACTTTTGCTTTTCCATCTTCAGACCTCTCCTTTTTAAATATCATATAATTATAATGAATATGGATGAAAAAACTTGGTTTGTTTATATACTGGAATGCCAAGATAGCTCATTCTATACAGGCGTCACAAATGACCTAGATAAGAGAATGAAGGCCCATGCTTCAGGTAAAGGCAGCAAATACGTATCTAAGAAGGGTTTCAGACAACTCCTCGCCTGGAAATCTTGCGCCGACAAATCAGATGCCTGTAAATGTGAATATCAAATAAAACAACTTCCTCGAAATCAGAAGCTTAGCTGGTTTCAGGGATACAATCTAAACATCAATAGTTAACTACGACTGGCCATTAAATCTTCTCTTATGGGATCTACTTCGGGATGACTAAAAAACCAAAGCATGCCTGCTTTGTGCAAGCTCAAGACTCCTCCCACATGGGCAATTTGCTCTTCGCTGCTATAAGTCTCAAAGGGATTAAGGGTAAATCCTTCTTTTCTTAGAAAGCCTGCAAATTGATCTTCTAGCCCTAGATTTCTTACTGCATGAACTGATTCATGACCATAATCAAATATTACTGTTCCCATATCCAATCCCTCTTTAACAAACACAGCTGAGCCGCGATCTCCTCTTTTTATTATTCCGAGGTGTCGGGCACTTGCTCCATAATATGCCTCTTGACGCAGGTCAATAGTGGGGGGAGCCATATTTAGCTCTTGAGCTATTTGAAGTGTCTTCCCTCTTAAATCTGGAACAATCCCATAATTTCTAAAATAGAACCCCTTGCCTAATCTTACAGGCATTTCAATCCCAGGCAGGATTATGTCTCCAGATTGGAAACCATATCTTTCAAGAGTCATAAAAATTGATTGCTTATCATTTTTTAATTATTTTCCGGGAGAAAATTGAGGATCTCCAGAAATATCAAATATAGGTTTGAGCTCGCTAGGCCTAAGCTGGGACATTAGGGAGATTAGATGAGAAACTCTTTGTTTCTTTTTTTTAGGAGAAACAACGAATGCGCTGAACTTTTTCCAGGGAATGCAAGAAGGTATCCTAAACTCCCAAGGTGGATCGTTCCTAGCATTTCCCCTCCCGTATTCTATTGCTCCGCCTTCTTTCTCCTCCCAATAACGCTTTATAGCAATTTTCTCCAATGCAACTGGATCACCTTGAAAAGCAGATAACTCATACTCACTTTCTTCAGGCACCCCCTTTAGAAAATCTTTTGGCTCAATTAATATTCCAACCCTCTCCTCTGATACCGGCCATTCCAAATTAGTCACACTTACTGTACCTCGACCAGACTTGTATTTGGCGCCAATTGAATGGAAAAATAACAATCCTCGATTATTAAGCTGGTCTATTATTCCTTGAGATAGCTCTTGTTCGCAAGGACAACGGTTCCCCATTCCGTGTATTTGAGTCATCGTTGTCCAATCCCAATGATGATATTGAGAGACTAGACCATAGGCAACTATGTCAGTCAATCGGTCATAATTAACTGTGTGAATTAAATTTCCAGGCTTATTTAGATTTGCACTCATAATGATTTCTCAAGAATTCGCTTGAGGGACGAATCGCCTCAAAAATCTGGATATTTTCCCCTATAAAAATCTATCGAAGCCCTCCATCTTCAGAAAAAGAAGAACTCAGAGACAGACTTCCATTAAAGCTAATCAATTAAGATATAATTAAAAATATCATTTAATAGATTAAAAAATGGTTAGAGTGAGATTTTATAGTGATGCCGAAAAAGAATTGAGATATCTGAGATTATATGTAAAGATGTGCGGAAAGAGTAAATTAACAGACTCTGCTTTAAGATTTCTTGAATTGGAGGATGAAATTGCAAAAAATGAATTAGCCCGAGATTATGAAAACAAAGATTTCAAGTCTTTTGTCAATAATATCAAAAAATCCTGGGGGGAAATAGAAAGTAAATACTTTAAGAGAATCGTAGAGATTACAGATTATAATTGGAATACAGAGGAATATGAATGTGTTCTGGCAGATAATGTTCCCGGATTCGCAGTAATTCCTGAGAAGAAAGTAATAGTTATTGGCAGAAAAATTAGAAAGGATGATGTTTCTATAAGTTTACCATTGGAATCCCAATTATATGTTTTAGCGCATGAGTTATTTCATCTGCATTATTTTGAAGTTGTAAGAAGAGAAGATCTTCCAATGGAAGCGATTAAAATGGAAATGACTGAAACAATTCCAGTAATAGTCTTCTTCTATGATTCTGAATTGCCAAAGTTTTGGCCCTCAGTTAGTCTTGAAAAAGCAAAGGGTTCTTACAACGAGGTTCAGGATAATTTTGACTCTGCTTTGGAATTGTGGAACAGCAAAAAAAATTATATTGGATTTTTAAGAAGTTTTGTTAGTAAATTAAGATCTAATAATAGCAAAGAACATATAAAAAAACGCTGACGGCAGGAATCGGACCTGCATATCCTTGCGGAAGCCTGCTCTCCAAGCAGGTAGGCTACCACTGCCCAACGTCAGCTTAAAGATATTCGCAAAAGAACAATTATAAATCTAACGATTGTCCGAGCTTCAACAGTATTTTAGAGCGGGGAAACACTTATAAGGGCTGATTTTATTGCCTTTTTATGAATAGCAATGCATTTTATGTAGCAATAATTAAAGCTTCGACTAAAGAACATGGGCCTGATTTTGAAGAAATTAGATTTCATGGGTTAAATTATTTACTGAATAGAGGAGGCGTAGTTGAAGCCCAAATGTCTAGCGGATTTGGAGAAGATGAAAGAAGGCGTCCAGAATGCTATGCAGAAGAATCTGCGATTCTAACAACAAATGGGGGAATCTACACTTACCATGTTGATCCTGCTGAAAAAAAGCGAGATAGAAGGCTTGCCGTAACCATATCTACTACAAGCTCAGAAATTACCCGAGAGATTGCGCAGACAGTGGTGCACGGTACATCAGTAGTGCCGAAATATTTGACCTTGGGCAACTGAAATTAACTTCCATAAATATAAATAAAAAACTATCAATTAGATTACAGTTATAATTAAATATTCGAAAAGAAAATAATTTTTATGGAATTCCAACCTCTTTATTTTAGGGAAAAATTGAATCCTCTCGCTGATCCTCCAAATCCTGAAAATGGCAGATTAAATATTGTTAATCCTAGAGGACATTCCGCTCTTGTGACTTTATGGTCTAAGATAGCTGGAAACGGGGGATTTTGGGAAAAAATAAGAACTTCTCGCCAGGGTTTATTAAATCAAGATTCTCCTCTCGCAGTTGTTTCTAATTTGTATGGGAATGGCCTTCCTCAAATGTTAGCTAATCTAGCTTACAATCCTCAAATAGAAAGAATAGCTGTTTCAGGAGGAAACGCCTCAGGGAGCGCTGAGGCTTTAGCTAATTTCTTTTCTAATGGAGTAAGAGAAGAAAGCGTTGGAGGTTTGCCCATGCTTACTATTGAAGGCACTCAATTTCCTTTGCCGAAAGAATTGCATCCGAACAATTTTAGATATCAGCCAGAAATAGTTCAATTTAACCCTGGAGATCTAGAAGGTATATGCAACTTCATTTCTCAGCCTGCTAGAAGAGCCTATCAAGAATCAGACAGAGCAGCTATAGATCTTCCTAAACCTGTTTTCAAAGACTTTCCTTCAGATATTACATTCCATAATGTTTCTGCTGGTAAACCTCTCGAGGCTTGGATGGAGGTTATGTATCTTTTAGATAGATTTGGAGTTAATTTAGAATTAACAGGTGAGAAAGGAAAGAGAAGAGCCTTGTTCAATCTAGATGTAAATGTTGCTGATGCAAGTTTTGAAAATGAAGATGACTTGAGAAAATTTGGATATAATCCGGATGAATTAAAAGCATATCGGCAGACTATGATTGATCCCACTAAACAAGCCGATAAGACTTACACGTATGGAAATAGAATGAGAGAATATTTTGGAATAGATGCTTTGAAAGTGTGTGGCGAGAGATTGCGAGCGAATCCAATGGATAGGCATTCTTTAGTTTCTTTGTGGGATACTTCAAAAGATTTGACACACCAAGGAGCAGATTCTTCTTCCCCTTGCTTTACTGATGCTTATTTTGATCTAGTAAATGGGAAGCTAATGATGACTGCGCACTTTAGGACCCATAATGCTGTTTCTGCTTGGCTCACTAATCTTTATGGATTGAGAGCAATTCAAGAAAAAGTTAGCGAGTATTCTGGCATTGAGCCTGGACAATTAAATGTCAGGAGCAGATGGGTTGGAATTGATCCCGAGAATGCCAAGACTGTCAAAGCCCAGGAGTTAATAAAGGCAAATAGGAAATCTCCTTTAGAAGTTGATGATCCCAGAGGTTATTTTGTTACAGAGGTTAAGGAGGATCAGATAGTTATTGGGCATTATTCTCCAAAAGGAGTACTTTTAAGAGAATATGCAGGCAATCCTAAAGAGATTAAAGACGGATTGAGATTGGATCGGGCAATTAGCGATGCAGATCATGCATTCTGGGTCGGTTACAATGCTGCTAAAGCTGAATTTGATCTGACTGGAAAAGTAGCTGGTTTCTAAAATATATTTTTCATGAAAAGAATATTTATATAGATTAGATATTTTTTCCTTGGATGCTAAATAGAGAGGCGATAAGAGCAGTAGGATTTGATCTGGATGAGTGTTTATATCCATCTAGTCCAGAAATTAACGGAAGAATAAGAGATCAAATCTCATCAAGAATTCTTGAAAGACATGCTGAGCTCAAGGATGTTAAAGGGGCGCGAGCATATTTTGAAGCGCAATATCTACAATTAGGATCTGGAAGAAAGGTTCTTATTGCCGCAGGTTACAAGCCAGAAGAAGCGGGCCAGATGATGGATCTTGCTGTTTCTCAAGCAGATATTATTGATCTAATTAAAGAGGATCCTAAAACTGCGGAGCTCATACAAAGAATAGAAAAAAGTTATCCCCTTACTTACCTTCTTACTTCGAGTCCTGGTGAATCTGCTCAAAATAAATTGAGGGCTATTGGAATTGATCCTGATGTTTTTGCTTACAGAATTTGCAGTGATAATTGTGGAGGACTCTCTAAACAGGAGGGCCATGCTTTTAGATATGCTTTGGAAAAAACAGGAGTTCCTGCTGAAAACCATGTTTATATTGGCAATAGCACTAAATCCGATATCCTTCCTGCGAGGATGGCTGGAATGCAAACCATAGGCGTATGGAGTAATATTCCAGAAGCGGATGCTTCAGTAATGCATATTCATGAGCTGGAGGGCTTGCTATTATGAGTTCTGAACAGAGTCAGGTTGTGTCTATACAAATAACAAAGAAAATTCCTTTTTTTGGGCAAGGAGATACACTTGAAAATAGATTAAGACAAGTTAAACTAAGAGGATTTCCAAATGTAAAAATTTATGAGAATGCTAATTTTGCTCTTGATTTTTTGACTAAGCCGCAAATAGAAAAAAGATTGCATACTCCCCAGCCAAGTGTTTATCAGAAGAATCTTGAAGTTGTGAGAAATCTAGCTGATTTATTTGCCAAAGAAGGAATCGATATATTAAATCTAGAAATGGCATATGATTTTACGGCTCGCTCTTCTACTGGAGAGGAAACTGAATGGACTATGATCCCTCCGATTGTGGAAAGATTCCACGTACCTAGACATGCATCTGGAGGATTAAATTATGAATCTCTTATAGGGGCAGAGCTTGCTCGATCATTAAAAGAACAAGGATTGGAGCTGAATGCTGAATTACTTAATGTTCCCCATACAAGTGAATCGGGAGTCTTTGACCTAATCAATGATGGCACTCATAGAATTCACTTCGGCTACATGAATGGAGGAGTTAAAATATTAAGAGTTGAAGGCATGACTCCAGGATATCCCTACTATGCTGCTCCTAAAAGTTATTCAGAAGTGAAGATGGCTTTAGAGCCTACGCCTGAGACTACTGCCATGAAAGTTCATATTGTTGAATCTCCTGCACAAAAGCAGTTGTATAGATTATTCCCAAGCGGTGGAATAAAAACAGGCGAAGTAAGGCCCCCTACTTCTGGAGAGAATTTTGTTTAGACTAGATGATTTCCAGTTTCTTCAGAATAATATCCCAGCTAGGCTCTAATTTAAGCTGCTTTATTTCCTCAGGCGAATACCAGCCAATTGACTTTGATTCCCCATTTTTCTTTTCTTCACCTTTGACATTGCATTCAAAAACATACCAGTGATGGTTTTGGACTCCCTTGCTGCATACGTTTCCATAAAAAGTTTCTTCAAATAGAAGCTTGCATTCCCTGACCTCTAATCCTGATTCTTCCTTGACTTCCCGGATGATTGCTTGCTCAGGTGTTTCTCCAGATTCAAGATGCCCAGCGACGCAGGCAAAACCTTCAGGGATCTTTGCTCTGTCAATAAGGAGATACTTCTCACCTTTCTTGATGATAGCCCCTACTGAGAAATGGACAAGGCCTTTTGGAGAATATGCAATTTTTGGCATTCCCATGTGAAGATAGAGGTTGCAGGGTATAAAAATATATACGTTTTTTATTGCACTTTTCTAGATACTGCTAAAATATCCTCAAAGATTTTTTCTACGCCCTCTGAATCTTTGATTCCTAAGCCTGATGCAATTGATTTCCTCTCCTTCAGAACTTCTTCTTCTCTTTTTATATCTCTAATGGGAAGGCCTTTTTCTTTTTTATAAGCTCCTATCTGCTCTGCCAATTCAAGACGATCTTTTAATAAAACCAGCAATTGATGATCTATAGAATCTATTTTGACCCTTAATTCGGAGATGTCCATTATCGTATAGAGAATGTTGATTTAAAAATATTTTGAAAGAGTATGATATGGTGGGAGGATTATTCCTTCATTTCAATCTTAATTTGAACAGATCTTGGAATGGCCAGTTTCATGATGGGATGTAGAATGCGATCTTCAGCAGGAATGTCAATAATTCTTCTATGAACCCTCATTTCATATCGGTCGAATGTTGCGGTTCCGTCTCCGCAAGGAGATTTTCTAGTTGTGATTTTTAATTTTCTAGTTGGCAAAGGAATTGGGCCCCTCATTAAAACTCCTGCTCGAGTAGTAATATCTTTTATTGAAGCAATGACTGGATTTAATGCCTCTATGTCAATGCTCGCCAACTTTATCCTTACCTTTGTCATAATTTATTCAAGATAAAAGTGCTTTTTAAATGTTATGTTAATCTGACGAGAAATGACTAATTATTCCAATGCCTTTCTTTCATAAATGACTCGATTAAGTTATCTAAGAATTTGGTGGAAGGAGACGTTTTCGTCTTTGCCTTCAAGTGATATGGATTTTCAGGCATTTCTGTCCCCAGGGGATTACATTCAGGCATAGCTTCAGGACCTATTTGTTCTTGTCCATGCTGGTCCACATAACCCTCATATATGTGAGTAGGAGGTATGCCGGTTGCAGGCGAGGTGTGTCCCAATGTTCCTTTGTAATTGTGATTATCTTTCATAGTTGCGAATAATGAAAGGCTTATTTAAACATTTCTTAAAAGCGATAAATATGAGTGGGCCCGCCGCGCCGCGTGCGATGGGCCCTTTCATCTCAGCCTTAGGTGAGATGAATATGATAAGAACCTAGGTTCTAAGATTCTGATGAAAACAAGATTTATAAGTTTATGCGGAAGCCTTCATCTTCTTAAGTCTTTTAGGCAATTTGATTACATCTCTCATAACTTTCCACCCTAAAACTAAAGAATTGTTAAGAAATATTTTATCAGGGTTCACAAATTCTGGCCTTACTTTATCTAAGGGCGATGCTCTCCTTACTGCTTCTCGGTAATGGTCCTTATTAGCATCTATTTCATCATAATGAATATATGCGGCTGCCCCATTTAATTGCCCTTTGGTTAAATCTCTTTCAGGAATGACTATGAGATTCCCAAATCTATACGGTTGCAAGGGAATAACTGCTTTGACTGCAAAGAACTTATAGCCCATTTCTGAAGCAGCTTCTAAAGTATTGTGGTTGAATAAGTGATTTGGAGGCACATACAACTGAGGCGAGACTCCGATAAGATCTATCAATCTTTGCCTGCCTGTTTCCATAAGTTCCCTTTGCTCTTCTTTTCTTGGAGAACCTCCATAGGGACAACGATTCTCATGCCACTCATCCACACAAACATGGCCTTTTCTGCATTTATGAGTATTTCCCTGTTGACCTAAAACATTGCCAGGAATCCTAACTATTTTTCTAACTTGTTTTATTACTTCCGCATTATTTTCTTTCCAATAATCTTCCATCCAGGGAGGCAGAGAAAGAGCAACAGAAATCTTCCTATCAGAAATCTCTTCAAGAAGGTGCAATACATCTCCATTTTCAAAACTAGTTTTTTCTATCCCTTCTAAATGAATATCCATTACGCACATGTGGCTAAATAATAAAAGGTATTTTTAAATCTTGCTATTGTAATCACTATTTAGTTACTAAATAATAACATTTAAAAGTAATCTTCTGTCATAAATGAAGTGAGAAAAACATTACTTAATTTGATACTAGCCGGGAGCATGGCTGCAAGTTCTCTAGCTGGGCCTCTTGAACTGAACAAGGCATTAATCGATAATGATAAAGATAAAAAAGAAGGGATATATCGCGCCGAAGGGGTAATGTATGAAGCTGAAAAGCTCATTGAAAGCAGAGGTTATAAAACTTCAATCTTTGCAACAAAATATATGCCTTTTGACGAGAAATTACCTCAAAGGAGAAATATCACATTTAGCATTTATGATGACACAACCTACATTAATGTTGTAGATATGGACTCGAACGGCATGAAAGGAGGAGAGCATAGAGACACATTTGCTATAACTCATGCTTTCAGCAATGGAGATTTTCTCCGGGCTGTCTTTGATTATATGGGTGAAGGAAATTACAAGATTAATGCAATGATCCAAGACGGGAAATCTAAAGAACGTTTTTCTACATTTGTTGACAGCGCTGACATGAATCCTTTAGTCAGAAAAGTTGTTGATTTTAAACTTAGACATGTGAGCCAATGGGGAGAACAGCTTTACTCTGAGCTTGTAGATGCTGCAAGCAATGACAGAGAAGCAAATATTCCTTTTGAAGATTTGAGACATGCTTTAGGCAAAGTAGAACCTCTCCTCTCTTCTATAAAAAGCGAGGAAAAAGACGGCGTGGGCAAAGCTTTAATCACGCTAGCTGATGAATATTTGAACTTAGCAAAGAAGAGAGTTAAAGAATCAAAGAAAAAATAACATAACTTATTTAAAACAAAGGATTTTATCTTTGATATGGCTGAAGAGGTGCTAGTTTCTATAAGTTTAATCATAGCTGTTGCTGCAGTTCTTACTGTTCTAGCAAGAATAATAAGGCAACCCCCAATTATTGCTTACCTGTTTGCAGGAATCATAGTGGGGCCAGTAGCTTTGAATTTGATAAGTCCAAATGGCTCTTCTTCTGAATTAATTTCTGTCTTTGCACATATTGGAGTTGCTTTCCTTTTGTTTATTGTCGGTTTAAGCCTTGATTTTAGAGTTTTGAAAGAGATTGGAAAAGTTTCAACAACAGTAGGTCTTGCGGAAATAATACTCACCTCAGCCATAGGATTCATAATTGCTATTGGGCTAGGATTTTCTAATATTAGCGCATTGTACCTAGGGGCAATATTTGCTTTTTCCTCCACAGTAGTTGTAGTTAAGATCCTCTCTGATAAAAGAGAGATAGACACCTTGCATGGAAGAATTGCCCTGGGAATATTAATTGTAGAAGATTTTGTTGCGGCCCTGGCTTTGATGATTGTCCCTTTAATACAAAGCAAGAGCAGCTTTTACTTGATGTTTGGAAAATTTCTAGGGGCTTTGGTTTTAATAGCAGTAATATTTCTGATATCTAGTTTTGCATTGAAAAGAATTCTTGATTATCTAGCCAGAAATCAGGAGGCTCTTTTTCTATTCGGAATTGCGTGGGCACTTGTTTTAGCCAGTATATTCAGCTCTCTTGGATTTTCCCTAGAAATTGGAGCTTTAATTGCAGGCATGTCCTTAGCTTCCAGCAAGTATACCCTTGAATTAGGCGGCAAGATGAAACCCCTTAGAGACTTTTTTGTCGTCTTATTCTTTGTATTTTTCGGAAGCCAGTTGACCCCTGAAATTAATATTCCTTTGATAAAAAATGCGATCATATTCTCTTTATTTGTATTTCTCGGCAAACCTATAATTATCATGGGGCTGCTCAGGACTTTTGGATATAAGAAAAGGACTAATTTCCTAGCTGGATCCAGTCTTGCCCAAATAAGTGAATTTTCTCTTATCTTAGCATTGCTAGGATTTAACCTTGGGCATTTAAGCCAAGAAGTAATGAATCTGGCGATTTTGATTTCTCTGATAACTATCGGCCTAAGCAGTTATAGTATCTATTATTCCAGATGGATATTTAGCAAAATATCGAGGGCCTTATTTATATTTGAAGGCAAGAAACACAGAAATTTAATAGATAAGGTGAAGACTTTTGATGTTGTTCTCTTTGGATACCATAGAATTGGATACAAAATCTTGAAAGAATTAAAGAAATTAGGCTTGTCTTTTGTGGTCATAGATTACAATCCTAAGGTTATTCTTGCCCTGAGCAAAGAAGGAATAAATTGCATATATGGGGATGCTGAAGATAAAGGATTTTTATCTGAAATTGGACTTGAAAAAGCCAAACTTATCATCTCGACTATCCCTGAAGATCCTGTAAATAAATCTATCCTGGAATATCTCAACAGGACAAATGCAGATTCGGTCTTTATAGCAACAGTAGAGTATGCTAAAGGTGCCTTGGACCTGTACAAGGAAGGGGCAGATTATGTTATTGTTCCCCACCACCTCGGAGGAGAATATGCCTCTAAAATGATCGCCAAATTCAAGACTAACAAGAAAGAATATGACAAGATCAGAAAGAAACATATGTCTGAACTCAAGAAAGGGAAAGAAAAGTCTAATTATAATTAATATCAAAAGCACGATGCTTCACCACCGTTTAAAAGCGGTGGTTTGAAAAGACGCTCGTGCTTTGGATGCAGAGAAATCCTTGCGATTTCTCTGAACAGAGAATTGCTCTTAGCAATTCTCTTGTGCTCAAGTTCCTTGACATTAAAGCTTAAATATAGCCAATAATTAATAAAAAGATGATAGATATCAAACTCATAAGAGAAAATCCTGAAATTGTCAAGGAAAATATAAAAAAGAAATTTCAGAATGAGAGGCTGCCACTAGTTGATAAGGTTCTTGACTTAGATAAGAAATGGAGGGCGCTAAAGGCACAGTCTGATTCTTTAAGATCTGAGAGAAACAAAGTATCTAAAGAAATAAGCGAGCTAAAGAAAGCTAAGAAAAATGCAGATGCTGTTATGAAACGCGCTCAAGAGATACCTGATAAAATTGCTGAATGTGAAGCTGAAATGGCAAAATTGGAACAGGAGATAAATGTGGCAATGCTGAAGATTCCCAATATAATTTATGCCAAGACGCCGTCAGGAAAAAGCGACAAGGATAATGTTGAAGCAAAGAAATGGGGGAAAGTGCCTAAATTTGATTTCCCAATCAAAACTCATGTTGAATTAGCTGAGAATCTGGGCATTGCCGATTTTGACGCTTCTGCAAAGGTGTCTGGAAACGGATTTTATTATATCAAAGGAGACTTAGCGTTATTAAATCAGGCGCTTATAAGATTTACTCTTGATCATATGGTGAAGAAGAGATATACTTACATTGAGCCTCCTTTAATGCTAAATGATAAATCTATTTATGCGTCCATGGATAAAACTGCAATCGAGCAATCTGTTTATTCTATAAAGGATGAAGATCTAAATCTCATAGGCACTGCTGAACAATCTGTTTTAGCCATGCATTCTGAGCAAACAATTCCGGAATGGGAACTACCTAAGAAGTATTTTGCATATTCCATGTGCTTTAGAAAGGAAGTGGGGGCTCATGGCATAAATGAGAAAGGCTTATGGAGAACTCACCAATTTAACAAAGTAGAGCAATTTGTATTCTGTAAACCTGAAGATTCAGAAGAGATTTATGATGAACTGCTGCAAAATTCGGAAGAAATACTGCAGGCCCTTAAACTTCCTTATAGGGTGCTTGAAATATGCACTGGAGATCTTGCAGACTGGAAATTTAGGTCCGCAGACCTTGAAGTCTGGAGACCAACGACTAAATCTTACGGCGAATTGATGTCCTTATCCAACTGCACAGATTATCAAGCGAGAAAATTAGGAATAAAATGCCTTGATAAAAAGGGGGACAAAAGAATTTTGCATACCTTAAACAACACGGCTCTCGCCACTTCGAGAGCAATGGTTGCAATCTTGGAAAATTATCAGCAAAAAGATGGAACTATAAAAGTCCCAGATGTGCTTTTACCTTATATGCATGGTATTAAAGTAATTGGAAAGAAAAAATAATATTCTATCTGACAAATATTTTTATAGCCTGACTTCCCGGGCAAAGTATGGAATTTTATAAGTATGCCGTGGCATATATAGTTCGCAATCCTGAGAAGAAACTTCTCCTAGTTAATAGCCAGGACCATGAGGAAGGTTTTCTGGATGGTTGGGGATTGCCAGTAGAATATGTTGGAGATGATGAAACTGAGCATCAGGCGATTGCCCGCTCTGGAAAGCAAAGATTGGGTGTGGAACTGAAAGTTGCTAACTTTATTGGAAGAGATCGCATGAAAAAAGAGGATTGCACTCTAGAATTGGGAGTATTTGAAGTAAAAATCCTTGCAGGAGGCAAGCCCACCATCCTTGAATCTGGCGCAGGCTCTTTCCAATATTTAGAGTGCCGATGGGGCACTACTGAAGATTTTAAAGAATCGGCCAGGAATGGAGATCTAGCCAGTAAATTATATTTGCAGAGTCTCTGGAGAGACTGGGAAATTTAAAAAAATCAAAAGCACGATGAGTCATTACATCTTCTCAGATGCGGTTTCATCAATAATTTATAATTCTTGAGTGCCTCTAATACCCCTTGACATAAAAACATTTTTAAGAGAGGTTGCCTTTATTTTTTTATGAAAAACTTGGCCCCAAATATTTTAAGGCAGAGACTTCTTATCGAAGGATTCTATGATATTGAAGCAGACAAAAATACTATTGTAAAATACTTTAACGAGATTACTACTGAACTTAATTTGAGGATGTATGGCGAGCCGATAATATTCTCACCTTCCGGAGATGGAAAGGAAGAAAATCAAGGATATGATGCTTTTGTTCCTCTGATAGATTCCGGAATATCTCTCTATGTTTGGTCTAAGGCTAAATTCATTTCTTTGATAATTTACACATGCAAGAGTTTTGATGAAAAGAAAGCTATAGAGAAGACTAAAGACTTCTGGAAGATAAAAGAAATAGAATCAGAGTCTTTTTGACTTACCTTACTCTATCTAAGACTGCAAGCATCGCACCTAAAATTGTTAGAATAACCACAATCCAGCCAGCTGTTTCTGTGACTATCTCTGGGATCCATGGAATATATAATGTGTGAGTAATCAATCCTGAACCGACTGCTAGAGAGACAATTATTCCTGTTAACCAAGCAACAAATCCCCAAAGAACTGCAATCATCCCCTTTGTACCCTGGCCCTTGTTATGAGACTCTACCTTTTTTTTATCCACCCTTTTTTTAGGCATGTTAATATTAAATCAAAAGCATATATAAGTCTTGCTAAAAATTATTTTTGACTCTGCAACGCCTTTACCGCATCTAAAACTCTGGAATCTGGGGAGAGTATGTAAACATGATCCTCCCTAGACCTTACTGCCCTATAAATTCTTTGTAAAAATTCCCTTCTTGCTTTATCACGATAAAATTCCCAATAATATTGAGGATGCTCTTTTTGCAATAACTTCCAGAATATATCCTGAACATTTGGATTGGGATATTTAGTGAATATGATTGAATTACAAATATCTCCTGGAAAGTCAACTCCCCTAGAACATTTTGTTGTGAAAAGATGAGGAGACTTCTTTTCCTTGAAGTCAGAAATTAGCCTGCCTGTTTTATCATGGTACTGCAATTCCCTAAGAGTCTCCTTAGAGAGAAGGCCGAATAATTCATTTTCCATTATTTCCTGCTCTGTGGGAAGATCTTCAAATGCATTAACATGCACTAAAAGAGGCTTGGTCGATTTCTGGAAACAGGCAAATAGAGCTTGAAGATATTTAGCCCTGCCATCAGACATTGAATTTAAATTGGAATATCTGCAATCCAGTTCTTTCCCGGTTTTGTGAATTTCAATTGTACCTGGTTGAGATACTTCTGCGTTCACTATCTTAAAATCTTTGAGGCCAAAGACATCTCGCAGAACTTCCGGAGAATGCAATGTCCCTGACATTAAAACTAAAGCCTTGCTCTTATCAGATATTTCATGAAAACGCCTAGAAAGATTTGTTGATACTAGATTAACGTAGAGATCTTTTTCATACCTTCTAAAAGTTAGATAAGTTTCATCTAGAAAATCTGAGAAGTTCCTGGAAGCTTCCAACAGCTTGTTTGCATAATTTCCCTCATCTAATTCAATCTCAACTTCTAATTCTGGATTTTTTGTTATTAATTTTAAAATCTTGCCAATCTGAGTCTCATTTATATGGATGATCTTCTTTTCTTCTATTCCCAGAGCCTGCTTGTTTTTTTCCTCAAGATTCATCAACTTTAGTATATCGTCCAATGTTTGCTGCGCATCCAATGTTTCTGGGACAATTGATTTCAATGCTGAAGCAAGCCTGGTAAGATTAATTTCCTCCTGTGTGGAGAAATTGTCTAAGAACTCATCTGCCTCGTCTATGATGTCAACTTCTGATTCAGGCTTCCTATCTAACAAGACTTCTATCTTGTATTTAGCAGAATTAAAGATAATAACATCTGCATAAATATATGAAAGATACTGATCATAATAAGAACATCCAGGTTTCCTATGATAAAAGATGAATTCCTTGCCATTCAGGCCGCGATACCTTAACTTTCTTGCTTCTTTAAATTGAGGTATCTCAAAGGTGTCTGGCAGTATTGGGCTCCAATGAGGATTGGCAGGAGCGATGGCTATCCTTTTTAATTTTCTTAATTCAGGCAAATCTTTATTTTTCAAATAAGGATTTAATGAATAATATTCTTTTATCTTATCATAATTCTTCTCAGTTATCTTGATATTGTCCGGCAAGGAAGGATCTGCGCAAGAAACTCCCGGATTGATGATGGAATCGTGGTTATCTCTGCCAGTAATTACTGCAATCTTCATCTTCTGGCCATTTTTCCTCAGGACATATTTTTTATGAGTATAATCCTCCTCGTATTGCCTTTGCAAACCTTTTACTGGAACTACGATGGAGCTTTTACCCATAATTCTTGCAATATTAAGGGCTATTGCAGACTTCCCTGTTCCACATACTCCATGAAGAAAAATTATCTTATTTCCAGTCCTTATCAGATCAACTACTTCTTTTACCACATCCTCTTGCGTTTTTCCATTTGAGAATTTTAAAGGTTCCAACTTCTTACCCGATGAATAGAGGCTCCAATAATCTGAATCCTCCGTCTTATGAACTTCGCTCTCCTTGAGAAAATCCATGTCTTCCGACTTCTTAAGACTCATGTGGGGATCAATCATTCCCTCTTCTCCTTCCAGATAAGACTCTAAAATATCATCATCGATCGAATTTTTTCTTTTGAATCCGGATTGTTTCCAATTGTTAGAATTATTAGCTGACTTGCTACCAAAATTATTCTGATTACTACTCCAACTTTTTCTCGGCGCTTCTACAGGTTTATCGTCTATGGAGGATAGCCTGCCTTGAGAATCGAAATTTAACCTCTTCATGCAGAGATTGTTTGAAAGCCTAGTTTAAAAGAATTGTGATGGTAAAATCAATCATGCAATTTTTTATCTATCAATGAATCTATGCCTCTCCTTAATCTCTGAGAATCGCCTGCGGAAAATCCTACTTCCACATCAGTAAAAGCAGGGCCATAATACTCCAATTGACTAAAGCTTTCTCTAGGATGAGCTTTCTCTTCGTGCCTTTTAAGAGCGCAAGTTAAAAGGTATAAATCCGTATCTGAAAGATTGGGATTAATTCGAAAGTCTCCAAATTGCATTGACATAAAACACTCAAAACGGTTTAGCAGTAAATCATTTTGATTAGGGGGCATATCATAGCCTATTTTACTCTGGGCACCCCTTATCTGATCTCCAATGGTGCCCCTCAGTTTGCTAAAGGTCATCCCCTCCTCAATTACATGCCCTAACCAATCGTCCCAATATAATACTTCTGGAATCTCCCTTGTTACTTTCATATTAATTTTTCAGAAACAGTCTGAGGCCGATCACCTCAATGTTAATTGCGAGAAATCAATTTAAAAACTTTCTCTTTTTATTCTGCGCCTATTCTTTTTTGTGCATCAAATATGACTATCCGATTAGGGACTTCATTTTTTATTGCATTATCCAAAGTTGCAATATAATATCCCTGCTTTCCTTTGTTTATTAGGCCCTGATCTACTGATGTCCCTTGCCCTAAACGAGTCTTCTTTATTCCTTTAGATTCTAATAAAGTGAAAGCTATGTCTATTGCTGCCCGATCATCATGGGGCAGTTTCCTTTTCAAATCTTTCAATTCCTGATAAACTTCTAAGGGCAGCAATACCTTGAAGCCTTGCTCTTCAAGTTGATCGATAAAGTCTATCCTCTTTTTTATACAGGAAATTATAAAATTGCTATCTAAAAGCACTTCCATCTTGCTTATAAATGCTTTAGAGTATATTAAAGTTGCGATTAAAACAATATTTATATAGTTTAGAGTTCAGAATTAAGTATGGAAGAGGTTGAGCATGTAATACGGGTATTAAACGAAACTCAACGAAGCCTTATTGCAGGAAATCCTTTAAAATTAAGGGAGTTATCCAATCAAACAATTCATTCTGCTTCTTTAATGCAGGATGCTGGAAGCATCACACTTGCAGTGATCATTTATACTCTGGCTAAATTAATTGAGAGAGGAGACAATAAGAAGATAAAACAATGGAACAAGTTTGTTAAAAGAATGAATTCCTTAATTTCTCTTTGCATAATCTCGCTAAAGGAAAAAGATTTTGCCGCTTACGAGTCTTATCTAGAAAAGATAAGAAGGTCTTCTGCAGCCTTTTCTCCAAATATTAGGCCGTACATTCAAGAAGTATTGAGAAAGGCGGCTATAAATAAAGCTTCGAGAATTTACGAACATGGGATCTCCATGGGGCAGACTGCAAAATTACTAGGCATTTCCCAATGGGAGCTTGCAGAGTATTCTGGGCAGAAAAGCAAACTTCATACAACTGAGCCTATTCCTGAAGAAGTGAAGAAAAGAGCAAAGATGGCTTTGAATTTCTTTTCTGAGGAGGAAAAATAATGAAGGCACTGATCTTTGATTCTGGAACTTTGATAAATCTCTCAATGACCGGGCTGCTGAATATTCTTCCGGGCCTAAAGAAAATGTTTGGTGGGAGACTTCTGATAACCCGGGCTGTTAAACAAGAGGTTATTGATCGCCCTATTGGCGTGATGAGATTCGAGTTGGGAGCCTTGAGGATAAAAAAACTTTTAGAAGATGGAGTTATAGAAATGCCCTCTTCTCTAGGAATTTCTGATGAAAAGATTCAGGTCGTTAGTAAAGAACTGATGGATATGGCCAATCATTACCTCCAAGTGAGGGGAAATTGGGTTCACCTAGTAAGTGAAGCAGAAATATCATGTTTGGCATTAAGCGATGAACTAGCTAAACTAGATATAGCCAATCTCATAGCCATAGATGAGAGGACTACACGTGTGCTATGTGAGAATCCTAGAAGTTTGGAGAATATTATGCAGGGAAAACTTCATCAAAAAGTCAGCCTGGTAATGGATGACATGAGTATTTTCTCCAAATATAAGTTTATTAGATCTTCTGAATTAGTTTTTGTAGCCTATAAGAAAGGTTTGATAGATTTGAAAGGGGACAAAGTATTAGAAGCTTTACTATATGCTACTAAATTTAACGGCTCATCTATTTCTTTTGAAGAAATAAATATCTTGAAAAAGATTTAATATTCTCCTTGAGGCATCCTTTTTTCCACTTCTGACCTTAATTGCGCAAGCTCTTCATCAGAAACTGCTCTTGGAGGAATCATTTGAATAGAGACATCTACTCTATATGTAAAGGGATCTCCTACTTTCAATTCCCCATTAGGAAAATAACTTCTGGGCAGATCTCCTATTTGTTCCTCTCCTAATTGCTCTCTTCCAAGGTCCTCCCAGATAGAAACTCTCACGGATTCTACATTTTCTAGACTTCTAATCTTTCCTTTGTAAGTTGTGCTTACTTGCAGGTCATTCTTATTATCTTTCATCTTGATTTTCTCAGAAGAAGCTCTGAAGTGCTATCACCTCGTTGTAAACAATAAATCTCTCTTTTTAAATTTTGCTCCGATTTTGCAACTCTGGAATAGGGAAAACTTATATAAACCCTTGAAGCTTATGATAAATATTAAATCTATGAAAGGAGGTCTAAAATGGCTAAAGCTGAAACAGGCAATTTAATAGGAAGCTGGGCTTTCCTTATAGGAGTAGTCCTTGCAGTAGTATTGGGCGCATTTGGAGATATCACTCAAGGCGTACTAATAACTCTAGTTATCATCGGTCTGATTGTTGGGCTCTTGAATGTAGCTGACAAGGAGGTAACTCCATTCCTATTATCTGGAGCGGTTTTGATAATTGCAGCTTCCTTTGGTCAGGAACAAATGTCCGCTGTTAGGGCATTTGGAAGCATATTACAAGCATTGCTTGCAATATTCGTACCTGCCACAGTAATAGTTGCTATCAAGAACGTATTCAGTCTTGCAAGACATTAAAGACTAAACTTTTTTATTTTTCTTTTTTTATTTCTTTTATTTAATTTTTTTAAATTATCTTACTAAGATTCCTTTTTTTGCATCCCTAATCACTTTTACAAGGGCGGCGCTTACTCCTGGAATGAGATTGCCAAATATAAATGATGAAATCGGGCTGAGATTTATTGTGCGCATTAATGCCCAATGCAACCCTCCTCCTGCTAAAGTGACTCCTGTCCCGCCCATATTAGATAAAATTGCTTCGTCCATATCTTTTCTCCAATGCCTTGCGCCTGTTTGGTATTCATTCCAATAAGAAGCTGTGTAAATGGCTATGTTTGCTAGATAAAATGTTGCAGTTTTTGCTGTGAAAGAAAGAGTGGCGATTGATTCTGGATTGCATCCTTGCTCTTGTGAGTGATAAGCAGATGCTGCGCCGATAGCATAGCTGAGAGCGGTAGCCCCGCCGTAACTTGCAAGATATTTAACAACTTGTAAAGGGTCTTCTTTTACCTTTTCTATAAATCCTGATGCCTTTTCTTCTAAGCCCATAACGCATCAATGCGGGCAAGGTTAAAAAGAATTATGGTGAAAATGGGTCCAGGAGGAATCGAACCCCCATCAGCCGCTCTGGAGGCGGCCAGATTAACCTTTATCCTATGGACCCTTAATGTTTAATTATGTTGCCTTTATCTATTAAAAATCTATCTTTTTTGGCTTCGACAAAGTAATTATCTTAATCGTGACCAGTCATCACATCGGATATCGCTCTTGGATGTATAAGTTTGCCAGCTTGTTGAGGGGCTGCATCTTACATCTCCATTTGAATTATAAAAAACATCTACAGAATGGGTTGCTTCGGGACCTAGGACGTTTGCCATCTCGATTTTTCCTACTGATAGTGCGGGGGCATAATTATCCTTGGCTTGAGAAGTATTGTCTTTCAATGTTGCTCTTCGCCGCCTTTCAGCTTCAGCCAATACAAGCTGCAATTCCATATCTATTAAAACACCTAGGCGAACTTGAGTCATGTCTTTTAGTTGAATTTAAGATATTTAAAGATTGTTGCAATTTGAGCAAGGTTATACTGAGATCGTCAGCAACATTTATAAATAAAATAACCTTGTCTTCCATATGCCTAAAAAAAGAGTAAATGCCGATAGTTCTAGTGCAGGCAATAAGATATCCAAAGAAAAATATGAGGAATTACAGGAAAAGCTAGTTGAGAATCTCGTGGAACTGCAGAAAGTGCACACAAATTTAGCTGAGAGATTCGATAAATTATCTGATCAGATTACAACTCTCTTGAGATTATTTGAAATGGCTGCTAAAAGCTTTGCTTCTGTTCCCGGAAATGTAACCTCAGAGAAGGATAAAGATTTCTTAGATAAAATTGATAGATTATTAGATCAAAATAAAACTATTGCTAAAGGATTAATGTTGATAGAAGAAAAAGTAAGGGAAAGAATGTATGGAATGCCGATTCAAAATCAAATGCCTTCTTCATCCCCTCCTCAATACAATAATCAAAATATTGCGCAGCCACAATATAATCAGAATACGGCTCCACAACCTTCTGCGCAACAGGCTCCCCCCCTACAGACTCCATCCGAACCTAATGACGATACTATTCAACCTTCAGTGATTACTAGGCCTCTGCCTAAATTCTAACATGGAAGAATTAATGAGTGCGAGAGAATTATTTCTAAAAGCATTTGTAATGAATTTAATTAGAAGTGTCCATCAACTTTCAAAAAGCGAGTTTAATTTAGGAAGTAAAGAAGCTGCCGATGAAAGTGCGAGACCCTATATTTCTCAAGAAATACCTTTGCTAAAAATTCCAGAAGAAATATTGAGGAAAAATTATGATAATTTAATGGGCCATGTTACAAGCACTCATGAAGAAGATATCATGAGTAAGAAAATCAAGAACATCCTTAATAAAAATTTTCCTACTCCTCAAGGAATGAGGCAGAATGTCCCCATGAGAGAACCTCCTAGGCCTTCGCAAAAAAGAGCGCCTGCTAACAATGACGAAGCCAAGCCTGAAATGATTGAACGTGAAGGATATGAACTGACTCAGATAAAATTTCCTCGCCCAGTTAATGTGCAAGAGATTTCTTCTGAAGGGGATAATAATACCTTGCATGTTGGAGCTTTAGATATGGAAAGAATGTCTCCAAGCAAAGACCTTCCTGCTCCCACTAAAATTAGATCTATGAGACTAGAACCTGTTCAGCAAATGCAGAGGCCTCCAGTTCAGCAACAGAGACCTGCTATTGGAATGCAACCTCCTAGGCCTTCGCAATTCAATCAATCTTCTGCGCAATCTAGGCCGGCTACTTCTCCTTTAACAAAACCTAAACAGCACCCCTCTATTTTAGAAGAGTTGACTATATTTGGATTTGCTAAACTTGATGAACTAATTCAAGATCCTAGTGTTGAAACCATAGAATGCCCTGGGCCAGATAAACCTATATTAATCTCAAGGAGAGGAAAAATACAGCCAACTTCATTTGCCTTGAAAGCCGAAGAGATTGACAGGATTATGAAAGAAATTTCAGATAAAACTAGAATACCCTTGACAACAGGCGTATTCAGAGCAGCCTTGCGCAGATATTTAGTGACGGCAGTCTTATCTGAATTTGTGGGCACGAGATTTATAATCCAAAAAAAACCGGGCGTTGATAACCAATAATTTTTAAACTCTTCTTGAAATAGCTAGATATGACTGTCAAAATTACTTACTTTGTCCATGGCACAACTACTGACAATGAGAAAGAAATATCTTCTGGTTGGTTTGATGTTGAACTTTCTGAAAAAGGAGTTAGGCAATCTATTGAATTAAGAGAGCAAACAAAAGATAAAGAATTTGATGTGATTTTTTGCTCTGATCTAAAAAGAGCGGTTAATTCTGCCAAGCTAGCTTGGGAGGGGAAGATTCCGATTATTTTAGATAAAAGGTTAAGAGAATGCAATTATGGCAAATTTAACGCTAAACCCTCCAGTATTGTTGAGCCTATGCAGGAAGAGTCTATAACTAAAAAATTTCCTGAAGGAGAAAGTTATGAAGATGTAAAGACTAGAATTTCTGACTTTCTTAATTTCTTGAAAAATAATTATGATGGAAAAAGCGTTGCAATTGTGGCCCATAAGGCCCCTCAACTTGCTTTAGATGTTCTTCTTAAAGGAAAGACTTGGGAGCAGGCTTTTAATGATGACTGGCGAAAGAGAAAAGCTTGGCAGCCAGGATGGGAATATATCTTATAATCAAAATACGATGCGTCACCACATCTTAAAGGAGAGTGTTTTCTAAGACTCCTTGACATAAATTAAATTTAAATAATGACTGGCTTATGATTTATATGGCAGCACATTTAACTGAACTCGCAGGAGAGGCTAGGAAATCTAGAGAAATATTTAGGTATGAGGAAGACCCTATTGAACTACTGAGAAACCTAACATATGCTGAACAAATCGTGCAAGGTTACAGATGGATTATGAATTCCCCAGTTAGGGGATCAGACTATGAAAGTCGAGATTTTGACGTTATTGTTCATGAAGTAGCCTTTGACATTAGAGGGGCTGTACTTCCTAATCACAGAGCTATACTTATGAAAGCAAGAAATAAGAATCAGCACATTGGATAAAAAATCTAGAAAGATTAATTAATAGCTTGTTCTAAGCCTAATGATGGATATTGAAGTTGAATTAAGAAGTTTTATTACAAAAGAGCAGTTTGATAAATTTATCGAGCTGTTTAAACAGAACGGAAAATTAGTCAAGGAAGATAATCAGGAGACTTATTATTTTAACGCGAAGGAGGACTTGAGAATTCAGAAAAATGATTTCTTCTCTAAAATATGGATGAAAAAGGGAAAGATACATGATGAAGCAAGAGAAGAAATTGAAATAAAGTGCGCCAAAGAGGATTTTGATAAGCTGGAAAGGCTATTCCTGAATGCAGGATTTGACGTTAATATAAAATGGTTCAGGAAAAGGCATGAGTTTGAGTGGGAAGGCATTACTGTCTGCTTAGATTACACCCGCGGTTATGGTTACATAATTGAATTTGAAAAAATGTCCACTGAAGATGAAAAAGATAATGCTCTTGCCATGTTGAAAGAGAAATTTGCATCCCTTGGAATTGAAATCACCCCAAGAGAAGAATTTGATAAGAAATTCAAGGAATATAAAGAAAACTGGCGGGAATTGATTAAGATTTAACTATTCAATTTTCTTCCAGAGATAATTCTTTTCTCTGTTAACTTATCTCCCTCGTGCATAACTTCTCCCTTGAATTCTTGATATTCCTGCATCCATCCCCAAAGGACTCTATCTCCCTCATGCAGGGGCAGATCAAGAACATTATCATCATTTACCCAGACCAAATTTCCTTCTTTTGGCCGCGCATCAGTTGCATCAAAATTGTGGCAGTCATAAAAATACACTTCCCAATTGTTCTTCATTGGTTTTCCATTAATAGTGCGTTTTTCATTGAGAAAGAGGACAGTTCCCCGATATATGAGATTGTAAGCTCGGATGTTAGTCTCTTCCAATACTTCTCTAGATGCTGCCTCTTCTAAACTATTGTCGCTCGCCTCTACTTTTCCACCAGGGGCAGCGTGTTTGCCATCATGAATAGGGTGATTGTGAAGAACACTATAATCAACAAAAAGCGTTTTACCTTTATCTCTCAAAAAGCACGCAGTAGCAATTATAGTTGGCAAGGACATAATAAAATTAATTATTTATTATATAAAAAGATAATTAAACAGAAGAATATACAAATTTTAAGCTTTCTTAAAAATTTTGTGGCTCAAAAAGGACTATGCCTTTTTGAACTTGGTGACTTCTGGAAGCATGTCAGCATGGCCGATGAATACTGCTCTGCAGCAATATCTTTCCAAACCCAACTCAGTCATGACTTTGCCTGCATCTTCGCCTGCTTCTACTCTCTTCTTATATTCTTCATAAAGGTGGCCTATAGGCTTCCCACACCCCATGCAACGAATTGGAATTATCATATTTTTATTGATTGAAGGAGCTTTTTAAAACTTACTATAGTAGAATCAAAGACCGGGGATTTGCTCTAACCCCTCGACCTCTGATCTTAAGCTCTGGAGTTCTTGTTGTTTTTCTATTATTTCCTCAGGTTTTCCTAATTCTTCATATTCTTCCAATGTTTTAAGTTGATCCCGCAAATCTGCAACACTACTATTAACTTCCTCGTAAGATGCCAATCTCTCCATTTTTGCGGCCAAATCATGTGGATCTGGATTTATCTTTGCATATTCTGCTAGCCTTTGCATGCTGGCTTCCAATTTAGCTGGATTGGGGGCAACTCTTTGGTATGCTGCCAATTTTTCTATCATGGACTGCCCTTGAGGGAGATTCTCTGTTCTATCTTCAGGAGTAGAATTAGAAGATCCAAAAAGAGATTTGGCAAGCTCGCCATACCCTATAGCAAGAACAGCGTTCCTTTGTAATTCCTCTAATTTATTTCTTAAAGAAGCACGAGGCATTTTCTCCAATATACCATATGCTTTCTGCAGATCTCCTTCCCTTAAAGCTCTCTCAAAACGTGCCTGATCGCCTGTACAATAAGGAATCCCTAAAAATAAATCCATAACTCGGTTAGAAAAAATCCATTTATAAATAAATATTTAGTAGAATATACATGAGCTCAACTGGACTTCTTCTTGGCTTTTGAGCCATGGATAATAGTTGTTATTTCTGCTAGCTTCTTATTAGACTCCTGTATGCCTTCTTGGATATTCTTCAATATCTTAGTTTCCCGGACCTTAAAGAAAAACCCTGTGATCTTAAGGAGAATTATTACAAGAAGATAAGCAATCATTAAGAAAAGGATTATCTTACCAAGATAAAGAACAAAATTAAACTTGTCTAATAATTCTGGAGGCATAGATTTCCAAGCAGAATTGTATATCTGAGAAGTATTCAACGACAAGTTACTAATATCCAGCCCCATTTTGTTGATATATAAGAAAGTGACTTTTTATAAGTTTGCCTTGTTTCTGACTTTACTTGGAAGCACCCAATACCAAATCTAAACCCTGTTGTAATATGCGATCATCACTTAATTCCGAGCCCTGCTCTTCCAGCATCCTATCAACTAAAAGAGAATATGCGGCAAGTACAAAAGCGCTTCTCTCAAGAATATCTGTCTTTTCATATCTTCCAGGAACAGGTAATTTTCTGATAACTTCCCTGGCAGTTTGATAGTCTCCTTCTTCTAAAGCATCTCTAAATTGTGCTTGATAAGGCAATCCATATGTGCTGCCTCCAATAGGAATAGTAATTCTTTCTTCAGACATAATTCAGCTGATAAGATTAATCTTATAAATAATGTTATTACTTGATAGTTATATTATAATATATACTTGAGACACAGACAGAAAATTAGTTAAATTAAATTCCAGGCAGTATTAAATGGAAAAGATAATTGAACTGAAGAATGTGGCTAAATATTATGAAATGGGCGAGAATTTAGTCAAGGCCGTTGATGGGCTAGACATAATTATTGAAAGAGGAGATTTTGTCGCAATTATGGGGCCTTCAGGATCGGGTAAAAGCACCACTATGAATCTTGTAGGGAGCCTGGATTTGGACCTCCAGGGAGTACTGCTGTAAAGAAATTGAATGAGCACGATATGGATGTAATAAAAAGGGTTTCAGGGATAGATGAAGTTATTCCACGTTTGATTAGGATGGTTTCTTTTGAATATAATGAAGTAAAATCTTTTGAATATACTGGGAGCCTGCCCGATAATCAAGATGATGTTAATTACCTTTATGAAAGCCTAAATTTTGAGCTTGCCGAAGGTAAATTTTTGAAAGCTGATGACCGCGGCAAAGTTTTGCTCGGAAGCGATTTTGTTGAGACTAGAAAATTCGGTAAAAACTTAAGGGTCGGCTCTAAAGTTTTGATTCAAGGAAAAGAATTTGAGGTGCAAGGATTCCTCAAGAAAGCAGGATCATTTCAATTGAACTCCGTAGTTTTCATGACTGAAGATGACATTAAAAATGTTTTAAAGATCGGTGATGAAATAGACCTTATTGTCGTCCAGGTGATAGACAAAGATAGGGTTGACAAAGTTGCAGAAGATTTGAAAAGAGAATTAATGAGAGATCGAAATCAAAAATTAGGAGAAGAAGATTTTTCTGTTGAAACTCCCTTGCAGACTCTGGGAAGTGTTAACCTTATATTAAACATAATAAACATAATTGTAAGCGGCATTGCCGCTATTTCTCTTCTTGTTGGCGGCCTCGGAATTGCCAACTCTATGTTTACTTCTGTCTTAGAGAGAAAAAGAGAGATCGGAGTAATGAAAGCTGTTGGAGCTAAAAATGCCGACATCCTAATAGTATTCCTTATTGAATCGGGATTGATAGGACTTGTTGGCGGGTTGATTGGGGTCTTGCTAGGATTAAGTTTTGCATTTGCAGTTTCTTTTATAGCAAATAGTTCTTTTGGGTCTGAGATTATAAGTGTTACAATATCTTATCCATTAATCTTTGCTGCTTTGGCTTTCTCTTTCTTTATCGGAGTCCTATTTGGAGTCATTCCGGCCCTGCAAGCTTCTAAATTAAAACCTGTGGAGGCATTGCGAGGATGAACATCCATATACAACAAATTATTCTGGATAAAAAACCAATTGGGCAAAGCAAGAATTTCCTCAAATTTATTCACACATCTGATAATATAGAGGGTGGAAGAGTTTTTGACATGCTCGATGGCACTCAATCCCGGAGAAGAACAGATATTGGAATGACCTTGGATAAATATTTATTGCTTAATTGGACTAAGAGGCATGTCAGATTACAGATAGGTTCTCCGGCCAGCGACCGAATTATATATTTTGCAGGAGTTGATGACCAAGAAGGAATAAATCACTTTGCCTGGGTTGATTGTGCTCTCACTGAATCAAATTATAAAGAAATAGCCGGGGCATTTGAGCAAGCCTATGGGGGGAAAATAAAATGATAAAAGACTACACTATCTTGGCTTGGAGAAATTTAAGGAAAAGAAAACTAAGAAGCTGGTTGACCGCAATTGGAATTATAATTTCAATTGCAACTATTTTTGTCTTGATTAGTATCTCAATTGGGTTGCAATCTGCTGTTGAAGAGCAATTTAGAATGCTTGGGACTGACAAGTTTTTTGTCCAGGCTAAAGGCCAATTAGGCGCTCTGGGAACAGGGGGCGCTGTTGAACTTACAGGAAAAGATGTAGAAGCGATAAAAAAAGTAAGAGGAGTCAAAGAAGTAACTTATTTTGTAGCTGGGAACGCACGTATAGAATATAATGAACAGACTAAATATGTAATAGTTATGGGGCTTGACTTAGAAACTTCAGATATGTTCTTGGAATCTGGGAGTCTAGAGCCAATTGATGGCCGGGCTTTGAGAACCGGTGATGAAAGAAGTGTAGGTTTAGGATACGATTATAAATATGGTAAAGTATTTGATAAGCCGATTGATGTGGGAGATACAATACTTATTAATGATGTTGTCTTTAAAGTAAAAGGAATCATGAGTCGAGTGGGAAATCCGTCTGATGATAAAAATATCTTTATGCCTGAGGCAGATGCTAGAGAAATCTTTAATATACCTGAAAGAGTAGACGCTATTACAGTTCAGGTTAACCAGGGAGAAGATATTAGAGAAGTCGCGGATCTAGTTGATAGAAAGTTGCAAAATACTCGTGGCGTTAGTGAAAAGACCAAAGACTTTGATATTTTAACACCTGAAGAACTCTTGGGCGCTTTTGGCAACATCTTGAATATCATTACTGCTTTTCTTGCCGGCATAGCAGCGATCTCTTTAGTTGTCGGAGGTATTGGAATAATGAATACTATGTATACTTCTGTTCTTGAAAGAACCAAGGAGATAGGAGTAATGAAAGCCGTTGGAGCTAAGAACTCTGACATTCTCTGGATATTCCTGATTGAATCTGGATTGATAGGATTGATCGGAGGAATTATGGGGGTAGTTTTAGGATTTGGAGTTGCAAAACTCATTGAATATATTGTGGTAAATCAATTAAATACTACTCTTTTGAGGGCAGCTGCGCCTCCTGCGCTTATTTTTGGATGCTTAGCTTTTGCTTTCCTGGCTGGAGCAATATCTGGAATATGGCCTGCCTGGAGAGCTACGAAAATTAAAATAGTTGATGCACTGAGATATGAATAAAATGGATATAGAAAAAATAGCAAGACAGGCTGAAATTGATAGGGGGCTAGAAGAGAATAGGGAAAAATGGATGAGAAAAGATGGTGGCTTGGAAAATAAAGGGATTCGATTTTATCAACAGCCTACTTTTCAGAGATATATTCTTATAGGCCTGCTTGGCATTGCGACTGCATCATTTTGCTCCTATGTGGGCTATAGAATTGTAAGCTCTGGGGCAAACATAATTGAAAAGAAGATTGAAAGCCTGTCGGATTTTTATTTAGAAGAATAGTAAGGAATGTATATATTATCTTTACTTAAAGTATAAATACTCATTTTATTCTTAATATTCATGGTAAAAGATGATGATTTTGACGACGATTTAGAAGAAGGAACAGATGTAGAAATAACTGAGGAGCAGTTTAGCGAATATAACTGCCCCCATTGTGGAAAGTCTATTCAGATAATTGTTGCCCCTGGCGAAGATGATGAAGACGAAGATTTGTAAAGCATAAATAATATTTTAAAATGATTCTTCCCCTACTACTGCAAGGGGCAGTAGTATAGCTTAGTTAGTATTCCAGCTTCGGGGGTTGGTGGCCCAGGTGCGAATCCTGGCTGCCCCATTTAAGAGAATAAAGAACCAATAAGTTCAGGAGCGACTTCATAAAGAGACTGCACTCTTACATTGGCATGCAAGAAATTCATATTTATCGCGTCCATTTGGAAGCAATAACCTTGCATCCTGCTCCTTGAGCTGATCTGACACCAAGGAGATTATCTTCTATTATGAGAATGCTTCTAGGAGGCAGGGCTAGAATTCAACCTTTCAACAATACCTCTGACTTCCAATAGGCTTCCAATCAAATAATCTGGATTGCTAGCTCTTAATCTAGAAGTGGCAAAATATCCATCTGTGATCGCGACAGTCTTCATCCCAAATTTTCTCCCTATCCCTATATCTTCTGGAGAATCTCCTACAATCAAAGATTCCTCTGGAGGATAGCCTGTTCTTTCTAAGTATAATTCCATCCGGTGGATTTTATTATGCCCCACTTGTGTAGCATTCAAATCTCCGTTACCCAATATCTCTGGAATATAATATGAAAGGCCTAATCTCTCCAATTGTTTCATTATTGCATCGGTTACATGATTACTTAAAATGATAGACTTGGCATTCTGATCTTGCAACCACTTTAATATTTCTCTTGCTCCTTTTCTAGTCCTGCACTGAGACGCTCGAGTCTCATAAAAATCATGAAATACCTTTGCAGATCCTGGTGTATGAATAGCCTCACGATCACAGCCTTGGGCACAGTAAAATTCCAGAGAAGGAAAGGTAAATCTTTTCGCATATTCGCGCCTAGACAGTGGCCTTCCTCCAAAAGTCCTCATCATGTGATTGCCTGCATCCATGCATGCATCTGTATCTGCTAAGATGGTTCCATTAAAATCCCAAGTTACTAATTTTATCATGACAATTTCTCAGTTATAGGGGATTTAAGCTTTGCGGAAAAGTTCCTAAATAGATATTGTTACCATTATATAGTAACATTTAAATATTACTTTTTACTTATTTGTCTATGAAAAAGAAAATAATGGCGGTATGTTCAGGCAATAATGATAGATCTCCTACAGTCGAACTTGTGGGAAATTTGTATTTAGCACGAATCAAGGCAGACGGAGAGTACCAGATAGTCTCTAGTGGAACTCAAGTAAACAAAATAGTATCTGGAGATTACCCTGCAGATATGATACTAAAGAGTCTAGATGTCGCAAGAGATCTTGGATGGCAAGACAAAGCTTTTGATAGATTTAGAAATGATGTTTCAACCGGCTTTTTCAATCCGGAAATAGATGTTCAGACAAGGCAGGTCTTAGATATTTTTTGTAGAAAAGGAAGAGAAGAAAGGGATGCTGTGCTTAAGGCATTGGGATATAGCGGTGCTAAAAGTTATCAAGAGCAAACAATAGCAAGAAATGATATTGCTTTAGTATTGGCTGTTGATCGGGCAAATTATGATGAAACTGTCAAGATTTATTCTTCTTTGGGTCAAGAAGCACCTAAAATAGATAAATTAGCAGATGTTGCTAAGGGAAGAGTAGGTGGAAGAGATTACACGATGGGCAAATACGGAAACGGAGATGCCAGGAGTGCGTATCAAAGAATGATTGAGCGAATAGTCCAAGATACTCCAAAGGCCTTGAAGAGAATTGTAGGCGCTTAGCGCACTTTGTCAATTATTTTAACTGTTCCTTTTTCGGTATCTATTTCCAATAAATCTCCCTCTTTTATCTTGGACATTGCATTTTTGACACCAACTAAGCAAGGAATATGCAACTCTCTTGAAACGATTGCAGCATGAGAAAGCAATCCGCCTAACTCGGCAATAATGGCTGCTGATTTCTTCATTGCAGGTAATAGGTCCGGATAAGTTCGAGAAGAAACTAAAATATCTCCATTTTGGACTTTTGACATTTCTTTATTATTCTTAACCAATCTTGCGATGCCTTTTACTATTCCCTTGCTAAAAGCGATTTCTCCTTTCAAGGGGGCATCTGTATTCTTTACTTTTGCAAGAAAAATGTTCTTTAAGGCAGATGCTTCTTTACCCGATATAATTGAATAATCTCCTTCTCCCAAAATACAAACAGAGAGATCCTTTCTTGCTTCGATAAAGTTTGTAGGAAAAGTATTTTTTTCCAACAATGCGGCCTTAATTTCCTTAGGATGAAGGAACCTAAGCTCGATAGGAGAGACATTGAGGCGTTTAGCTAATTCTTCATAAATGGGCCTTACATGGTAGATGAATTTCATCAGCTCATCAACAATTATCCTGCCGGTTTCTGCACTTTCAATTGCAAAGTTAATAATTCTTTTTTGCTGAAGATTTGCCTTTGACAGAACTTCTTTAACCTTAAGTTCTTTTTCTTTTGCTCTTTTTTCAGACTCTTTCTGTCTGTCTGTGATAAGCTGCGGCACTTTATCCTCAAAAACAAGCAAAGCGTTAACATCTGCAATTAGATTATCCAAGGATTTTGGGGGATTAGTTATACTAGCATCTAACCAAGCATATTCATCTAAAGTGGCATTTACTTTTTCTTTAATTTCAGTATCCTTTCTTAGTATATCCTTACTTAGGGATTTAATTTTTTTCTTTAAACAAGCTAAAGCAATCTTGCCCACTTCCATCTCATACTCAAGAAAGTTAACTTTCTTTGTTGAGCGCAGGATTGTAGAGATTACTTCGTGAGGAGAATAGCCTAACTCAATTAGGCAGTCTTCTAGTTCTTTATGAATGAAATTAGTGCCGTAATTAGGAGTTACTAATTCTGCATCATTGATTCCAACTTTTTTATAAAAAAGTATAGTTTCTTCTAAGAGATTATACAAATCTTTGTCTGTGAGTGGAGAAAGTTTCATTTGAGAATATCTTTTATTTTGTTTTTCAATCTCTGGAAGCCAGACGGCCATTCTTTCTCGCCATTGCTTTATTTTTTTGTCATCTTGGAGAGTATAATCTAATATCCTTCTTCCTGAGGCAGGCCATTTTTGCTTGTCAATAAAAAGATCATAATGACCGTTCTCAAAAATTATGACCATCTTACCAGCATCCTCTCCAAATTTTCTTAATTCTGGGGCCATCAAAGCCCACAAATTGATATAAACTACATCAAGAGGATATCCTCCAGGGACATTCTCTAAGAATGTATAATTAGAAGGATTTATATCAGCTTTGTGCGAAGAATCTACTCTTTTCAATATTTTAACAATACCTTTATCGGTATCGACCTCAATCTCATCTCCATCATGCAAAACTTTTGTTGCGATATTAGTCCCTATAATTCCTGCTATTCCCAATTCCCTACTTACTATTGCAGCATGGCTTGTTATTCCACCTGCATCTGTTACAATGGCCTTGGCTCTTCTAATTGCTGGCATAAGCGCTGGCATTGTTAAATTGGCTACAAGAATTGCGCCCTCTGGGAACTTGGCTATTCTTTCTGTATATTCCTTTGCTCCATAGATGAACTTGAAGACTTTTCCCCTTATAACTCCCTTTTTGCAAGAAACCTCTCCCTTGAATTCATCCATACTACTGGCATCAATCTTATGCTCAATGTTATTCTCAAAATATTCTCTGGCCTCTTCTCCTAAAAGAGGGAGAGGATTACCCTTTTCATCAGAGATGTCTAAAATATTCTTTCCCTTTCTCTCTTTTATTCGTTCCTTCAAATTGACCGTAAGATTTTGGTTATTATCTAAAAACTCAATAAATTCATTATAGGTTAAAAGCCCCATATCTCTCTTGCTTAGGCCTGTCTTTTTTGATATATTTTCCAATATTTTGATAAGGATATAAATGTAGTAAGACCAGCATTTAACTCTCAAATCTATTCTGAGCTGTGCAAGCTTTCCAATAATTTCTGCTTTCTTGGCTGTCTGCGCAGATATTCCATATTCTTTTATGATTTCATTTTGCTTTCTCATTACAATCTGACCTTTATTACGAAGCTCTTCATATTCTTTATTTATTTTTTCAGGGTTCTGGCTGTCTTCTTTAAGAAGTTTGACAAAATGTTCATAGTTCTGCAATTCCATATCAAATCCTGAGAAGTAACTTGCATAATCCTGCCTATGCTTATCCAAGTATTTAACAGGAATTACTTTGCAGCCTTTTTTGATATAAGGTAAGACTCCATTCTTAATCCAGTAATATCTTTCTTCTTCTAAAGCAACCCTCTCTTTTTGCAACGTCAAGATACCTATCACTTCCTCTTCCCTTTCTTGAGGAACTTTCTTTGAAATTTCATCTCGCATTTCTTGTGCAATCTTCCAAGAATGAGAATCAATAGTAAGATATCCAATATCCTTAGAATGCCAAAGATTCTCTACGTCCTTGGTAAATATTTCTTTAATAGCGCGATTAGACAATTTTGTAAGATTTATTTTGGCTATCTTCTCCCTAAAAATATGTGCTTTTTTATAGACCTCTTCTACTTCCTTAAGAAGTCCTTTAAATTTCTTATCATTCAGGAAGAAATCCTTGCCCCACTCTGCCCTCTTATCATCTTGAGAGGTATAAATTTTTAAGCTTTGATCTTTCCCGCTTAGATCGCAATACATAACCACTGCTTCATTTAGACCTGTGCGTTTTCTTGATTTAGAAAATACTGGTTCAAGAAGTAAATTATCAAGCAAGAACAGAAACTTGTCCTCATCGTAAACTAACTCTCCTTCCTTTATCCACTTTAATTTTTCTTCTTTTTTAATCGGGGAATTTAAAATTTTTATTATGCCTGTATTAGCATCGACCTCGACTTCGTCTCCATCTTTCAAGACCCGTGTTGCAACTCTAGTTCCTATGATACATGGTATTTTTAGTTCCCTGCTGATGATTGCTGCGTGACATAACATGCCTCCAGCATCTGTAATAATGGCCTTAGCTTTCTTCATTAAAGGAACAAATCTAGGATCAGTCATTCCTGTGACTAGAATATAGCCTTCCTTGATATCAGAATCGGGCGAAAATTTCTTGATTACTTTAACAATGCCATTTACCTTGCCAGGATAAGCCGTTGTTCCTTGGATTGTACTTCCTTCGAATTTATTGAGTTCTTGATCTATTTCCTCTGCTTCGTTACCCAAGATTATTTTCTGATCAGGCATAACTAGTAAAACAGACGATTTGTATCTTTCACTCAGTTCACCTGTGGAGGGTAATCTTCCATTCTTCAAATATTCTTCAAACTCTGGAACAATAAAGGATTCTGCCTGCTCTTTGCTTATCTTTTCTTTCTTGGCAACCTGCTCAAGCATCTTACCACAGACATCACTAATAGTAAAGAAGACTTTTTCAGAATACTTTCTCGACTCCTCCAAGATCTTCCCATATTTTTCTACTAAACTATAATCAAGAGCGTTAGCTGTCTCTTTAACGCCCATGCTAAATGATGAGAACTCATTGAATGTCTTATGTAAATCTAAAAATTTCTCTTTTTTTAGGAAGACTTTTGGATCCTGAGAGAGAAGTTTCATTATTTTATCCGTGCTTTTCTTTAATCCTGATGATAACTCTACTAAAAACTTAGGATTTTTCTTGGCCTTACCAGCGAGAGTTTTGCTGAAGTTATCTAATTCAGATTTAACAAAATTTCCTGTTGCCACACCATCTTTGTATAAAACTAAAGCATTTTCAAGAGTAACCCCTAAATATTCTCTCAAATGTGGCAGATCTAGACCTAAAGAGTTGAAGAATAGAGAGAATTTGCCTTCGTAATTCTTTATCCATTCTTTTTGTTTTACCTTGGCAAGGAAATCTTGCTGTTGAATAAATATTATGCCTTTGTCTGCATCTATCTCCACTTCCATGCCGTTCTGAAGAAGCTTAGTGGCCCCCCTGACGCCAACCACACAAGGGATCTTAAGCTCTCTAGAGGTGATGGCTGCGTGACAGATCGCTCCTCCATGCTCTGAGATGATTGCGCCTGCCTTTTTCATTGCAGGCAAATAATCTGGAGTTGTTGTTGAAGCTACAAGAATTTCGCCTTTTTGGAAATCCTTTATGTCGTCTCTTCTATTTATTATCCTTACAATTCCATTGACTTTTCCAGGAAATGCAGTCTGACCAGATAAATTTTCTTTGATAGCATCTTCTTCTATTTCAAATTCAAATTCCTTAATATCTTTAAGTGAGGGATATAATTTTCCGCATGTGTATGCATACCCTTCGCTTCTTATTTTGAGAGTTTCCTTATTAGGAATATTATTTTTCTCTATTTCATTTAGAAGAATAAAATCAGCCCCCTCTTTTAATTCGGGATACATTGCCCTTACTGAGGTCCTTAACACCCTGATAAGGCCTGGAGTGAAATTTTCAGTATATTTTCTCATCTTAAGAAGAAGATCAAATGATTTACCATGTAATTCCCTATATTCTATTGCCCACCACATATAATTCATCCAAGGCCAAAGAGCGCGGATGTTGTTTATAAACAGAATAAATTCTCTTTTAGATAATACTTTTTCGTTATCCAAAATATTCTTAACTTTATCATAATACTCTTTTATCTTATTTCTTGCCCGAGATTCTTCCTTAAAATATCCTGCCTGCTTTCTCTGCCAGTCAGTACCGGAAATATCAAAATAGAAATAGACTGTATCTTTTCTTCTCTCATAAATAATGTAAGGTTTTATATTAAATTTCTCCTTCGCCCAAGGAGGATTCTCTTTAGTCTCCTGTTCATAGTGTAGCTCGACCAAGCTTAATGGAACATCTAGATGGACTAGCTCTTTTAGAATTATTTTCTTATTTGTAGGTACTTTATTTACCTCTTCTTTATCGGTTAGAGTTGTAATAGGCCTAGATTGGACAATATAAAACTTGCCGGCTTCAAAGGCCCATTCTATATCGCAGGGAAAACCATAATGACTTTCTATCTTTAAGATAAGCTCAGAAAGTTCGAAGATTTGCTTTTCTGTTAATACTTGTTCTTTTCCTTTTTGGCCCAAATCCCTCCATTCATTTCCTCCTGAAGATTTTTTATAGAGCCCACGATCTTGCTCACTTACATTGATATCAATAATTCTTCTGGGCTGTTTTTCTACAACATAACTATCTGGCGTGATTTGCCCGGACACTATTGCTTCCCCTAAACCGTATCCTGCTTCAATTATGAGTTGATTATAATCTTGAGTTACTGGATGCACTGAGAAAGCAATCCCTGATACTTCTGACTGAACCATTTTTTGGACAACTACTGCAACGCTAATCTTTTGTTTATTGAGGTCTTTCTCAAAACGATAGACAATTGCCCTTGGAGTGAAAAGAGAGGCCCAGCAATGCTTGACGTTTTCTATGAGAGAATCTTGAGTTGTGTTAAGGAAAGAATCTAATTGGCCTGCCCAGGCAGCTGTTGAGGAATCTTCTGAGGTTGCAGAAGAACGGACTGCTACAAAGGAGGCATTGAGGGCTTTGAATTCTTGGAGAATTTCTTTTTCTAAATCCTGAGGCATTTCTTCCCGGAGAATCAGGGCTTTAATTTCCTCAGAAGCATTCTCCACGGTATGGATTTCATTATGATTGACTTTATGGAGAATGGAATCTAGTTCTACATTTAGATCGGTTTCTTCCAAGAATCGTTCAAATGCCTCTGAAAGAATAACAAAGCCGGGAGGAACAGAAATTCCTGCTTTAGTCATCTCTCCTAGAGAGGCACCTTTACCTCCTGCAATTGCCACATCATCTTTTGAAAGATCCTTAAATCTCTTAATGTGGTCCATAGAAAAACAATGGAAAAATAGTTTAAATATTCAACGTAATCAAGCCGCTAGGCTGGCTAGACGATTTTCCCAGTTCCCGAAATTATCTGCCACTCCGTAAGCAATGTCTTCATCTCCCCAAACCTTTCTTAGAGATTCTGCATCTTTAGGCATAAATAACTTATCTAAAAATTCCATTTTCTGAAAAAAAGTTGAAATAAAACTATTTAATTATTTTCGTACTGTCTTGAGATTATTGTCTTTCTTCAATTCTACTTAACATTGCCTCTATCTTTTCCAGTTTTTCCATTATATCTTTGTGTGTAAATTCATGATGGAATTCTCTTTCATGGGGTGGAATCGGATGTTCTTTATGTATGTGCATTTTCTTGACCTCCTTATAGATAATTTTGATAATTTCTACTTCTGGTTGATGCATGAACCCAGTCCCAAGCATATAATTTGCGTTCTACTTCTTCTTCCGAGCCTTCAAAACACCTTTTATATAAATCTGAATACTCCCTCTCTGCTTCTTCTTGTCTCTCAGAACGAGTTCTTGAGTAAGTTCTTATCAAATCCCAATATCTTCTTATCGTTGTTTCGACTTTCATATGATAATGGAATTATTAAACTATTTAAATGTTTCGACTATCCTTTGAAAGCCGAATGATAAGATATTTATAGTAAAGTCGAATCCAATAAGTATGCCTCCACTATTTGATGAGATTGTTCATAAAGCGCTTTCTAATGAATTAAGAAGAGCAATTTTAGTCAGTCTAGCTAAAAAAGAGAAATATTTGACTGAGATTGCTACTGAGATAAAGAAAAAACCTCAAACAATTGATTTTCACCTAGCTATATTGGAAGAGATTGGTTTAATACAATCTGACTGGAGAGAGGGGAAAAAATATTATTCTTTAAAGGATAAGAGGATAGTGGAGTTTCTTAAGCAAGGCCGAGTGATACCTGCTGAATTTAGACCTAAGCCCCCTCACGAAATAGTCCTAGATATGTGGGATGACATGAAAAAAAGACTTGACAGACTAGAAGAGAAAATTGACAAGTTAAGCAAGAAATAAATTCTTTAGAGGACAAAGTAAGCGTTGCACTGAAATCCTGATATAGTTACAAAAACGATTTTTCTTGCACTAGAAGTAGGAATTAGAGCTGTAATGTATAGTAAAGTATAGAAAACATTGACGAAAGTGTCACAAAAATGGCTAAAATCTATTGCAAATACAGATTGTTTATTTAGTCTACAGGAACCAATTCTCTCACTACAGATATGCCTGGAATGGCTAATATGTTTTCTAATTTCTCGAGCCGAGTCATCTCTTCTACTGTAACCAATAATCCATTAACAACATCATTAGACGATCTCCTGTAGGGAGTTAAAATTTGGGAATAAGGGCTAAAAACTCTTGTGGTGGGATCAATCATTCCCAATTTAAGCACTCCGTGTGATTCGTATCTCGCTAAATATGCATGTTCAAGGGGAAGTCCGCCAACTCTACCAGAATTAGTAACATACGCATAAATCGGAGCAGGTATCTTTAGTTCTGAACATGTTGCCCCTTGTAGTACTAGTACTTTCTCAATTTTATCAGGTCTTTCTACAGGCAATTTCATCCTATTATGAATAATTTAAGCTATTTAAATATTACTATTTAGTGATAACAAATATAACGTTTTTATAGTGGAATATAGAAAATGTGCAAAGCCGACAAAGTAACTACTCCTGCGTGTTGCTCAAGATATAAATACTTGGGCCTATTCTATATTTTAGAAAGATGATTGATGTTATCATCTTCCTACAATTTCCCAAGGAAGTGAGAAAAGGGAGAATACACGACTCTGAAGGGTGGGCGTATGCGATTGCTGGTCGGGAGGCCAAACCTGCTTATTTCAGTTAATGCCGTGTATTTTATTATTTCTAGAAATTGTTCTCTTCATCAATAAATTTAATAATAGGTTTCTATTTTTTACAGTATGAAAAAGAGGTATAGGCCCGCGGTTTTTGCTGTTGTTTATAAAAAGGAGGGAAAGAAAATTTCTTATTTACTTCTAAAGAGAAAACTTCATTGGAAAGGGTGGGAGTTCGCCAAGGGGGGAATTGAAAAAGGAGAATCTCAATTAGATGCTGCGAAAAGAGAAGTTAAAGAAGAAACGGGACTTCGGATTGTTAAAATGGGGAAGTATAACGTGAGAGGGAGATACCCTTACAACCTTATTGCGAAGAAAAGCAGACCAAGATATTGCGGGCAGACATATTCCTTATATTCAGCTGAAGTAAAAGATGGTAAAATTAGAGGTGATGGCAAAGAGCATGATGGCTTTGTTTGGGTGGAATTTGGCAAGGCAATAAAGACATTAACTTGGCCAAATCAAAGAAAATGTCTGAGAATTGTTAATAAATCTCTGGGAAATTAGTTTCATGGATAGAAAAAAGCTAAATGAGATCAGAAGAAAATATGAAGATTTTGCAAGTAAATATGACTTAGTTGTGTCTCCAATTGAATTGCTTCTTGTTGCTCGATTGAGGAAGAGTCTTCTAAAAAATGCAAAGGGAGAAGTTCTGGAAGTAGGAATAGGAACTGGGAGGAATCTTAAATACTATCCTCAAAATTATAAAATTACAGGGATTGATCTGACTCCTGCTATGCTGGACATATCAAGAAGGAAATCTGCAAAACTAGGAAGAAAGGTTGAATTGCGAGTGATGGATGCTCAGAAACTTAAGTTTGCAAGAAATAAATTTAACACTGTTATTGATACTTTAGGATTATGCACTTATCCTAATCCCTTGAAAGCCCTGAAAGAAATGAAGAGAGTATGCAGGAAAAATGGAAAGATATTATTGTTGGAACATGGAATAAGCAGCAACAATATTATTAGAAAACTGCAAAAAAGAAGGGAAAGAACACATTATGAAAAACTTGCCTGCCATTTAATGAGAGATCCTAAAGAGCTAGCAAAAAAAGCAGGATTAAAGATCTTAAGCTGTAAGAGGAAGTTCTTTGGAATATTTTATTTAATTGAGGCTATGCCTTGAGATTATTTGCCGACGCATAATTATTATAAAATAGTAACAGAGAAAAGGTTTATAAATAAATTATTTCTTTTTAGGGCATGGCTAAGAGATTAGATGGGGTAAGCGAATCTCAAGGATATGAAAAATGCGGGCTCTGTACAGGACAAGGGCCTCTCCGTGAAGATGAAGGTCTTGTGACTCTTTATATTAACATGCAAGGAAATCCTGACATGATAAGAAATTTTCTTGACTCTGGTCCCCATGCCCCTTGCGCTGGAGTGCAGATGTATCTTATGACTCATGATCAAGATCTCGGGATTGCTTTAATAGACCATTGCATGAATAAAGAAACAAGATATCTCCCTGCTTGCCCTGTGAGAAGAGATGTATTTGGAGGCTATGCAGATGAAAGAGAAATTGGGAGAGTAGGCCTCGGGCGCTTAAGAGGGTTGTTGAGAGAAACTCTTTACACCGGCCTGAGATCCCATACAATCCAGTTGCCAATCGGAGAAGAAAATCCTGAAGTGACAGACTTTAAGCAAATAATCTCTGATCACCTCTTTGCCGACTGTGGAGAAGTTAATCCTGATGGATTGACAGTGCAAGAGGGATTAGTTCCTTTAAACCTCCTCGATCGGCCGAGAAGGTATACTAAGACGCTCAGGCAGCAATTTGAATCAGACAATGGTGTGCCTTTGCTTTAAATTTCTAAAATAATTTCTGGAATTTCTACTTTATAACTATTTTAAACTTAACAGACTTATAATTTATTGCTCCGTCTTTAAATGAATCATGAATTAGAAAGAATAAAAGTAGAGGCTATGGAAAAACTAATATTTTACTATCTTTAATATACTTTTATGGATTTCTTCTATCCTGCCTATTCCGTTAGTGTTTTGCAGCAATCCCAAAGAAGAATAATAATCTATCAGAGGTAAAGTCTCTTTTTCATAGATCTCGAACCTTTTATGAATAATTTCCCTCGTATCATCTATACGATTTTGCACTTTCGCCCTCTTCATCAATCTATCAACCAATTCTTCTTCATGAACTTCTAAGTTTACCACTTTTACTTTTTTTATCTCTAATTTTTTGCATAAATCTGATAAATATCTTGCTTGAGGAAGGGTTCTTGGGAAACCATCTAAAATTACTCCTTTCTTATCTAGATTGTGAGAGAGATAGTCTGAAACTATTTTTATAATTAGGTCGTCCGGAAAGAATTTTCCTTTTGAGATTAGAGCTTCTGCTATTTTTCCTACTTCAGTTTGATTAGCAATTTCCTGCCTTAAAAGATCTCCTGTACTTAAATGAATAAAATCAAATTCTTTGGCTAGGAGGTCTGCCTGCGTACCCTTGCCTGCGCCTGGCGGACCTAGAAGGATAATGATTTCCATGCTGATGTGAGCAGGGTTTAGTTTTTAATTTTATTGCCGAGAGATCATTCATTTTTAACAAACCAGATGGCTATCAGTGAAGTTATTGCTAATTGTAATAAGGGGGAAAGTCCGAGGCCAAAAATCTGAGGCATCATTGAATTATAAGACCATTTATCCAAATAGAACGCTTTTATCTCTATCAGCATAGATAAGATTAATCCCAGCACTGCAATAAAGATGCAATCTGATTTTCTAGGCTTATTTAGCCAGTTTATATTTCCATTTCTTAGGGAAAGAATGAAGAAGAGCAATGAAATATAAACGGCATCCATAAAAGAATAAGCTAAGATATGAGGCGCATAATCTTGCATTTGAGGATTCCAATCATAAAGAGGAGAATGCGCTACTTCCCAGAATAGATTTAATAAGAAAAGAAGTGCAAACAATAAAAGCAGTTTCTTTTTCATGAAGTTTACAGAGATTATAGATTAATAAAGCATTCGAGTATCATTCACAAAGTTCTTATACCCTCTCCCGATAATAGAAATATGGATAATAAATACGTAGGACTGATAGTTTTGGGTATCTCTGTTTTGATAATCCTGATTATCTTTCTTTTCAATTCTGCATTGAACGATGTAATAACTGCTACTTGTGCAGGCGAGCATGGATTAATCTGCCCGATGCATGATGCAGTCAATAAACAAACTTATCTTTCTTTGGCGATTGTAGGCGTACTCATTATATTTGGTTTAGTCCTAACCTTCTCTAAACCTGAAAAGGAAGTGATTGTTAGAACAATAAAAGAAAAGAAGCAAGTTAAGAAGGTAGACCTCTCCTCTTTCAAGGCTGAAGAAAAAGAAATATATAATCTTGTAAAAGAGAATGGGGCCATGTTCCAGGCAGATATCATTGAGAGGACTGGTTTTGGCAAAGCTAAGGTCTCTAGAATAATCGATAGGCTTGAAGGTTCTGGACTGCTTGAAAGAAAGAGAAGAGGAATGACTAACGTAGTGGTATTGAAGGAATAATAATCATGAAACTAGTTTCACACAAGGATGTTTAATATTATTAATTCAATTCTCCCTAGGTTAAAAATGAGGTACAAATAATTAGTCCGGGAATGGTATGGAAGTAGAGTAGAAGGTGTATTGATTAAGATTGTAATTTATTCG
>JAUYMA010000011.1 GCA_030698805.1 Nanobdellota archaeon
CAGCAACCAGTGGGCAGATGGGAAAAATCCTACCTCTGATGCGGATGTATCCGCAAATAACCGGATCCATCATAACTATTTCAACACCCAAGGAAATGAGTGTGTAGATATAAAAGAAGGATCTGTGAATAATACTGTAGAATATAATATTTGTACCGGGCAACAAGATGAAAACTCAGGAGGATTTGATTCGAGAGGCGACTGGAATATTTTTAGATACAACCTAATTTTTGATAATAAAGGGGCAGGCATAAGGTTGGGAGGGAATGATGTGAACGGCCAGAGCTATGGAAAACATAATAGCGCTTATAAAAATTTAATCTTAGATAATAAGGGCGAAGGAATAAAATATGAAGATAGCCCTCAAGGTAAGATATATGGTAATATGATTGTGAAAAATTCCTTACTCTTTTAGATCCGAGATGCCTAATAGGATAAATAATGCGCCCATTCCTACAATTCCCCAGAATAGGCCCCCCTTAAAGACTGTGCCTGCTGCGCTCCAGAAATTCCAAGAGCCCCAGGATTGAGAATAAAACGCCAATACTATTGGAACTATTACTAAAATCAAACCCAATAAGATTTCTACCCACTTGTTCATGTTTGGAAAAATGGAAGTAAGTATTTAAATATTTCTTTTTTTCAATAGGTAGTATTGAGTTCAATTGGATTTGAAGTTATCCATTGATTTATATATATTAAAACCATAATTAGCAAATGGGAGAGAGGTATATTAACTTTGATTTAGATGATCCTAGGGCGGATAAGTTAGCAGAGGCTTTGTCAAATAAAACCTGCAAGAAGATCTTAGGTTTATTGGTCGAAAAGGATATGAATGCAAGCGAGATCTCCTCAGCTTTGAAACTTCCATTGAATACAATAGGATATAATTTAGAAAAATTGATTGAAGCAGGCCTGATAGAGAAGTCTTCAGGGGTTTTGTGGAGTGTAAAAGGGAAGAAAATTGAAAAATATAGAATTTCTAGTCGTAAGATAATTATTTCCCCTAGGAAGGTAGGCATGAGTGTCATTCCTGTTCTTGTGATTTCAGGCATCATTGCCTTTTTATTAAAGTTTATTTTTGGATTCTCCCAACGAGAAGCTATGGGTGGGAATCTTGCTCCTTCGTATGGAGATGCCGCTTTACAGAAGAGCAGCGAAACTGCTATTGCAAGGTCTTCTGAAATAATAGAATTTGCTGCAGAAGACGCGGCCAGTGAAGGCGGACAGAAAGCGGCTTACGAGGGATATAATCTTTTAGTTAATTTTGGCTATGAATGGCTTTGGTTTTTACTAGGCTCAATTATCGGGCTTATAATTTTCTTAGTTTGGAATAGGAGGAAAATATGGGGTTAATTCAAACCTATTTGAAGTCATCAATCGATTTAAATAGAACTTCATTTTAGATACAACATGCAAGAAAAAACCAAACTCTTTGGAATACTCGGGATTTGCGCTTTGCTAGTTATAGCAATCTTAGTTTTTCAGAGCGGCATCATCAATTTTGAGAAAAAGAAAGATTCTGAATTTGGGAGCGGGGAATTGAAGAAATTCTCTTCTTATGGAGAGTTAAAAGATTTTGTCAAAGAAAGGAGCCTAACTTCTAATAATTATGGGGGGCTTGGCTTTTTTAGCGGAGAGGTAAGAAGCGGGGCACTCGACGGCGCATTTATGGAATCAAAATCTGCAGATGCGGCTGCTCCAAACACTGGAAGCGCAGGCGAATTTTCTCAAACAAATATTCAAGTTGAAGGAGTAGATGAACCTGATTTTGTTAAAAATGATGGAAAATATATTTATCTAGTTTCAAAAGGGAGATTATTTATTATTGATGCTTATCCTGCAAATGAAATGAGGAAATTGAGCGAGACTGAATTTGCTCCAAGCCAAAATAATTATGGGCGATATTATGGAGAGACTAATGAGATTTTTGTAAAGGGGGATAAACTAGTTATTTTTGGAACAGGATATGAAACTATCAAAGAAGTGGGGATTGAAAGCGCAAGGTGCATTATCATGACTGATGGGTGCTATTACCAAAGAATTATTCCTAAGACGCTCATATTTGTTTATGATATAAAAAACAAGGCAGAACCAAAACTTGAAGGCAATATATCTATCGATGGCAATTATATGGATGCCAGGCTTATTGGAAATTATGTTTATACTGTTTCACAAAAAGAAGTAAATGTAGGGTTTGATGAAGAGGAAGTATTGCCCATGATTAAGGAAAATGGGGTTGAGAGATCGATCCCTTCCAGCGATATTTATTATTTTGACGGCTCTGATCAAAATTTCGTCTTTTCTATAATCTCTTCTTTAAATATTGAAAATGGGAATTTAGATGAAGAAGTTTATCTAACTGGAAGAAATGGAGCTTTGTATGTTTCTGAAGACAGCGTTTATTTGAGCTCTTATACTAGAAAGTCACAAAGGGCATCACAGGAAGAATTACTGGAGGAATTTGTTGAAGAGGTTTTAGTCCCTCTTCTTCCAAGAGCAGAAAGCAATGAAGTTAAAAGTTTGCTGAGCAGCGATTTTTCTTTGAGAAAGAAATGGAGCAAAATCCAGGAGACTATTAAGGATTATTCCGATGGGCTAAGCAAGGAGGATAAGGCAGAGTTTGATAGAGATATCGCTGAAGCTTTTACGGATTTCGAGAGAAAGTTTAATAGAGACCTCGAGAAAACTGTAATCCACAAAATTGGAGTTCAGAATGGCAAGATAGAGTACAATGATAAAGGAGAAGTTTATGGAAGAATCTTGAATCAATTTTCTCTCGATCAATATAAGGGCGATTTAAGGATAGCGACTACCACTGGAGATACTTGGGATGGGAGAAGTTTGAATCATATTTATGTTTTGGGCAACGATATGAAGATGAAAGGAAGCGTTGAAAATTTAGCTGAAGGTGAAAGAATTTACTCAGCAAGATTTATTGGCGATAGGGCTTACATGGTTACTTTCAGACAAGTTGATCCTCTTTTTGTGATTGACTTGAAAGATTCGGCAAAGCCAAAGGTTCTTGGATATCTTAAAATTCCAGGATACTCCGATTATCTTCACCCTTATGATGAGAATCATATCATTGGAATAGGGAAAGACACTACTGAATCTGGATTGTATCAAGGATTAAAGATTGCTCTGTTTGATGTGAGCGATGTAACTTCACCTAAAGAAAGAACAAAGGCTATTATTGGAGATCGGGGCAGTGATAGCTATGCACTACATGAGCATAAAGCTTTCTTATTCGATAAAAAACGAAACTTATTAGTGTTGCCTGTAAGTGTCGCCAAGATAAATGAAAGCAGATATGATTCGTATGAAGAAATGCCTGACTGGGCTTATGGAGATGTAGTATACAGGGGCGCATATGCCTTTAATATAAGTGATAAAGGGATAGTTTTGACTGGCAAGATAACTCATCTTTCTAGTGATAAAAGTTTAGATTACGGGTACGATTATGAAAAGGAAATAAGGAGATCTTTATTCATGGATAACACTCTTTATACAATCTCTTCGGATATAATCAAAGCGAACTCCTTAAGCGACATGGGTGAGATTAAGAGTTTAGAGCTTTTTGAGAACCAGATTAGAAATAGGGGCGAGATTATCTATTAGTTCAAAACATAGCCTTAAATAGCCTCAAAATTTCTTTTTCATATGCTAAGCAAAGAACAAATTGCAGAGATTAAAGGGCATCTGGATAAGGCGCAAAATCCCCTTTTTTACTATGATAATGACGCAGATGGATTATGCAGTTTTGTGCTTTTGAGAAGGGCTATCGGGAAAGGTAAAGGAGTTGCTGCCAAGAGTTATCCTGCTTTAAATGCGCAGTATGCTCATAAGGTTCATGAATTGAATGCAGACTATGTATTCATTCTTGACAAGCCTTTAGTGGGCGAAGACTTTCTGGAAGAGATGGACAAAATTCAGATTCCAGTTGTTTGGATAGACCACCATGATTTAGGAAAAGAGCCTTATGACAAGGATAAGTTTCCAAATGTTCATTTTTACAACTCGGCACATAATGGAGGGGTTGGAGAGCCAGTCACTTATTTAGCATATAAAATCTTAGAAAAGGAAGAGGATTCCTGGATTGCGATGATGGGTTGTATAGCAGATCACTATCTACCTGATTTTAAGGAAGAATTTGCTAAAAAATATCCTGAGCTTTGGAGGAACGACATTCAGAAACCTTTCGATGCGCTTTACAAAAGTGAAATAGGGAAGCTTGCTCAAGCTTTAAGTTTCGGAATTAAAGACTCGATAACTCATGTGGTGCAGTTCCAAAATTTCTTGATTCAATGCAAAGGGCCTGAAGAGATATTTGCAGAATCCAAAGGCAATGAAAATTTTAGAATTAAATATAGCGAAATAAGAAAGAAATATGATGTTTTATTGGAAAAAGCTAAAGCCCAGGTAGGAGAGAAGGTTGTTTTCTTTGAATATTCTGGAGATTTGAGTATAAGTTCTGAAATTGCTAATGAATTATCTTATCTATATCCTAATAGGCATATAATAGTAGCTTATTCTAAAGGAGGAGGCGTCAATATTTCTCTTAGAGGCAAGAAAGTAAGGGATATTTTCAATAAGGTAATTGTAGGCTTTGAAGGGGCTTCCGGAGGAGGGCATGAAGAGGCTATTGGCTCTAGAATTCGAAAGGATGACCTGGAAAAGTTTAAGAATCTCTTTGAAGAGGAAGTTGTTAAGGCTAGCGGTTAAAATGGAAGAAGCTGAGATAAGGGTTGAAGGCAGAGTGCAAGGTGTGAATTTTAGGAACACTATCAAATCTTACTGCGATTTGCACCAAATAAAGGGATATGTCATGAATCAAAGTGATGGGGGTGTTCTTATAGTGGTGCAAGGAAATTCTAATCCAATTGCCGGATTTACAACTTGGATCAGATCAAATCCGGGATTTTCTAAAATAAATAAGATTAACATTCAGAAAAAACAGGTTAAGGCTAAATATAGTGGATTTGAGATTATAAGAGAGGGAAATTTCTTTATTGACAAGGCTAAAAGTTTGCGAAGATTGGGGAAGTCTTTCATGAAAGAGGAGGTTAATTCGCCAAATCATATTGTCATAATTCCAGATGGCAATAGGAGATGGGCCAGGGAGAAAGGGATACATGGAAGCTTTGGGCATTATACTGCCGGAAGCAAAGAACATATATTGGAATTGATTACAGAAGCTAAAAAATTAGGAAGCAAGTATCTGAGCATATGGGGATTTTCTACTGAGAATTGGAAGAGAGATTCTTTTGAAATAAAAGCAATATTTGACTTAATTTTAAAAAATATCGATAGCTTCTATGAATTGGCCCAGAAAAACGGAATAAGATTTAGACATATTGGAAGAAAGGACAGATTTCCTAAGGGTTTGAAGGATGCTCTGGCTCGATTGGAGAAGCTCACTGAAAACTTTGATGAATTTAATGTTTTGCTGTGCTTGGATTATGGGGGGCGAGATGAACTGATTAGAGCTATAAATCTGGCTCTTAGACAGGGTAAAAAGATAATCAAAGAAGAAGATTTCTCTGATTATTTGGATACTAAAGGGATTCCTGATCCAGATCTAATAATAAGGACCTCAGGGGAAAAAAGGACTTCCGGATTCATGCCTTTTCAATCCGTTTATGCGGAACTTTACTTTACTGACAAGTATTTTCCGGAATTTGACTCCTCAGATTTAAGAGAGGCGGTAAAATCTTTTGGCAAGAGGCAAAGAAGGTTTGGCGGGAAGTAAGGCCTCTATCCTTTAGATTTATATAGGCTAATTCTATATTTTAATATGGATAATGAGAAGACAGCTAGGAAAAATCTGCTTAGAAAGAGTAGAGAGGCTTCAGGCATTTCGGTTAAAGGATATAATTTTAACCAAGGGATAGATTATAAAGAAATTATTAAAAGTTTTGGAAGTACAGGATTCCAGGCAACTCATTTTTCTCAGGCAATTGATATCACAAGAGAAATGATTAAAGAAAAGGCATTTGTTTTTTTGGGATATACCAGCAATATGGTCAGCTCTGGATTGAGAGACATTTTTAGATATCTTGCAGAACATAAAAAGGTGAATGTTATTGTCACAACTACTGGCGGAATCGAAGAAGATATAATCAAGTGTCTTGGAGATTTTGTTTTGGGAGATTTTAGGGCTTCTGGAAAGGAATTGAGGAAGAAAGGCATTAATCGGATAGGCAATATTTATGCTCCCAATAATAGGTATGTGGATTTTGAGAGATTTATGCAGCCTCTATTGGAAGAGATTTATTTAGAACAGAAAAAAACCGGGAAAATCTTGAGCGGAAGCGATATCATCTGGAAAATGGGGGAGAAAATTAATAATAAAGAGAGCATCTATTATTGGGCATGGAAAAACAAGATTCCAGTTTATTGCCCTGCTTTAAGCGATGGGGCATTAGGGGATAATATTTACTTCTTTAGCTTTAAGCATTCTGACTTTAAGATAGATTTAGTTGAAGATACTAAAAGATTGAATAATGCCACTATTGGCCTGAAAAAATCGGGGATGGTTATATTAGGGGCCGGAGTTGTAAAGCATGCGATACTAAATGCAAATATGCTTAGGAACGGGGCAGATTATGCAGTTTACATCAATACTTCTCAAGAATTCGATGGGAGTGATGCCGGCGCTTTGCCTGAAGAGGCAATTTCCTGGGGAAAAATCTTGCCTGAAGCACAAAGTGTAAAAGTTTTTGGGGATGCTACTATCCTATTTCCTTTGCTTGTTGCAGAGAGTTTTGCCAGAAATAATTAACGAGAAAATGATACCTGCTTCGGAATCAGATCGTGTATTGTGCAGACTTTATCAGGAGTTTTATAGTATGAATCGTGGACTTTATGAGGGGAATCCAATAGAATATCACTCTAATGCTAGGAGATATGTGGAACAAGGCTTTCATAAATACCTTTTGAAGAGAAAAGAAGTCCCCTTAACTATAGAGTATAATGGTGTTCAACACTGACTTATGCACTAAATTTAAATACTAGTAATTTTATATAAAAGCATGAAGCTTGAGGTGAATATTACTAAGACTAGATTTTTTTCTATTTTAGGCTTAATTCTAATTCTTGCCGGTGCTATCGCAACTTAT